>NZ_CP048422.1:2205000-2505000 GCF_010450875.1 Sphingomonas insulae
GTGATGCACCGAAGCTTAGGGTGTGGCGTAAGCCACGCGGTAGCGGAGCGTTCCGTAGGCCGTTGAAGCGATCTGGTAATGGGTCGTGGAGGTATCGGAAGTGCGAATGCAGACATGAGTAGCGATAAAGAGGGTGAGATGCCCTCTCGCCGAAAGACCAAGGGTTCCTGCGCAAGGCTAATCCGCGCAGGGTGAGCCGGCCCCTAAGACGAGCCCGAAGGGGGTAGTCGATGGGAACCACGTTAATATTCGTGGGCCTGGTGGTGTGTGACGGATGGTGTGTGTTGTACGTCCTTATCGGATTGGACGTGCTTCGAAACTGTTCCAGGAAATAGCCCCACCGTATAGACCGTACCCGAAACCGACACAGGTGGTCAGGTAGAGTATACCAAGGCGCTTGAGAGAAGTGTCCTGAAGGAACTCGGCAAATTGCCTCCGTACCTTCGGAAGAAGGAGGCCCTCACAGCGCGCAAGCGTTATGAGGGGGCACAGGCCAGGGGGTAGCGACTGTTTAGCAAAAACACAGGGCTCTGCTAAGTCGGCTTCAAGACGACGTATAGGGCCTGACGCCTGCCCGGTGCCTGAAGGTTAAGTGGAGGGGTGCAAGCTCTGAAATGAAGCCCAGGTAAACGGCGGCCGTAACTATAACGGTCCTAAGGTAGCGAAATTCCTTGTCGGGTAAGTTCCGACCTGCACGAATGGCGTAACGACTTCCCCACTGTCTCCAGGACATGCTCAGCGAAATTGAATTCTCCGTGAAGATGCGGAGTACCCGCGGTTAGACGGAAAGACCCCGTGCACCTTTACTGCAGCTTCAGAGTGGCATTAGGAAAGAACTGTGTAGCATAGGTGGGAGGCTTTGAAGCATCGGCGCCAGCTGATGTGGAGCCATAGGTGAAATACCACCCTGTTGTTTTCTGATGTCTAACCTCGTTCCGTAAGCCGGAACAGGGACCCTCTGTGGCGGGTAGTTTGACTGGGGCGGTCGCCTCCTAAAGAGTAACGGAGGCGCGCGATGGTGGGCTCAGGCCGGTTGGAAACCGGCTGTTAGAGTGCAATGGCATAAGCCCGCCTGACTGCGAGACTGACAAGTCGAGCAGAGACGAAAGTCGGTCATAGTGATCCGGTGGTCCCTCGTGGAAGGGCCATCGCTCAACGGATAAAAGGTACGCCGGGGATAACAGGCTGATAACCCCCAAGAGCTCATATCGACGGGGTTGTTTGGCACCTCGATGTCGGCTCATCACATCCTGGGGCTGGAGCAGGTCCCAAGGGTTTGGCTGTTCGCCAATTAAAGTGGTACGTGAGCTGGGTTCAGAACGTCGCGAGACAGTTTGGTCCCTATCTGCCGTGGGCGTCGAAATTTGAGAGGAGTTGACCCTAGTACGAGAGGACCGGGTTGAACGTACCTCTGGTGTACCTGTCGTCGTGCCAACGGCGCAGCAGGGTAGCTATGTACGGACGGGATAACCGCTGAAAGCATCTAAGCGGGAAGCCTCCCTCGAGATAAGATTTCACAGGACGGTCGGAGACCACGACCTTGATAGATCGGATGTGGAAGTGCGGTAACGCATGGAGCTAACCGATACTAATTGTCCTATTCGCGCTTGAGAGTTGCACACCATCAATGACAATCCTGGGTCTCGGCCCAAATGTCAGCGATGTACGTGGATGACCAATAGCTCGACGCCAGAATAAACCTTCACACAACCAGCGCCCGGTGTTCCGGGTTGCTGGCAGACAAGGTGCATCGATTTTAAGGAGCCCATCGCAATGAAACGCGGTGGGTCCCAAAAGCCCAAACCGCATCGAAGTACCACTTCGATGTGATACCCGCATCCGCCCGCTTCATTGCCTGGTGGCTATAGCGTCGGTGTCCCACCCGATCCCATCCCGAACTCGGCCGTGAAACCCGACTGCGCCAATGGTACTATCGCTCAAGCGATGGAAGAGTAGGTCGTCGCCAGGCATTGCAGCCGGCGGGTGCAGATCAAGGCTTGGAACCCATCACAACGTCTCCGGTCCCTGGACCACCAACACCCCCGCACACACGCGGGGGCGTTCGTGTCTCCCTGGACCCTCATCCATCAAAGTACCACTTTGATGGACCTCATCGCGGGGTGGAGCAGCCCGGTAGCTCGTCAGGCTCATAACCTGAAGGTCACAGGTTCAAATCCTGTCCCCGCAACCAGCCTGATTTATATCGCCTCCGGGGAATACCTGCGGAGGCTTTTTGCGTTTTCGCGCCAGCGCATAGCGACAGCATCGACGCAAGCTCACCACGTAGTTCGATGGTGAGATCACCATCCTCAACAGCACGAGCCTCAGGCAGTGGTTGGCGTGCCGCTCCTCCACATCGCCGATCCCACGGCCGAACGCGTCAACGCGGTCGGCTTCAAGACGGTCGGACTGCTCGGCACCGCGTTCACGATGGAACATGCCTTCTCAAAGAGCGACGCGCCAAGTTCCGCATCCAACCGCGATGTCGTATGGCTCAGTAGCCATTGGCGGGTGCTGTTGAGCAGTGTGTCCTAGATGAAAATGGCCTTGAGGCCGACCGCGAGGACGTCGAGCGTGCTCAGCGTGCCGTCGACCAGACCCTTATCGATGATGAGATGGAAGAAGATCGAGGAAATCAGCGCCACGATCTGGATGACGAACGATGCGACCAGCACCTGGATGAGGGGCCGCTGATACTTCACGAGGAATGGCAGGAACCAGGTGACGTCGAAAGGTCGCTTGGCGCCCGCAAGCGCCTCGCGCGTCGTCATCAGAACAAGCAGCCTGTCCGCTGTTCCGTGAGCTGATCTTCCGTCCACAAGGCGGGAGCGGGATCGTCGATGCGTTGGACGAGTACTCCTTATGCCGGGATATTTTCCCGCCTGCGCCGGCGGTTTCCACCATCGCGCATCGCTTCGCATGGCCCAAGCGTCCGGTTTCACGTCGGTCAAGTCAAGCTCGTGCTTCCGTTCTCAATAATGATCCAGACTGTGCGGAAACTCGGCAATTGATTCCATCGGGTCGCTGACCGGCGTATGCTGCGTCCATGGCGTACATCGAGGGTCATGCTCGGGACCAAGCACTGCTGCTGCCGGCATCGGTCGAGGACTATGTGGCGGCGGATAGCCCGGTGCGGTTCATCGACGCGTTCGTCGACGACCTCGACCTGGGCGATGCTGGCTTCGTGCGGTCGCAACCGAAGGCGACCGGGCGGCCCGGCTACGATCCGGCCGACATGCTCAAGCTGTACCTGTACGGCTATCTCAACCGGGTGCGGTCGAGCCGGCGCCTGGAAGCGGAGACGACGCGCAACCTCGAGCTGATCTGGCTGCTGCGCGGGTTGCGGCCGGACTACAAGACCATCGCCGACTTTCGTCGCGACAACCGGAGCGCGTTTAAGGCGGTGTTCCGTGCCTTCGTCATCCTGTGTCGCAAGCTCGACCTGTTCGGGCGCGAGCTGCTGGCGGTGGACGGCACGCGGCTGAAGGCGGTGAATAGCCCTGGACGCAACTTTTCCCGCGACAAGCTGGCTAGGTATATCGCCGCAGCCGACGAGCGGCTTGAGGGATATCTGGTCGAGCTGGACGCCATCGACCGCGGCGAGGATGGCCATGGGCCTGGTCGTGGCGAGGTCCTGGCTGCGAAGATCGCCAGGGTGCGCGAGCGGCGGCAGGCGCAGGAGGCGATGCTGGACCAGCTGACCGCCAGCGGTGAGAGCCAGATCTCGCTGACCGACCCGGATGCGCGCGCGATGGTCACGGGTCAAAAGATCACGGTCGGCTACAACTCGCAGGTCGCGGTCGATGCCAAGCACAAGCTCATCGTCGAGCAGCACATCACCAACGCCGCCACGGACATGGGCCTGCTGGCACTTACCGCCGGTGCGGCCAAGGAGGCGCTTGGTGTCGAGCAAATCGATGCGGTTGCCGACATGGGCTATTACAAAGGCGAGGACATTGAGGCGTGTGAGGCGAACGGTATCACGCCCTATGTCGCCCGGCCGAAACGGGGCAGCGCTATCGCCAACGGCCGTTTTCCTAAGGATCTTTTCGCTACGACGCCGAAGCGGACGCGTACCACTGCCCGGGTGGCCGGACGCTCGACATCAGCTATCGCGCGGTGACACGCGGCCACGCCAACATCCAATATTCCAACCCCGCCGCCTGTGCCGCCTGCACCATCAAGCCGCGCTGCACGAGCAGCCGCTGGCGGCGCATCAACCGCTGGGAGAACGAGGCGGTGCTGGACCGCATGGCGACGCGGCTCGCCGCTAGGCCCGGTATCCTGAACGTCCGTCGGAAAACGGTCGAGCATCCCTTCGGCTCGATCAAGCAATGGATGAACCAGGGCGCGTTCCTGATGCGCGGGCTGGAGAAGGTGCGTGCCGAGTTCAGCCTGACCGCGCTCGCCTACAATCTCAGGCGAGCCATCACCCTCATCGGAGTGCCGGGGCTGATCCGGGCGATGCAGGCCTGATCCGGCGCGCCATTTGCGTCGGCACAACGCCAGACATGCGGGCCATCAAGCCATCCCGGCGTCAGCACGGCCGCAAATCCAAATAAGACCGGTCTCTGACCCGCCCGGACGCGAGAAGCGTCAGATGGCGGCCAGCCCGTGAGTTTCCGCACGGTCTGCGACCGGTTTTCAGCAGCTCTCAGGCGGCGCTCAATGTCCGCGATTGGGTCGCGCCGGACTAAAACGAGGCCAAGCATGTTAGAAATAGGGTTCAAACCATAGCCTATCCGCATGGTGGTCCCGCATACCCTCACTTTTCTGTTGCAGATGTTCGCCGGGGAATGAAGTTGAGCGCGACGAACACAATGCCCGCCGCCAGCATTACCACTCCGCACCACAGCACAGGGCCAAACACCCAGCCACGTGCCGCCACGGCGCTACCCAACGCAACAGCCAGAGCAACCCATGCGCCTGCGCGCCATCCGGCTTTGGTCGCGGATGCAAGCCGCCGCCCCGTCAAGCGCTGTTGGTGGTCATCGGTGGCGGAGCCGAGGCACCCGAACGCCAGCACCGCTAGGATAAGGGTCAGCCATGTCATGCCACTGCCTCCAACTTAGACAGAGCATCTGCTCTTGTACGGGCAAGGCGACCCGCACGGACGGGCGGGCGGTAACGCGCCACGCGACGGGCGAGCCAGAGGAATGCGACAGCGAAGACGATCATGGTGAGATCGACGCTCAGGGCAGCAGGTCGCCCGCGCTGATCGAACTGACGGCATTCCACTGTGTGCCGAACACGTTGTAGATCGGCAGCGCGGCCAAAAGCATGCCGGTCGCCCCGAACAGGATTGGCCAGACCGCGGAAGGTCGCCTCAGCAGCGACAGAATCACCGCGCCGCCCCAAGCGATGAATAGGACATGGACTTCCCATTGTGACCTTCCTGGCAGAGCTGCCGGCAGCAACCGGTTCGCCCAGAATAGCCCTGCGATGCCGAGCGGGAATCCCCCGATAACCGCGACGTTGAGGCGCTCGACCATGCGGAAGCCGAGATGCGGGCGGGCAGGATCGGAAAGCTTCTCGCAACGCTTTACCGTCCATAGCACTAATCCGCTGGCCACCATCAGTGTCCCCGCGACGCCGCAGAGGAAGTATATCCAGCGTAGCAGGAGGTCGGCGAACCGGCCCGCATGTAGTCCGATCATCACGCCGGCGGTCGCCGCTGCCCCGCCGGGCGGTGGCGATCGCCAGACGGGCGTGGCATTGGTTCCGTCATAGGTGATCGACGGTGCCCGCGTATTGAGCAGCGAGGCTGGCGTGCGATGGAGGGTGACGCGCGCGGCGGCATCGCCGGGCTGGCTCACCTGGATGGAGCCGATCGGGCCGCCGAGCCGACGTTCCGCATCTGTGGCGATCGCCGACAACGCTAGGATCGGTACCGGCTGCCCCATGCGCTCCACCACCGGCGCTTCGGGAAACAGGTCGGCGAACATCGTGGTTTCGTCGGCATAATTGGCGACGGTCGCCCAAGGCATCAGCAAGCCCATCAGGGTGACGATGCCGGTATAGGTTATCATCAGGTGGAAGGGCAGGGCGAGCACCGCGGTGGCATTGTGTCCGTCGAGCCAGGACCGCTGGCCCTTGCGCCGGCGCAGCGTGAAGAAATCGCGGAAGATCTTCTTGTGTGTGACGATGCCTGTGAGGATCGCGACCAGCATCATCATCGCGGCGACGCCGACCAGCCATCGCGACCAGACGACTGGCAGATAATAGAGATCGAAGTGGAAGCGGTAGAAGAACTCGCCCCCGCGGGTGTCGCGAGCGTGCGTCGGCATGCCGTCGGCGCCGATCAGCGCCTGATTGTCGCGCCGGCCGCGTCCCCCGCCGCGGCGGCCGCCATGCTCGCCCTTCTTCGGCTGCGGCTGCCAGGAGACCTGAGCCCCGGGCATGGCAGGATTGGGCATGGTGATGAACCAGCTCTTCGCGTCGGGCGCCTTCTTCGCCAGGAAGCGTTGCGCCCCGTCGAGGACATGCATCGGCTGTTCGATGCGCGCCAGCTCGGGCCGCATGTAGCGGTTGAGCGCCTCGCGCCAGAAAGCGAGGGTCCCCGTCACGAACACCAGGAACAGGACCCAGCCGAGTAACAGGCCCGACCAGGTATGCAGCGTCGATTGCGATTGCCGAAGGCCTTTGCTCATATCCGCCCCGCCGTCTCGATCGACGCATAGACGATCCCGCCGGCGACCAGGCCGGCAAGACACATAACCCAGGTCGCCCGCCATCCGCTTCGAGCGCCATAAGCGTACATCGCGAACAGCGCGCAGAGCAGCAGGGCGACTAGCGTACCGGTCACCGTCGCCTCCGACCGGGCCATCGGCAGGGTTCGTGCTAGCGCGGCCGCCCACAGGCTGGCAACGGCATAGCCGAGCGGCACGGCAGCGATCAAGCGCAGAGTATTGTCACCACGCCTTCGCCACAGCACGGCCCGACCCATTGCCGGCGCGATCATGGGTAGGCGAACCGCAGCGTCGCGAACACCGTCCGCGGCGTGCCGTAGTAATTGCCGCGGCCGGTGGAAGAGATGCGCGCGTAGTAATTTCTGTCGAGAACATTGGCGACGTTGACCGAAAGCGACAATTGCTCACTGACTTTGTAGCCGGCGCGCAGGTCGACGACCGCATAGGCCGGCTGGCGGACCACCGACGAGATTGACCGTCCATTAGGCGTGGCGGAGGTGACCGGCACGATGATCGACGGAGTGCCGCCGGAGGTCTCGCTGAACCAGGTGACGCTGCCGCCGACACTCGCACCTTGCAGTGCCCCGTTCCGGACGGTGTAGTTGGTGAACGCCTTGATCATATGCTTGGGAATGATCGGCGTCAGCGACAGGCCCTCATACTGGGGCTGCGTGTCCTCGAGATATTTGGTGCGGGTGAAGGTATAGCCGCCGTTGACGCGCCACCCCGGCAGGATCTCGCCGGTCGCCTCCGCTTCGATGCCGCGGGCACGAACCTTGCCGACCTGGAGGTAGACGGTAGTCAATTCCGGTGGATTGAAGATGCGGCCGGTCTGCTCGATCTGGTAGACGGCCGCCGACAGCAACAGCCGGTCGTTCATCAGCGCAAACTTGCTGCCGACCTCATACTGGCTGCCGATCAGAGGCTGGACCTTGCCGCCATCTTCGCGCACGCGGTTGGCAGGTGCGGCTTGCGGCGTGAAGCTGTCGGCATAGCTGCCATAGATGTTCAGGTTCGGCGTCACGTCCCAGACAACGCCCGCGTAGGGCGTGAACCGGTTGTCGATGTTCTGCGGCTGGCCACGGGCGGGGGTCGGCAGCAGCGTGTCGATCGTCTGCTCCCACCAAGTCAGGCGACCGCCCCCGACCAGCGTCAGGCCGGCGACCGGTTGCAGACGTAGCTGGCCGTACATGCCATATTGTTCGATGACGGTGTTGGTGCCGCCGTAGCTCTGGAGGACGCAATTGGCCGGCGCGGGGGTGACGGGTGTCGTCCGGTTGGGGCAGATCGCGTTCGTTCCCTGCACCGGGTAATAAGGCGAGGCGGCATAGGGGGTGAGCGGCGGTTCCGTCGGCGATACGGGATTGAAGACGTTGATCCGCGCATAGCCGCTGAGGCGGGTATAATAGCTGTCGTAATCCTGCGCCTGATAATCGGCGCCCAGGATCAGCGTCTGGTCCCGTCCGAACAGCGGAAAGCTGCCGACCCCGTTGACGTCAAACGACCGCGTCTTGGAAAAGCTGTCGCCGCGATAAGCGATCTGCGTCGTCGTACCGTTGTTGGCGAGCGCCGGCGTCACCGCATTCGCAGCCGTGGTGATCGCCGCATTCCCGACATAGCTGTAGATGTCGATGCGATCGACGTCCGTGAACAGGCCCGTTGCACGCAGCGTCCAGCGGTCGCTAATCCGGTGCGCGATTTCGGCGAAGCCCGTCCAAGTCTTCGATTCAAATCGGTTCCAATCGGCACCCAGATACGTTGAACGGCGGACGTCGAGCAGTCGGCCATCGTTGCCTGCGCTATCGCCGGCATAGCCCGGCAGCCCCGACTGGATCGACGGGCGGAAACGGTCGTAGGAGCCACCGACGGTGACCGTCGTGCGATCGCCGATCTCGACGCTGCCCACGGCGAATGCGTTGACGCGGTTGCGATGGGCGTAATCGAAGAACTGATCCTGGTCCTGCGCCATCATGCCCATGCGGGCTCCGGCCCGGTCGCCGAGGGGGGCGGACATATCGAGTTCGAGCCGAAGGTTGTCGTAGCTGCCGTAGCCGGCGGAGCCTTGCAGTTTGAATGCGTCAAGCGGCCGCTTGCGGACGAGATTGATGCTACCAGAGGGATTGCCCGAGCCGCTGAACAGTCCGGCAGGGCCCCGCAAAACCTCGATGCGATCATAGGCGAAGAGGTCCGGCACCACGCCGGGGAAGTTGAAGGACAGCGTCGGGACGCCATCGACGAGATAGTTCGAGATGGCAAACCCCCGCGAGAAATAGGACGGGTCTTCGCTTCCGATGCCGTTGACGGTGATGCCGTTGGTCGCGGTCAGCGCGTCTTCCAACGTGAACAGGTTCTGCGCCTCGATCTGCTCGCGTTCGATCACGGTGACAGTGTTAGCGACATCCTTCAGCGGCGTGACCGTCTTGCCGACTTCCCGGCCATAGCTCTTGCCGACGACGACGATCTCGCTCTGGTTGCGCTCGTCGCGCTCGTCGGTCCGGACCTCATCGGTCGCCACCGGTTCGGCATCGACCGCATGAGCGGCTGCGCCCACAGGCTCGTCCTTGCCCATCGCGAATGCACACGTAGGCGCCATCGCCACCACGGCCGTGGTGGCGAGCAGCATCGTTGAAAAACGCACTGTCACTTCCCCTTCGATTTCGGGGTCAGCTAACAGGGTCGCAATTGCAAGTCACTATCAATAATGCATCACTGCGTTACGCTTGCTGACCCATGAGGCGAGCCACGATCAGCATCACTGATCGCCGGCATCAAAACGCTTTCAGCGCCACCAACGAATTTTCGTTATCTGCGCTGGGTAACCGATGCCCGGGCAACCATCGGAGCTGACGTTACAAATTGGCGCAACGGGTCTGGGCGACTGGCCATTATCGCCGCTGCCAAAATGAATAAAGGGCAGAAGTTGGCGAGCGCAGCGTCAGGCGTGAGTGACCACCATTGGGTCATCTATATTCAGATAATTACGTGGGGTATGAAGCGCGCCTTATCGCGGGTGATGCCGACATCGTCCTCACGGATGTACATTGCGACAGGATCAGTGCCGACGATCCAAGAACCTACAACTGGTCGTAAGTCGCTGAAGGTCGGTAGCGGCGCTAGCGCCTGGATGATCGCACCCTCGTTGCCGTAGCCACCTTCCGGGCCGCGCTCCACGGCGGCATTGTCCACCAGTTCGATGTCCCAACCTGCGCAAAGGCAAAAAGCAAGAGCAACGACAGGGTCCCTTTAAGTGTGCTACATCGACAGCACAGCGACTTCGCGCTTTAAAGCTCATGATGAACGAGCGGCCGAAGTCGCGAAGCGGGGAGGGGGGCATGAATGGCAGATTGGGGGTCCAACACGTCTGGCCATAGGCGGGCTTCAGCGAAGTTAGCGGAAGCGCGTCAGCCAGCTAGTCCGGCGGGTGGTCTGCTTTGTCAGGCATGCGGGATGGTTCAACGTCTCGATCGTGCCGACGCCGGGGTGATCGTCAATCGGGCAAGCGGCATCGCGCTTTCTAATCCACGCGCGTTGCGATGCGCGCAGAACGGCCCGACGGGCGACCGGAATACGCTTCATCACCGCGTTATACGTAGCGTTCAGTTGCGCGTCGGCTCGTTGGTAGTCCGCAACGTAACAGGCTGACATGGCCGGGGTCACGCCGCGCGCGGCCTCGCCTTCGTTAAGGCATCGATCGAGTTGAGTGGTGGCGGCAAGGACAAGTGCGAGGGCTAGCATCGGTCATCTCCGTTGCGCCGTAAACGTCGGGCCGCCGCTACGGTTGCTTCCATCGCTGACCTAACAGACGGCCATAAGGAGTGACCAGCGCGGGCTCGAGATCGGCGAGGCCGTGCGGCGCTCGTAAGGATCATTTGACGTGACCCCCGTTTCTTCATCCACCTGGACCTAGAGACCGGCCCCTCGAAGGGACGGACGGAATGAAGCGGAAGCAGTTTTCGGAAGAGCAGATCATCGGCATCCTGAAGGAGGCCGAGGCGGGTGCGGTGGTGACGGAACTGTGCCGCAAGCACGGCATGTCGAGCGCGACCTACTATGCATGGAAGGCGAAGTTCGGCGGCCTGGAGGTATCTGACGCGAAGCGTCTGAGGTCGCTTGAAGAGGAGAACGCGCGGCTCAAGCGGCTGCTTGCGGACACGATGCTGGACAACGCGGGGTTGAAAGACCTGCTGTCAAAAAAGTGGTGACGCCCGCCGCGAAGCGACAAGCGGTTGCGCATCTCCAGGCGACGTTGGGGATGAGCGAGCGGCGGGCGTGTGCTGTCGTCGGGGCGGACCGCACGAGCATGCGGTATCGCTCGTGCCGGGCAGATGATGGCGACCTTCGGTCGCGTCTGCGCGAGCTGGCGCAGCAGCGCCGACGGTTCGGCTATCGACGGCTGCACATCCTGCTGCGCCGGGACGGCATCACGATCAACCGCAAGAAGACCCAGCGGCTCTACCGTGAGGAAGGGCTGACGGTCAGGCGCCGGAAGGGACGAAGGCGCGCCGGTGGCGCGCGGGCACCTGCGCCGGTGCTGGCGCTCCCCAACCAGCGCTGGAGCCTGGACTTCGTGCACGACCAGCTCGTCACTGGCCGACGGTTCCGCGTGCTCAACATCGTCGACGACGTGACGCGCGAGTGCCTTCGGGCAGTGGTGGACACGTCGATTTCGGGCCGGCGGGTCGTGCGCGAGTTGACCGATCTGATCGCGGAACGTGGCAGGCCAAAGATGATCGTCAGCGACAACGGGACCGAACTGACGTCGAACGCGGTGCTTGCCTGGTCCAGCGACGCGGGCGTCGAGTGGCATTACATCGCGCCGGGCAAGCCGACGCAGAACGGGTTCGTCGAGAGCTTCAACGGTCGCATGCGCGACGAGCTGCTCAACGAGACGCTATTCTTCACGGTTCGCCAGGCCCGCTCGATCCTGGCGCGCTGGGTCGACGACTACAACACCGAGCGGCCGCACTCGTCGCTAGGCTACGCTACCCCGGCTGCGTTCGCTGCCGGGCTCGAACAGCAATGGGCGGGGTTAACCCCGCCCATTGCTTCAACTGCGCTCATGCGCAACAACACCGGTCGGTCTCTGGTCGCAGCTGGATGAAAGACTGGGGTCACGTCACATTCACCTTGGCGCGTCCAGCAGCGCGCGCAGGCGATCGGCGTCGTCGGGTGAAGCGGGATTGTAGATTATCATCCCGAGTTCCGGCCTGCCTTCGACGGCAAAGGAGGAGAACTCCATTGCAAGTAGCCCTGCGTCGGAATGATGAATGCGCTTCACGCCGTCCCCGTGTGCGACCACGTCATTGTCCTGCCACAACGCCTCGAATTCGGCACTGACCAGGCAGAGCTCGGTGACCAGCTTTGTTGCCTCCGCGCTGTTGTTGGCGCCCGCACGCGCTACGTCGGCGCGGAAGGCGCCGACCACGAAGCGAGCGATGCTGTCCCAATCCTCGTTCCGTGCGCGGACATGGTCGCTGCCAAACATAAGCCGGAGGATGTTGCGTCCCTCGCGCGGCAGCTTCGCATAGTCGGTCAGCAAAATCGCAGCGGCCCGGTTCCAGCCGACGACGTCCCACATCGCCGTCTTGATGATCGCAGGGCTCAGCGCCATCCCGTCGAGCACGCGTTGCAGACGCGGCGTGATACCGTCGACCGGCTGATAGCGCGCCTCGGGCGGACGACCCAGGCCCAGCATGTAGAGGTGCTCGCGCTCGGGCTCGGTCAGCATCAGGCCCTTGGCGATGCGATCGAGCACGTCGGCTGACGGCGCGCCGCCGCGGCCTTGTTCCAGCCAGGTGTACCACGTGGGGCTGATGTTGGCCCGGCTCGCCACCTCCTCACGGCGTAGGCCGGGGGTGCGCCGACGGCCGCCGCCGAACCCGAACGCTGCCGGATCGAGCCGAATGCGCCGATCGCGCAGATACGTGCCGAGTTGGTTGGGTGCCTTGCTGGCCATGACCGCATCCTGTTGAACGTTATACCACGATAACGCCACTACTTTAACAGGGTACGGAGCGTTGCGAAATAGCTTGGGAAGAGAAGGAGACTTTCCATGCGCGTGTTCCTTACCGGCGCGACCGGGTTTATCGGTTCGCACATCATCCCCGAACTGCTCGCCCGCGGCCATGGCGTGCTGGGCCTCACCCGATCCGATGCAGGTGCCCGGCAACTCGAAGCGGCTGGCGTCGAGGTTCATCGCGGCGACCTGGAGAGCCCCGAGACGCTGGCCAGCGGCGCTGCGGCGGCCGATGCGGTGATCCACTGCGCGTTCGACCACAATTTCGAGACCTTCTTCGAAAACACGAAGAAGGACGAGCGCAACATCGCCGCGATGGGCGAGGCTCTGGCGGGGACGCACAAGACGCTCCTCATCACGTCCGGGGTCGGCATCGGCACGCCGCTTCAGGGCGGGCCGGCAATCGAGGATGTGCTCAACCCGCACCACGCCAATCCGCGCATCGCGACCGAACTCGCCGGCGCCGCACTGATTGCACAACGGATAGACGTGCGCACCATCCGGCTTCCGCAGGTGCACGATACTACGAAGGCCGGGCTGATCACCCCGCTGGTCGCCGAAGCGCGCCGTGCCGGAGCGGTGGCATACGTAGGCGAAGGGCGGACGCGCTGGTCCGCGGCGCACGTCAGCGATGTGGCGAAGCTTTACGTCCTGGCGCTGGAGAGGGGGGAGCCGGGTGCGCGTTATCATGCTTCGGTAGAGGAGGGCATCGCCTCACGCGCTATCGCCGAGGCAATCGGCAGGGGCGCCGGGCTTCCTGTTCGTTCGATTGCGATCGATGACGTCGAGCGATACTTCGGCTGGATGGCACCGTTTGCCGCGCTCGACATGACCGCGTCCAATTCCTGGACGCGGGCGCGATTGGGCTGGGAGCCGTCAGGCCCTGATTTGCTCACCGATCTCGCCGCAATGGATTATTCGGCAGACGCTGCGGCCTGATATTTCTCCGGCCGCTGTCGGGCAGGCTCGCCAAGCCAGCGGGCAAGGGCCAGTATCGGCGCGGCGCGATCAGCTTCCCGGCCTGCCCAGCTGACCACCCCGTCGGGTCTGACCAGCAGGGCGGCGGAATCCACATCCGGCGTCGGAGTGCCGGCGAGGTAGCCGAGCTGGTCCGCCCATCCGGCGGCGACCGTTCGCAAGGGCTCAGCGGGGTCGAGGTCGATCAGCCATGCTCGCCCGTCACGCAGGACGTCGTTCAGCCGCCGCCCGTTAACGAGCGCGACATCGGGTGCGCTTCGGCCGACCAGCGGATGAACTGCCCCGTCGTTTTCGGATCGCAGCACGGCGCCCCAGACCCGCCCGGCAAAGTAGGTGGCGCCATCGCGCGTTTGCGTCAGGTTTCGGACGATCGATCGAAGCGCCGCCGAACCCGGGTCTGGCCGCAGCACGGCCGCCGTGCTGAGGGAGTGCGCGCCCAACACGCTGCTTACTTCGCCAAAACCACGTTCGCGTGTCGTGCGAGCCACCGCAACCTTTGGCGGCGAGCGCTCCGAAGATGCGGTTGAAAACGCCGAGCCGGCTCCAGCGGATGAAGCGGTTGTAGATTGTCTTGTGCGGTTCGTACCCGCGGGACATCGCACCAGCGCAGACCGTTCTTGATCACCAAGATGATGCCGCTCACGATCTGGCGATCATCGACCCTGGAATGCCATGCGACAGCGGGAAATACAGTTCGATCCGACGCATCTGCGGCACCGACAACAGGACCAGATCACTCATGGTAACGCCCCCGGTGCCGCCATTGAGCCAATCCGACACAGTCCGCGCAAGTGAATAAATGGGTCCTGAGCCTAGGAAGCTATACCTGTCGCTGCGTCGGCGTGGAGTGGTTCAACGTAACCGTTCAGGTTTGCCGCAGACGCTGTCACAGCGCTGGCGCGGGGCGATCGGCTACCACCTGATCAACACGACTGATGCGTTACCGACCGGCTAAATCGTCAGCGACAGGATCGAGAGCGAATGCGGCGTCACCATGACGGTGCCTTTCGACACATCGGCCGTGATCTGGCGCGGCGTGACGCGGGATGGACGGGCTACGTCGTTAAAGGCGTCAGGCGAGTCGCCGTCGAGAATATCCAGCCGTCCCTGGCGCCCACCGACGCCGGCAATCCGCAGCCGAGCGCCCTGCGTCGGATGACGGTTGATGATCGCGATGGCCATCTTGCCACCATCGTCGCTCACCGTGGTGATCGCATCGATCTGGGGCACGGAGGCTCCATCCGACGCGAGTGGCGCCGCGGCGATGTGGGTGGCGACGACATGCGGTTGCAGCAGGTCCGAGTACATCTGCATGACGTGGAAGGTCGTCCGCTTCACCACGCCCTTCGGGTGCACGAACAACGGCCCGCGGACGTTGATGACCGGCGCCATGCACGCCATCTCGACGACATCGGCATGGCGGAGACACCCGTTGAGGAAGGATGCCGAGAACAGCGCATCCGCCATGGTGTAGGTCGCGTTCTGGTCGTTCTCGTCGCGCATACCGATCAGGTCGACGCGATCCGCGCCACCGCCGGGGAAGCCGGGATGATGCCATGAGCGTAAATTCCACTCGTCGAACGCGATCTTGATCTTGCCCGCAAACCCGTTGTCGGCGATGACTTTGATCGCCTTCTCGATCTGGCCTTCGGGCTGTCGGGATCGCATCATGCATTGCATGTAGCTGGCGGGCTTGGTGCCCTGTTCCCACAAAGCGTCCCAATAGCCGTGGATCGAGATATAGTTGAGGAAGCCGCCGGCGACCTTCAGCAGCGGTGCGGTCCATTCGCTGTCCACCGTCGCGGCGGCCAGCAGGATCAGCTTGCTGTCGACGGCGCGCATCAGCTTCGCCGATTCACGGACCAGCATTCCCCATTCGGCCGTGGTCTTCGAGCCAATCTCGGTCGGAAAGTAGTTTTCGTTGCCGATGCTCCAATATCGGACATCGAACGGATTGGGGTGGCCGTTGGCGCGACGGAGGCGGGAGAACGAGCCTTGTTCGCGCAGATTGCAATATTCGACCCAGTTGCTCATCTCCTCAAAGCCGCCGGTGCCGGCGTTCGTGCAGATATAGGGTTCGCAGCCGATCAGCCGACACCATTGCACGAATTCGTCGGTGCCGAAGGTGTTCGGGTCCTCGACGCCCCATGGCTTGTTGAAGGCGGGGGTGCGTTTGGGGCCGACGCCGTCCATCCAGTGATAGGCCGAGACGAAGCAGCCGCCAGGCCAGCGCACGATCGGGATGCGCAATTCGCGCAACGCCTGCACGACATCGAGACGGAAGCCGGCGCGGTCGGACAAGGGCGAACCCGGCTCGAACGCGCCACCGTAGACCTGGCGGTGGAAATGTTCGAGGAACTGTCCGAAGATCATCCGGTTGAAGCGCGTCTTGCGCGTCGGATCGATCGTCACCACGGCGTCGAGCCCGGCCGGCACCGCCATGTCGAGCGCCGCCGCCGGACGAGCGGCCATCGCCAGCGTGAGCGCGCCGCCGGCAGCGAAGTCACGCCGGGTGAGGTTCGGCGTCCGAAGTGTCACGATCGGTCTCCCATGGTCAGCATGGCGGTTTCAGAAGCGTTCGTTCGCGGCGGGATCGTCAATTCCTGACTGCCGTCCACGTCTGTGTCTGGCAGAGGAAGGCGATGCATCCCTGCACCTTCAACGTCCCGTCCGCGTCGCGCGAGACGACCGACTTGTACGTCTTGCCGGTTTGCGGATCGTAGATCCTGCCGCGCCACGTATCGCCGGCATCGCTGAATTCGGTCAGTATCGGCAGACCCTGAAGCGGTCGTCCGCGCAACGCGGGATCAACATTCTTCGCATCCACCGGCGGCCCCGATTCAGGGCGCTTCATCAAGGTCGTGATCCGCCCGCACAGGGTCGCTCCACATGGGGCGACGGTGACGATCGCGGTCTTCCCCTCGGTCAGCCAGCGTCCGACGATCGGCGTCGCGGCGATGGCGGGCGTCGGGGCGAGCATCGCTGCCGCCAGACCGGCGAGCGTCGGTATTTTGATGGTCTTCATGTCGCGATCAATCTCCCTACAGGGCTTCATAATGTGGCGGGGTGCCGTCGCTTTTCGCGCGCCGGTAGATCAACGGGGTGCCGGAGGTGCGGGGGATGCCGGGCGCAGGGACGCCAGATCCTGCTGGAGCGACCGGTCGATATCGGGACGCAGCGGGTATTTCCCCCCGGGGAAGTAATTGACCATCACGGTGACCCGCAGTTTCCGAACCGGGTCGACGAACGCGAACGTACCCGCCGCGCCGGGCCAGCCGTAGGTACCCTTCGCCGGAAAACCGCCGGGGCCATCGATCAGACTGATCGCACCGCCTGCGCCGAAGCCCGCTTCGGGAACGCCGGGCTTGCCGTCGACGGAGGGCGTGACGGCGCCAAAGGGTACGCCCGCCGGCAGCAGGTTCGACATCGCCAGCCGCACGGTCGCGGGCGTCAATACGCGAGCGCCGTCCAACGTGCCCTCGTCGGCGAGCATATGCAGGAACCGGTCGTAATCGTGCGCCGACGTCACGAGCCCCGCGCCGCCATAGGGGAAGCTGGGTGGTTGCAGCCAGACCGACGTTGCGCCGGGATCCATCGGTTCGCGCACGTCGCCGTCGAAATTGTAGCTGGTCGACAGCCGTCCGGCCTGTGCGGCCGGCACCGTCCAGTAGCTGGACGTCATCTTCAGCGGATCGAACAACCGGGTCTGGACGAATTGCTCGAAGGGCATTCCGCTCGCCTTCTCGATCACCGCCGCGAGCACGTCGAGACCGATCGAATAGCTCCATTGCGTGCCCGGTTCCGCGATCAGTGGCAGTGTCGCCACGCGGTCGGCGAAGGCGGACAACGACGTGGGGCGTGTCGGCCTCACCACCTCCTCGACATCGCTGTTATAGGTGCCGGGCAGGATACCCTTCTGCTCGTATTGCTGCAGCAGCGGCCCCCTGGACACGACGTTATAGCCGAGGCCGGCGGTGTGGGTGAGCAGGTGGCGCACCGTGATCGGCGTCTTCGCAGGCACCGAATCGAGGCTGGTGTCCGGGCTGGTGAGCACGCGCATGCGGGCGAATGCAGGGAAGATATCGCTGATCGGCTGGTCGAGGCGCAGCTTGCCGTCCTGGATGAGGATCATCGCCGCGATGCCGGTGATCGGCTTGGTCATCGAATAGATGCGCCACAGCGAATCCGGTCCCGCGGCCGGCGCAGTCGCCTCGTCCGCGATCCGGCCCGCGGCCGGGTACGTCACCGGCAGGTCGCCCGAACCGATCGCGGCGACGATACCCGGCATCTTGTTGGCACGAACATAGCCATCGAACAGCGCCTGCGTCGCGGGCAGCGCGGAGGGGGCGGAGGGTACGGCTATGGCGACGGCCGGGGAGGGGGCCACCCTGTCGGTGCGGGCTATCGGGGGCTTTTGCGCCGTCTGCGCGGTCACGGTGCCGGTGGGCAGCAACAGCAGAGCGAGCATCCAAACGGCAGCCGATTGCATCGAAATCCCCTCGTTCAGCGAACGGTGGGCAGGTCGGCTGCACCGGCACACCCCGTTTCTTCACTGCTAGTAATTGTAGGAGTAATATTGAGTCAATCCCTTGCGGTCAGGCAGGCGCTCGGTGGCGGGTTGATCCAAACATCGGCTTTATGCCCTGTCATTGACCGGCGGCGACCAGCGATGGCGGGATGTCGAACGCCGTTTTTACGAATGATTTGTAAGACCTGACGGCTAGCTGTCAGGCTGATGTCCTGTCCAAGCCGGCTGGGGTGGCCTGCACCGAAACTGTAGGGCAACCGAGCGCCAGCTTGCCGCGCCCGACGGCGTCCCGCCTCGACGTCGGGGATCCGTGCCGGCCGCGATCTTCGACTAGGCGGCTACGCCCGGCGCCACGCTGGCTTATGTGGCGATGGACGCATGGTACTGCGATCCCCGGACACGGGCGCGAGGACATGCCGGTTGGCGGGTTGCGCGGATCGACGACGGGGTTCGACAGACGCCCGGTGGGGCGCGCCGTCCACCTCCGTTCAGCTCGAAAGCTCCGCCCGCACGATTGCAGCGCCTGCGCCCAGCGCCTTCAACTTGCCGTGTGCGATATCGCGCGCCAGCGGTGCCATGCCGCAGTTGGTGGCGGGATAGAGCTTGTCCGCATCGACGAACTCCAGCGCCTTGCGGAGCGTGTCGGCGACCTGTTGCGGCGTTTCGACGATGTCGGTCGCCACATCGATCGCGCCCACCATCACCTTCTTGCCGCGAACCAGTTCGATCAGGTCCATCGGTACGCGCGAATTCTGGCACTCGAGCGAGAGGATATCGATCGTCGATCGCTGCAGATTGGGGAAGGTCTGCTCATATTGTCGCCATTCCTGGCCGAGCGTCTTCTTCCAATCGGTATTGGCCTTGATGCCATAGCCGTAGCAGATGTGCACCGCGGTCTCGGCCGTCAGCCCCTGCGCCGCCCGTTCCAGCGTTGCGATGCCCCAGTCGTTCGCCTCGTCGAAGAAGACGTTGAACGCCGGCTCGTCGAACTGGACGATATCGACCCCCGCCGCTTCCAGCTCGCGCGCTTCCTGATTGAGGATGAGCGCGAATTCCCACGCCAGCTTTTCGCGGCTGCGATAATGCGCGTCGTACAGCGTGTCGATCATCGTCATCGGGCCAGGCAACGTCCATTTGATCGGTCCGTCGGTCTGCGAGCGCAGATACCGTGCGTCGTCGACGAACACGGATTTCGGCCGCGACACGGCGCCCACGACCGTCGGCACGCTTGCATCGTAGCGGTTGCGGATGCGCACGGTTTCGCGCTTCGCGAAATCGACGCCATCCAGATGTTCGACGAAGGTCGTCACGAAATGCTGGCGCGTCTGCTCACCATCGCCGACGATGTCGATCCCGGCCCGGCGCTGATCGTCCACCGCGAGGCGCAGCGCATCGCGCTTGCCCGCAATCAGCGCCTCGCCCTCCAGCTTCCATGGCGACCAGAGCGTCCCCGGCTCCGCGAGCCAGGCGGGCTTGGGCAGGCTGCCCGCGGTCGTGGTCGGCAACAGGGTCGTCATGTCGGAAATACCTCGTGGATCGTGGGACATCAGAGTGCGCAGGTCGCCGACCATTGCTGGAGCACCGCGCGATGGGGCCGGATGAAATGCTCTTCGGCGAAGCGGCCCTGCTCGGTCGCCAGCCGGCTGCGCTCCTCCCGATCGTAGACGATGCGGGTCAGTGAATAGTCCTGATAGTCGAGGCTGGGGCGATACCGCGCGGCCGCGACCGAATTGGCATTGTAGATCTCGGGCCGGTAGATCTTCTGGAATGTCTCCATCGTGCTGATCGTGCCGGCGAGCTCCAGCGCGGTATAATCGCCGATCAGGTCGCCGATATGGTAGAAGGCGAGCGGCGCGACGGCATGGCGCGGCATGAAGTAGCGCACCGTCATGCCCATCTTGGCGAAATAGGCATCGGTCGCCGAGACATCGTCGTTGCGATATTCCACGCCCAGGATGGGGTGCACGTTCGTGGTGCGATGATAGGTGCGGCTGCTGGACACGCTGAGGCAGATGACCGGCGGCTTGGCGAACCGTTCGCGATACGCGGCCGAATGCAGGAAGTGCCTGAACAGCTTGCCGTGCAGATCGCCGAAGCCGGCGGGCGGATCGCCGCCGGGATGCCGCCGCAGGTGGTCGGGCAACACGACGCTGAAATCGTAGTCGCGGACATAGGAGGAGAAGTTGTTGCCGACGATGCCGTCGATACGCCCGCCGGTGCCCGTGTCGAGGATCGTGGTCTGAAGGATTTCGATCAGCGGAAACGCATCGCCCGCGGCGACGGCGTCGATACGCAGCGCGACCGACAGGATCGTGAGTTCGACCGCATAGCGATCGCCCGCCGGATTGTCCCAATGCGCCAGCGAATTGAACCGGTTGTCGATCATCCGCAGCGTGTTGCGCAAATTCTCCTGCCGGCTGTCGCCGCGGGCGAGATTGGCGAAGTTGGTGGTCGTGCGCGTGTTTTCGGCGGGACGATAATCCTCATCGAACGGGATGCTGCCGATCGTGAACGTGATCCCGGTATCCGTCATGTCTCACCTGCGCTGTGCAGACGGATGAGCCGACGGAAGAGCGCGCAAGCCACGACCACGCCCGACGGCAAAGGCGCGCCACCGGGATTGCGTCAAGCGCGATCCACCGGAGGAACCCCCGTCCGAGGAACGTTATGGCGTCGCAGGCAGGTCTCCTGGCTCACGGGTCAATGCGGTGGTCCCGGCCTTCCCAAGCCCCTTGCGAAGGCTCAGTGACACGAAATGGGCCCACTGCTCGCCGCTTACAGTTGCGGGGGCAGCGCCGGAATTCGCCCCGAAGGACGTCACCGGCTTCCCGTCTTAGCCCCACCGTCACGCCTGAGGCGGGGAACCTCGACACGCGTCTTCAACACCACCGGCACCGACCTGTCAATCATGATATAAAGATTTCTTTATATGTGATGCTGGCGGACGTCGCGCATCGACGTGGGCAGCGCATTCCTGGCGCTGGGGGCGGCCGTCACGCTCGAACCACCAGACGATGGCGTCCCGGTCGGCAGGTTCGATCGATGCCCGGCAGCACAACCTGCGCAAGGGTGTTGGCGGGGACCGCGAGGTCGAGCGTCACCTGCCCGCCGGTCCTGCGCCACGCCGTTTCGATCCGTCCCGAGGCGCTGTCGAGCGACACCCCGGCCGATGCGAAACGGGGATCGAAGAGCGGGGCCACCCGGAACCGCCGGAAGCCGGGTTCGACCGGCTCGACGCCGCCGATCCGGCGGTAGAGGAACGAGCACACCGCCCCCAGCGCGTAATGGTTGAACGAGTTCATCGACACATCGCCGGTATCGCCATTCCAGCGTTCCCAGATCGTCGTAGCCGCCTGTCGGGCCATATAGCCCCAGGACGGATAATCGGTGCGCAGCAGCAGGTCGAAGGCCAGCCGATCGTGGCCGGCATCGGCCAGCGCGTCGAGCCCGAGTGGGGTGCCGAGGAAGCCGGTGGTGAGCAACCGCCCGCGCCGGTCGACCTCCCGGGCCAGCCGTTGCCCCGCGCGTGCCCGCAGCACATCGGGGACGAGGCGGAGACGCAGCGCGAGGATATAGCCCGTGTGGCTGCCGTTACCGACCGCGCCGTCCGCCGCGACGAACGCCTGCGCGAAGGCCGCCCGGGTCCGGGCCGCCTTCGCCTGCCAATGCCGGGTGTCCGCCCGCCCGATCCATGCCGCCATCGTCGCCATCTGGTCCAGCGATCGCGCCAGCATCGCGCTGGCGATCAGCGGCTTGGGCGTCGTCTCGTCGCCCGGCCATCTGGCGTCGAGCGCCAGCCAGTCGCCCAGATCGGCACCACGCCCGTGGCGCCACAGACCGTCCGGATTCATGCCGAGAATGCCGTCGCAATAGGCGGCCATCGCGGCCCAATTGTCGTCCACCACCGAACGATCCCCGGTGTGCAGACAGGCGACATAGGGCAGCATGACCCCGGCATCGGCCCAGCCGGGCGTCGCCGTGTCGCTGCCCCATCCCAGTCCCCGGGGCGAGGGCGACCACATCGGATAGGCGCCGTTCGCCGCCTGATCGTCGCGCAGCATCCGCGTGAACGACCGGGTGAAGCCACCGACATCCATGTTGAACGCTGCGGTGTCCCAGAACACCTGCGCATCGCCGGTCCAGCCCAGCCGCTCGTCGCGTTGCGGACAATCGGTCGGGTTGCCGCGGAAGTTCGATCGCTGGCTCCACAGCGTGTTGAGCCACAGTTTCTGGACCAGCGGTTGCGCGACGGTGAAGGTCCCGATCTCGTCGAGGTCGCTCGACACGACCAGCCCCGTCACCTGGTCCGGGGGCAGGTCAGCGATGCCGTCCACCTGCGCATAGCGGAAGCCTTGGAACGTGAAGACCGGCTCCAGCACCTCGGTACCGCCGCCCGCCAGTGTGTAGCGATCCTGCGCCCGGGCGACGCGCAGGTTGCGGCGGTCGAGGGCGCCGTCGCGATCGAGGATCTCGGCATGGGTGACCACGACCGTATCGCCGCGGTTCCCCCGCACCGACAGGCGCACGCGGCCGGCGAAGTTCTGGCCGAAATCGACGATATGCGCGTTGGCGCCGATCCGGCGGATCGCGGCCGGGCGGATGGTGCGGCTGACCCGGATCGGCGGTCCGAGTGGAGGGGAGGGGGTGGCCGGCGGCGGCGGCGCGGGCCATGCGGCGTCCCAGCCGCGATCGTCGAAGCCGGGCGCATTCCAGCCCGCCGGCCAGCGGCGCCGGTCGTGATCCTCGCCGGCGTATATCTCCGACAGCGTGATCGGCGCTTCGTGATGCCGCCAGCGATCGTCGCCGAGCACGAACGGCGTCCCTGCACCATCCTCGATCATCAGCCGGAACCGGCGCGGGGCCGGGCCATAGGCATAGCGGCCATCGGGTGCCTGATAGCTGGCATAGAAGCCGTCGCCGACCATGACCGCGACGACATTCTCGCCTGTTCGCAGCAGACCGGCGACGTCGTAGGTGCGACAGGGTATGCGGCGGCGATATTCGGCGGGTTCCGATTGCAGTTCGTCGTCGCCGACGCGCCGGCCATTGATCAAGATGCGATAGCCGCCCAGCGCCGCGATGTGCAGCCGCGCGGTCCGTGGCACGGCCGCCAGATCGAACCGCCGCCGCAACAACCGGGCCGGGGTCGGAGGCCAGGCGAAGTGGTCCTGCCGAGCATCCAGCGCCGCCGGACGCCAAGCGCCGTAGGGGGTGGCCGCCTCCCACCCCTCGACGATGCGCCGGGCGCCGCCACCGGCATGAGGCGAACGCAGTTGCGCGGCAAGCGTGGCCGACACGGTGTCGCCGTCCCTCCGTGGCGCGACCTCTGCGATCAGGACATGCTCGCCTTTCGTCAGCGGCAGCACGAAGCGGGCAGCGGGGGGCGGGCCATAGGCGTCCTTGTGCCAGACCGGCACCGCCACCGGGCGGCCATCGAGGGACAGGCCGACGAGCCGGCTGCGCGTGTCGATCGTGAACGGTCCGTCGCCGGCGTCGCTGGCGAAGCGCAGACGGAAGCGTGCGGGACCCTTGTCGTCGGGAAGGTCGGTCCGGCTCCAGCGGGGCGGGACGAGGCGGTCGTCGCGCTCGTCCGCGCTTTCCACCGCCAGCCACTCGCCCCGCCAGTCGCCGTCGGCCAGTGCCATTCCCCAGCTTGCCGGCGCGCTCCACGACGATACGGCGCCGGTCGCGTCCCACACGCGCACCTGCCACCAGCAGCGCTGTCGCGGCCCGAGCGGACGTCCGGCATATCGCACCCCGGTCGATGTCGTATCGACCACGCGTCCGCTGTCCCACAGATCCGCGTCGCCAGCGATCAGTCGCGCGCGATCGCCGGCGACCCTTATCTGGAACGCCGCCTGCATCGTCGTGTCGGGTCCCGTGATCCGCCATGCCAGCATCGGTCGTGCATCGCCCACCGCCAACGGATCGCGCAGCCCCGCGGTCCTGAGGTCGGATACACGCAGAGACCCCGCATCCGCCGCGTCCGCCGACGATGTCAGGAGCGCGGTGCCGGCACCGATCCCCGTCATCAGGGCGCGACGATCGATCGACGGCATCGTTCTTTCTCCTCGCGCGTCCTTAGCCGACGCTATGACCGGCTTTACCAGGACGGTCGCGGCCAGCCGAAGACCCGTCTTGGATCCCTGACGGACAGCATGGACGGGATTATGGGGGATATCCATCCGAATCGGACCGGTGTTTCCGTCGGATAGACGTCACGTCGTCTCCAGTCGTGTATGGCGACATCATCCGATCGCATCCGCCCATGCCGGGATGTCAGAACTGACGATGTGTCCCAAGTGCTTGCACATCTCGCAGCGCAATTCGGACTGGTCGCTTGCCCCTTGCTGCCTGCGCACGAGTAATCGGCATGTCCGCGCCATCCCTCGACCAATGCACGGCGGTGGCGGGAGTAACGATCGGGTTGGAGTTCGGCATCGACGACGCGCCCGGCATCAAAGCCGCGCCAGTCAGTCGCGGTTTGCATAAGCCGGCGACGCTTCGCAGGGCGCTTTCGTATCCGGGCATGATGGGCGACTGCCGTTACTTTCATTATGGAAGTGATGTCGCTGTTCCGCTTGCCGTGGCTGCAATAGATCGGGCTCGTTCCATCGAAAAGACAGGAAACCGACATGCAGCATGAAAAGGCGCTTGCCCTTACTCTTGCCGGCGGACATGAAGACGCTGACCCGGCCGCATCGCCGCTACTCGACAGCGGTAATACGTGGGTGAACGAACTTGGCTCGACCGCGACATTCACCTTTGGCGCGAATGGTATGCTGTCGGGAACGTACACGAGCAAGGTAAGCGGTGGCGGCGGCACGATCTCGGGCGCGATCACCGGATATTACAAGGGTTATACCATCGCGTGGTCCGTCCTATGGCCGACGAACCCGCCCGCGATCACGAGCTAGACCGGCGAATACGTCCGCAACGGCTCCGGGTTCGTCATCGAAACCTTGTGGTATATGGTGACGCAGACCGCCAACCCTGGCGATCCGACGCAATTCTGGACTGCGGTCAACGCGGGCGCGGATACGTTCACGCTGCAATGATCTGGTCTTAGCGGCCATTCGAGAGGAGAGTGCGGGACCATATCCCGCCCGCCCTTGCCAATTCGGCCTGCTACCGCGCCTGCGTTGGCATCGATCGCTTTCCGCGCGGGATCGGCATCCTCGCGCCAGTGCGTGATCCCGTCGGCGATGGCGCAGCCGCCGCGACGCGGCTAGTTGCAGGGCGATGTCGCCAGATACATTCCATATTTTGGTCGTCCTGCAGGATTTCGCATTGGGGGGCACGGAACGGGTCGCCCTGCGGCTCGCGGAGGTGTGGGCAAGGCTGGGCGTGCAGGTCACGGTCTTTGCAGGATCGGATGACGGTGCGCTGCGCGCGATGGCTGGCGAGCATGTCAGGATCGTGGTGGCCGATCCGCGCATCCGTCGTGGGCGAGGATCGCGCACGCGACTGGGCAAGGCCGCGCGGAGGTTCGCCGGCGGCGATCCTCGTACGGTCGTCTTCATACCGGGTAACTACCACTGGCCGGTCGCCCCGGCCTTTGCCGGGTCGGGCATGGCCGTCATCGCACAGGTCAGCGCCGCGCTCGACAAGCCGCAGCGGGGGCGGGTGCGGCAATGGGGGTTCGAACGGCGGATGCGATGGCTGTTGCGCGATGTCGATGCCGTCGCGACGTTATCCGACGATCCGCGCCGTCAGTCGGATCGCATCCTCGCTCGACCGATCGCGACGACGATCGCGTTGCCGGCACTGGCAGATGCGGTGCCACCACCGACTCCGATCCCGGCGGATGCAACCCCGATCGTCATGGCGGCCGGGCGGCTGGTACCGGAGAAGGGGTTTGCGCAGCTGATCGCGGCCTTTGCCGCCCTGCCGCACCGCACCGCACGTCTGGTGATCGTCGGCGACGGGCCGGAAGCATCGGCATTGCGCGAGCTGGCGGCGCGAACGGGCGTGGCGGATCGCGTGACCTTTCCGGGCTATGTCGCGGATACCCGGCCGTGGCTGGACAGGGCGCGCCTGTTCGTGCTGCCGTCCGATTTTGAGGGGTTTCCCGCGGTGCTGGTCGAGGCGCTGGCCGCGGGGCGGCCGGTCGTCGCCACGGACTGCACGCCCGCGACCCGGCTGCTCGCCGCGACGCCGGGGGCGGGGGCGATCGTGCCGGTGGGCGGAGTGGCCGCGTTGACCCAGGCGATCGGCGACCTGCTCGACCGGGCACCACCCGATCCGCAGTCGCTGGCGGCATCGGTCGCGCAGCATCGCATCGGACCGGTTGCGCGCGCCTATCTGGACCTGTTCGCCGCGGTGAGGCGATGACGAAGCCGGGCATGCGCATCGCCTATGTCATCAATTCCGTCGAAGGGGGCGGTGCGGCATCGCCGGTGCCGGCGGTGCTCGGCGTGCTGCGCGACGGCGGCGCCGATGTCGCCGTGTTCGCCCTGACGCCGCGCGATCGGCGCGGCGAGGCGGCGATGCGCGCGGCGGGGTTAGCGGTGTACGTGCGCGATGGCGGCGAGGGCGACCATGTCGCGGCACTGCGCTGGCTGGACGCCGAACTGCGCGCCTGGGGCCCGACACACCTCTGGACTTCGTTGACGCGCGCCACCCTGCTCGGACAGCTCATCGGTTTGCGCCGGGGCTGGCCGGTCGTCAGCTGGCAGCATGCGGCGTTCCTGAAGCCGGCCAACCGCGTGCTGCTGCGCATGATGCAACGCGCCTCACGTTTATGGATCGGCGACAGCGCGGCGGTGACACGGCTGACCGCGGCGCGCCTGCACGTGCCGGCGAGGCGGCTGGTCCAATGGTCGATCTTTCGCACCGATCCCGCCGCGCGGCAGGCGAAGCCGTGGCAACCGGGCGAAAGGCTGCGGATCGGGACGCTCGGCCGGCTGCACCCCGTCAAAGGCTATGACGTATTGATCGAGGCGATCGCACGGGTGACGGCGGCCACCCCATTCGACGTCGTGATCGCCGGCGATGGCGCGGAACGCGGGGCGCTGGAAGCCCTGGCGGCGGCACGATCCGTCACCAACGTCCGCTTCGCCGGCTATGCCACCGACCCGGCCGAATTCCTCGCCACCTGCCATCTCTACGTCCAGCCGTCGCGATCGGAGGGGTTGTGCGTGGCAGCGCATGAGGCGATGCAGGCCGGCCTGCCCGTCGTCGCATCGCGCGTAGGAGAGCTGGCGGACAGCGTCGTCGAGGGCGTGACCGGCAGGCTGGTCGCTCCCGGCGATGCCGCGGCGCTGGCGGAGGCGCTGTCGGCGTGCCTGGCCGAGCCCAGGGCGCTGGCGGAGATGGGGCAGGCGGCACGAGCTCGCGTACTCGATCGCTTCGGCCCGGACCGGTTCGCCGCGACGGGCCTCGCTATCCTCGACCGCCTCGCGACGTTCGGATCCGGCGCGCCAGTTTCCTGATCTCGCGGATCGCCTCGATCGACAGGCCGTGCGGCGACAGTTCGGTGCGCTTCATGTCGACGAGCGTCACCGGGCCGGCGGCGGCGAGCGTATGCAGCCCCTCGACGAACGGCGTCGCGGCCGGCGGCGCGAGCAGCGGGGGGCCGGCGGTGGCGGCGAACCGGTCGGAGGTCAGCGTGGTGACCGTGAGCGGCCGGATCGCCCCGCCATAGGTCCGGCTGCAATCCTGCACCGGCAGCACGATCCGGCCATCGACCACGATCGGCATGCCGCCCGGTCGCGCACTGGCGATATCGACGCGGACCGGATTGCCGGGATGCGGGGTCCACGGCCCCGCCAGCCGATCGGCGAACGCGACGTGGAGGGCACTCATCTTGTCCGGCTCGCGGCTTGCCGAGGTGTAGAACAGCCACCATCGCCCGTCGTGAAACACCGGCGTCGCATCGACCGGGACATGGTCGAGCGCGATGACGTGCGCGGCCTCCCACCGCCGGGGAAAGTCGATGGCGCGATACAGCGTCAGCCGGCCGGAACGATGCGCTTCCGGCAGCATCCAAGTCTCGCCCTCCGCCTCGAAGACGAGAGGGTAGGACAGGTGCCAGGGTTCGTTCAGCACCGGATGACGGTCGACCAGGCGCAGCGCGGCATCGTAGACCAGCACCTCTATGGCGCCGATACGGATGCGATAGTCATAGGTTTCGACGAAGACGTACAGGCGCCCGTCCCGCCACAGGCCGAACGGATCGGCGAGAAAGCGGAAACTGCCCATCGGCGGCAGCCAGTGCCACGGCAGGCCCTCGATCGATCCACGGGCGACGATCTCCTGCGCCGTCGCCTGCACGATCGCCGGGCGCCAGATGTCTTTGCGTAAGGCCACGATCGTGCATCAGTCCCTGGGGCCGGCACCCAGTGCGGGAATCGGCGATGGTCGCTCCTGTCGCGATGGTTCAGGCGACGCGCAATCCCTCATCGGCACGCGGCGCGGCGACCGGTCGATGCAGCCGGGCGTTCGATCCCGTATCGCCCAGCACGCTCATCACCGCGCGCGCCGCGCGGGTCGCGGAGCGTTCGTGGGTGAGTTCGAAGCTGCGCTGGAACAGGGCGCGCTGTACCGGGCGGTAGCTTGCATGGCTCGCCACCGCGCGGTCGAGCGCGTCGCCGAGCCCGTTCGTGGTCGTCAGGACCTCGCCCGCCTGCCAATGGGCGTAATTGGGATCGCCCGCCCAGTCCGTGGCATGCGCATCGAGGAACAGGCAGGGCCGCGGCCGGTGGAGAAATTCGTAGACCTGGCTGCTGACGTCGCCGAGGTAGATGTCGGCGGCGGCGGTATAGGTCATGTCGGTCGACGCCGCGCTGCCGAGGTCGATGTGGATGTTGGGCGCGTCGCGATAGGCCTGTGCGATGCTGCCGGCGCGATCGATCCGGAATCGGTCGATGGTGACGACGAAGCGGCGGTGGAACAGCATCACGTGCGGCGCAAAGATCAGGTTGTAGCGATCGTCGCGCAGGAAATGGTCAAGCACCGCGCGCCCCTGCGCATACCAGGAGGACAGATGCGGCGAGGGGTGGGGGTTGTAGAGCACGGTCGGCTTGCCGTTCGCCTGGAACGGCAGGCGCGGCGCGGGGTCGGGCATCAGGTCGAACTTCGGATAGCCGATCAGGCTCATCCGTTCGGGCGCGACGCCGGCGTCGTGGATCAGCCGCTGGCGGATCTTGCTGCCCGACACCAGGACGTGATCGAACATCGCGCTGTGCCGATTGAAGCCGATCGCGCGATCGCCGGCACCGTGGCGGGTGTGGATGATCTTGAGATCGTCCAGGCCGTAGCGCGTCTTGAGCAGCAGCGAAGTCTTCTCGGCCACCACCAGTGCATCGAGCGAGCGGAAGAAATCGAGATTGTCGCGATAGATGCTGATCTTCGTCACCGGCAGGCCCCATTCCAGCGTCGCGGCGAGCGCCTTCGTCGACGGGCGGCGGAGCGTAAGCTGCACCACCGGGATCGTGACGCACAGGCGGGCGCAAAGCCGCTCGACCTCTGCGGTCAGCCGATCGTTGGTGGTGGCAACGACGATCTCGACCTGCGGATAGTCCTGCGCCATGGCGAGCGCGGTCGGCAGGGCGTGCGCGACCTGGTGGACCTGGTCGTGATTGAACAAGAAACCGATCTTCATGCCCGTCTGACGCCGACATCCGCTTCAACCCTCACTAAAAATTTTGTCATCTGCCCCGTCGCAGGGAACTTTCTGGTCGTTTGCCGATCGTGGCTGTCCTATTGGCTGCGCGATGCGCCCTTTCGCTCGCACCCCCACCGACCGCTTCGATGCCCCGCGTGCGCGGCAGGGCGGGGTGTGGCTGGTGCTGGCCAATCTCGGCCACCTGCTCGGCGGCAAGGCGGCGGCGGGGGTGATAAGCCTCGTCTACCTCGTGCTGGTGACGCACCGGCTGGGGGCGGCGGACTATGGCGTGCTGGTGCTGGTCAACGCCTATGCGGTGCTGATCGGCAGCCTGCTGGCATTTTCGGGTTTCCACGGCGTGGTTCGCTATGGCGGGATCGCGCTGGAGGGCAACGACCCGGCGGGATTTGCGCGGATCGTCCGTTTCATGGCGGTCGTCGAACTCGGCTGCGGCGCCGTCGCTATCGTCGTCGCGGCGATCGTCGCGCCGCTGGTCGGCCCGCGGCTCGGCTGGTCGGCGGATACGATCCGCATCGCCACGATCTACAGCCTCGCGGTGATCGCCACCGTCCGCGCGACGCCGCAGGGCCTGTTGCAGATCGCCGGGCGGTTCGACCTGATCGGCATGCATCAGGCGGTATCGCCGCTGATCCGGCTGGTCGGCGCGCTGGGCGTGTGGATCGCCGGTGGCGGCCTGATCGGATTCCTGACCGTCTGGCTGGTCGCCGCGGTCGCGGAGGGGCTGGCGATGTGGGGCTTCGGCCTCGTCGCGTGGCGGCGACTGGCGCAGGGCGAGCGGCTGCGCGGGCCGTGGCGTGATGCCGCGCGCCAGACCGAGGGGTTCACCCGGTTCATCCTCATCACCAATTTCGACATCACGGTGCGCGAACTCGCGCCCAATCTGGCACCGCTGACCGTGGGCTGGCTGCTCGGCCCCGCCGCGGCCGGGCTGCTCGCGCTGACCCAGCGGGCGACCGCGCTGCTCGCGCAGCCGACGGTGCTGCTGAGCCAGGCGAGCTATGCCGTGCTGGCCGGTCAGGTCGCCCGCGGGGAACGGGCGGCGCTGCGTCACACCGTGTGGCGCAGCGCCGGCCTGGCGCTGGCGGTCGCCGTACCGATCATGCTGGTACTGGCGGTGCTGGGCGACCGGCTGCTGACGATATTCGGCGGTAGCAGCTTCGCCGGGGGAACGATGCTGCTGGTGCTGGTCGCGGCGGCGCGGACGGCGGGACTTGCCAGCGCACCTCTGGCAGCGGGGCTGACCGCGCTCGGGCTGCCCGAACGATCGATGGCGGTCGGGCTGGTGACCAGCCTTGGGCTCTATCCGCTGCTGCCGGTCCTGCTCTGGGTCGGCGGGGTCGACGGCGCCGGCTGGCATGCGCTGCTCCAGAACATGATCGCAATCCTCGCGCTGGCGGCGATGTTCCTTCGCGACGCGCGCGCACCGGCAGCGGTTTCGGCGTGAACGGCGCCGGGCAAGACGGTGGGTTGCGGGCGGTGTTCCTTGCCGAACGCCCCTTGTTTCTGCGCATGCTGGTCGCCCGGCTGGGCGATGTCGGCGAGGCGGAGGACGTGCTGCAGGACCTGTGGCTCAGGCTGGACGCCACTGCTGTTGGCCCGATCGCCGATCCGACCGCCTATCTGTATCGGATGGCGAACAACATGGCGATCGACCGACGCCGTCGCGCGGCGCGGCGGCTGGATCGGGACGGCGCCTGGTCGCACAGCCGGCCGGACGCCAGCGAACACCCCGATGCCGAACGGATGATGATCGCGCGCGACCGCCTGGCGCGGGTGGAGGCAATCCTGGCGCGCCTGCCGGAACGCGTCGCCACCGCCTTTCGCCTGTACCGGTTCGAGGAGCTTCCGCAGAAGGCCATCGCCGAGCGGATGAACATTTCGGTCAGCGGTGTCGAGAAGCTGTTGTACCGTGCCTATGCGAAAATCCACCTGCGCCGCGGACCGGCAGGTGAGGATGACGGTCAGGCAGTGCGTCTTACCCAAGAGGAGGACCGCTGCGATGGCCGTTGAGCGCGAGGACGAGGCGCATGCCGATGCGATCGACTGGCTGTTGCGGTTGCCGACGGCGACGGCAGCGGATTGGCAGGCCTTCACCGATTGGCTGGAAGCGGACGAGGCGCACGTGCGTGCCTATGACGCGCTGACGCTGGCGGACGCCGACCTGGACGCCGCGATCGTGCCGCCGGACTGGACGCCGGTCATGCCGGCGCCGCGCCCGGCGCGCTGGCGCAACCGGTGGAGCTATACGGGGGCGGGCGGGCTGGTCGCGGCCGGGGTCGCGGCTGCGGTGATCGTGCCGCAGTCCGCAACGCCTCCCGTCGGCCGGATCGTCGAAACCCGGGCGGGCGAGCAGCGGGTGCTGAGACTGGCAGACGGTAGCCGGGTCGCCATGAACGGCGGCACCCGGCTGGCGATCGCGGATGCGCGCGAGCGTTCGGTCGTGCTGGAGCGCGGCGAAGCGGTGTTCGATGTGGTGCACGACGAAGCCCATGCGTTCGTCGTCCGGTCGGGTGACATGCGGATGCAGGATGTCGGCACCGTCTTCGACGTGGCGCGGGTCGGGCACCATCTCAGCGTACAGGTTGCCGAGGGTGCGGTGCTGTTCCAGCCGCAGGACGCCCGCATCATGCTGTCCGCGGGCGCGGCGCTGTCGCATGTCGACGGCGGATCGACCCGCATGTCGGGCGTGGCGGTCGACGATGTCGGCGGCTGGCGTCGACAGCGGCTGGCGTTCCGCGAAACGCCGGTACGGCTGGTCGCGGCCGCGCTGGAACGTAGCACGGGCGTCGCGGTGACGGTGATGCCGAACCTCCAGGAAGTGCCGTTCACGGGATCGATCCGTGTTGCCGGGCCGGCGGACCGGATGATGCCGCGGGTCGCCGCCCTGATCGGCGCGCGCGCGGTTCGCAACGGCGGACGCTGGACGCTGGTGCAGCGGGAGACGCCCGTTCCCTAGCCGTCCAGTCATGACGATCGTGTTGGCGGCATCGGCGCTCGGCGTGCCGGTGGCGGCCGCACCGCGTGGCGCGGGGCGATATCCGGTGAATGTACCTGCGGGGCCGCTGGACCGGGCGCTGAGCATGCTGGCCGGGCAGACGGCAAGCGATATCGGCAGTGCCGAACCCGATCTGGGACGCACCGTCGTCATCGGTGTGCGCGGACGGCTGACGGGAGTTGCGGCGCTCGGCAGGTTGCTGCGCGACACACCGTTCGCCGCGCAGGACCTGGGTGGCGGCGTCTACCGCGTAATCCGCCGGCCGCGGTCGCGCGCCAATCCCGCCAGGGTCGAACCGCGACCAGCGTCACCGCCCGCGCCGATCGAACCGCCCGCGTCGCCGCCGCCGGAGATCGTCGTTACCGCATCGAAGCGTACGGTATCGCTGCTGCGGTTCCCGGGGGCGATCACCGTGTTGCGCTCGGGCAGCGGGCTGCGGCTGGGCGACACTGCCGGCGACACGATGGAGCGGGCGCTGGCGGCGACCCCGATCCTTCAGGGGACGGCGCTGGGCGCGGGCCGCAACAAGCTGTTCATCCGCGGGGTCGCCGACAGCAGCTTCACCGGCCCGACGCAGGCGACGACCAACGTGTATTTCGGCGAGGTGCCGGTCGCCTATAACGGCCCCGATCCCGGTCTCAGCCTGTACGACATGGACCGGATCGAGGTGCTCGAAGGGCCGCAGGGCGCGCTTTATGGGGCGGGTGCGATCGGCGGGATCATCCGGCTGGTGCCGCATCCCGTCGATCTGGATACCGTTGCCGCCGACGTGTCGGGCGGGGTGAGCGCGACCCGCGGCGGCGCGGCGGGGGGCGATATCGCTGCGATGGTGAACCTGCCGCTGTCGGGCGGCGCCGCCGGGCTGCGCGCGGTGGCGTATCGATCGCGCGAGGGCGGCTATATCGCCGATGTCCGCCGTGCCCTGCGCAACGTCAATACGACGATCACGTCGGGCGGGCGCGCGGACCTTCGCGTCCGGCCGGCGTCGGGATGGACGATGGATGCAGGCGTCGTGCTGCAATCGGTCGCATCGGCGGACCTGCAATATGCCGAACGCGGCGCGCCGCCGCTGTCGCGCGCGTCGCTGCTCGCGCAGCCGTTCGATCAACGCTATGCGCTCGGCCGGCTGATCGTCGCCAAGGCATGGGACGATGGCCTGCGGCTGGTCTCGGCGACCGGCGTCGTCCATCGCGATGCGAGCGGCCGGTTCGACGCGACGCGGCGCGCCCGGCCGACACAGCCGATCGCCTATGACACGACCGAGCGCAGCCGGCTGTTGTCGCACGAGACGCGCCTGTCGCGCACGCGCGGCGACGGCGTCGGCTGGATGGTGGGCGTGTCGCTGATCCAGGCGCGCGACGTCTACGGGCGGATGTATGGCCCGCCCGACCGGTTGCGCGAGATCGTCGGCGTCAGCAACCGCACGATCGACGCGGCGGTGTTCGGTGAGGCCGGGATGGCGCCCTTGCCGCAACTGACGGTCACGCTGGGCGGGCGGTTGACCCACCAGCGCAGCGACGGCGAACCGACCGCCGGTTCGCGTGCCAATGCCTTCATCCGCGGCCGCAGCGTGACGCGGATCGATCCGACCATCGCCGCATCCTGGGCGTTGCAGCCGGACCTTGCCGCCTATGCGCGATTCCATTCCGGGTTCCGTACGGGCGGCATCACCGTGGCACCCGGTGTCGGCCGCGTCGCCGACCTGCGCCCCGATACGATCCGCGTCGTCGAGGTGGGCATTCGCAAGGAACGGCGCGGATCGACCGGCGTCGCCGGATCGGCGGGTGTCTCGATCGCCGACTGGCGCCATGTTCAGGCCGATCTGGTCGACCGGAGCGGCTTTCCGTTCACCACCAATCTTGGCAATGCGCGCATCCACGGATTGGAAGCGGAGGTGAACTGGGTTCCGGTCCGCAGCCTGCGCGGCGACCTGTCGCTGTTCCTTAACGACGCACGTGCGCTGGAGCCCGATGCCGCCGTCAGCCGCAACAGCCGCGTGCGCCTGCCCAATACGCCGCCCTTCGCCATGGCGGCGAGCGTCGCGTACACGCTGCCGATCGCCGGCAATCGCGAGATAGGCGTCCGTGCCGGATGGCGCTATGTCGGCCAATCCACCATCGGGACGCGGGCGCCGTTCGACGTCGCGCAGGGCGGCTACGGCGTTTCCCAATTGGGTGGGGAGTGGCGGGAAGGAAGGGTCCGCCTGACCGCGACGATCGACAATGTATTCGATGTTACCGGCGATCGCTTCGCCGGCGGCAATCCGTTCGCCCAGGCCATGCGGGACGAATACACGCCCCTGCAACCGCGCACCGTGCGTATCGGTGGCGCGGTACGATGGTAAGGCCATCGTCCCGGCCGACAGGAAGCGGGGGCAGTACGGTGTTCGCGTAATGGCGCAGCCCCGAGCCACGACCCGTCGAGCCGCGTCCGGAGACGCGCGATCCTGCTGCCGTAAGACATCGGTGATGGTGCCGTCACGCGCCGTGCCGTTCATGGTGGCCTAATCGCCGGGCGCGATAGGGCATCCATGCAGGATGCCCGCCTTGCCAATCGTCCGGCACGGGAACAAGGACGCGGACATCATGGGGAGGGCGAGAATGTCCGACGATTATGCACGTGGGCGGCGCGACGGGCTGCGCCTGGCGCTGTCCATCCTGGCGGCCGAAGAGGCCAAATGGGAAGCGTTGCTCGGCGAGAGTCCGTCGTGGCGGACCAACGCGACGCGTGCGATCCGCCACAAGGCATATCAGGTCGCGAGCAAACGGGTGCAGACCGCACTGAACCGGGTTCTGCCGAAGTCCGAAACCACCTTGCCGAGCGAGGTCGCGTCGATGATCGATCAGGCGGGTCTGTAGGGCAGGCCCCGTTGGACCGCGGATTGGCCGCGGGTGCAATCGTTCTTCGCAGTCGATGCCGGTGCCGCCGCGAACGGTGGTCGCGGCGCTTTCGCCCGACCACCGTTCCGGCAACATCGACCAGCGCCTGGCGACGCGACCGTTACCAGATCCGCACGCGGTCTGCCGGCGCGAGATATTGTTTCTGGCTCGGGTCGATCTTCCACGCCGCATACCAGGCATCGACGTTGCGGAGCGGATTGACCGCCCGGATCTGCCCCGGCGAATGGGGGTCGCTGACCAGCTGCTGGCGTAGCGCTTCGTTGCGGAACAGCGTCCGCCACACCTGCCCCCAACCCAGGAAGAAGCGCTGATCGCCCGTGAAGCCGGCGATGACGGGTGCGGGCTTGCCGCCCAGCGATGTATGATAGGCGTCGAGCGAGATCAGCACGCCGCCGAGATCGCCGATGTTCTCACCCATCGATGCGCGGCCATTGATGTGGATACCGGGCAGGCCGTCAAAGCTGTACGCTTCATACTGACCGCCCAGTCGCGCCGCCTGTGCCTCGAACTTGGTCGCGTCCTCCGCTGTCCACCAGTCGCGCAGGACGCCGTGGCCGTCGGACTTGCGCCCCTGATCGTCGAAGCCGTGGCTGATCTCATGGCCGATCACGCCGCCGATCCCGCCGTAATTCACCGCGTCGTCGGCCTTCGGATCGAAGAATGGCGGCTGCAGGATCGCGGCCGGGAAGACGATCTCGTTCTTGACCGAATTGTAATAGGCGTTGACCGTCTGCGGGGTCATGCCCCACTCCGCCTTGTCGACCGGGATGCCGATCCGCCGCCGGCGATAGTCCCATTCGAAGCGCTGCGCCGCCTCCGCATTGCCGACGAGGTCGGCCGGCTTGACCTGCAGCGCGGAATAATCCCGCCACTTGTCGGGATAGCCGATCTTGACGTTGAAGCCCTGCAGCTTCTCTAGCGCCTGCTGCTTGGTTGCCGCGCCCATCCAGGTGAGATTGCGGATACGGCCGGCCAGTGCCACGCGAAGGTTGCCGACGAGCTGGTCCATCTTGGCCTTGGACGCGGGCGGGAAATACAAGGCGACATAGTCTCGACCGATGCCTTCACCGACGCCGTTCTCGGTGAACGCCACCGCCCGCTTCCACCGTTCGCGTTGCTGCGGCTGGCCGTTCAGGAATTTCGACCGGAAATCGAATTGCGCGTCGACGAAGCGTTTCGACAAGAGCGGCGCGACGTCATCGGTGATGCGAAACGCCTCCCACGCTTTCAGCGTCGGCAGATCGGTATCGGCGAACACCTTGGCGATGCCAGGAAAGGCCGTGTTCTGCGCGACGATCGCGCGGTCGGCGGCATCGACTCCGGCCGCCTTGAAGAACGTCGCCCAGGGGAATCCCGGCGCCTGCTGTGCCAGTTGCGCGGGCGTCGTGGGGTTGTAGGTCTTGTCGCGATCGCGGCTTTGCGCGCGCGTCCAGTGAGCCGCGGCAAGCTTGGTTTCCATCGCAACGACGTTCCCCGCCGCGGCATCGGCATCCGGCCAACCGGCGAACGTCAGCATCTGCGCGACATATTGCCGATACCGCGTCACCTGCGGCGCGAACTTGGGGTCGAGGTACAGATCGCGATCGCCGAGGCCCAGCCCCGATTGACGCAGGTACAAGGCGTATACGTCGGGGCGCTTCGCGTCATCGTTGACGCCGGGCGCGAAGAAGCTGGCGCCGAAGCCGCCGAGCGAGCGGCCCATGAACCGCGCGATGTCGTCCTTCGACGTGGCGGCCTTCAGCGGCGCGAGGCGCTGGGTCAGGGGTGCCGCGTCCAGCTTTTCCGCGGTCGCGGTGTCCATAAAGTCGGCGTACAGGATCGCTGCCTTCATCCGGTCGGGATGCGCGCTATCGGTCGCGCTATAGCCGCCGATCAGGCTGCGCAGGCGTTGTTCGGACACGTCGCGCAGCACCGCGAAGGCGCCGTAAGACGAACGGTCGGGCGGGATCCGCGTCCGGTCCGCCCAGGCGCCATTGACGAAGCGGAACCAGTCGTCGCCCGGCTTGACGCTGCGATCCATGCCCGTCGTATCGAAACCCCAGCTGCCATAGCTGGTGACGGCGGCATCGCCGGTGGGATTCGCCGCCACGGGGCGCGCCATCTGGCCCGCGACGGAACTTCCGATCGACGCGGCACCGAGCAAGGCAACGAGCGGCAGATGCTTCTTGATCAACCATCTTCTCCGATAAAGGACATGGCATCTTACCTGTGCCGCGATGCAGCGCTAGCGAAATCACGCAACGACGTCTGCACATTCTGCCATTGGGTCGGCGGGGACGGGCTTCGCGTTCCCGCCGATCCCCATCGCTTTAAGCAGAAGCTAACGTTTTGACTTTAGCCGTAGAACATCCCTGTTGTGTAGAGTTTCGATGGCGGCACGAGCATTGTTCCGGGCGAGTTGCCGACGGTATCGCCAAGCGTTACACCTCGCATCGGCGCTATACCACGATGTGCGCGGGAACGTGACGTTCCTGACAGCGATCTTTACCATCGTACTGCTTGCCGTGGTGGGCTCTGCCGTCGACCTGGGACGAGCGCACGCCACCCGTACGCGCCTGCAACATGCGTGCGACGCCGCATCTCTGGCGGGACGACGTGCGATGACGACGAGCAGCGTCGACGATACCGTCAGGGCAGAGGCGCTGAAGTTCTTCAATTTCAATTTCCCGCAGGGTGCGTTCGGTACGTCGACCTTCACGCCGTCGGTGTCGAGCCTGTCGGGATCGACGCAGACGGTGGTCATCAGTGCGGCGACGACCTCGCCGACGCTGATGATGAAGTTCTTCGGTTTTTCCGCGATCCCGCTGTCCGTCACCTGCAACGCGAAACAGGATTTCGTGAACACGGACATCGTTCTGGTTCTGGATACGACCGGTTCGATGGCTGCGAAAGCGTCCTCCCGCGATACGTCTACCAAGATCGTAGCGTTGCGCGCGGCGGTGCTGGCGCTCTACGATCAGCTCGCAACGGTGCAGACCAATCTGGAAGCGGCCGGCATGCGCTTGCGCTACGGCATCGTGCCCTATGCCAGTACGGTGAACGTCGGTGCCGCGATCAAGGCGGTAAGCCCCAATTACATGTATCAGGGCCAATGGGCGTATCAGTCGCGACAGGTCGTCACCGACAATACCGGTTATTATGCCTGTCTCGACCAGTACGGCACCTACAACAACAATAAATGCACCTACTTCAAATATAGCGCGCGGTCGTTCGACACGACGAACTTCGTGTCCGGCGCGAATGTCGATGTCGCGCCACTCGTCGGGACGGGCACCTATTACGGGCTTACCCCGACGACGCAGGTCTCGAACAAGACGAGCTGGAAGGGCTGCATCGAAGAGCGCCAGACGACGCAGATGCCCGCATCCTCGACCAGCATACCGACCGGCGCCTATGATCTCGACATCGACCTCATCCCCGCAACGGACGCACAGAAGTGGAAGCCGTATTGGCCAGAGGTGGAATATACGTCCTATCAGGATCGCATCTATTCATCCGACTACATGAAGCCGCAATATGCGTGTCCCACGGCCGCAGCACCGATGAAGGCCTGGACGCGTGCGAATCTATCCGATTACCTGGACACCCTTGATCCCGACGGCGGCACCTATCATGATTTCGGCATGATGTGGGGTGCGCGTTGGGCGTCGGCCAACGGCATCTTCGGTTCCGCCAACCCGGCGACCTACAACAGCATGCCCGTCAAGAAGTACATCATCTTCATGACGGATGGCCTGTTCGATACCGGCTACAGCACCCTCTATTCCGGCTATGGGGTGGAACAGCTCGATGCGCGCGTGACCCCGGGTGGCAGCTCGTCCAATGAGGCCGATCAGCTCGCTCGCCACAAACAACGCTTCAACCTGCTTTGCTCGAAGGCGAAGACGATGGGCTATTCGGTCTGGGTGATCGGTTTTGCGACGACACTCGACGCAAGCCTGACGAACTGCGCCAGCAATGCCAGCCAGGCCTCCACATCGGCGAACTCCGCGGCGCTGCTGGCGAAGTTCGTGGAGATCGGCAAGAACATCGGCGCCTTGAGGCTTACGCAGTGAGGCTGTCGATGCGGTCGGCCGTCGTCGCGTCGTTGCGCGACGACAAGGGCATAACGATCGTCGAATTCGCGATCGTTGCGCCATGCCTCGTGCTCCTGATGATCGGTCTGCTGGATCTGGGCTTCAAGGCCTACGTCGGGATCCAGTTGCAGGGGGCCCTCGAACAATCCGCTCGGCAGGTGACGGTGGGGACCTCGACGACCACAGCTGCACTCACCAGTCTGGTGAAGACGCAAATCGTCAAGATCGTCCCGAAAGCGTCGGTGTCGGTCGTGCCGACGAGTTATTACGACTTCGCCAACGTCGGAAAGCCCGAACCCATCACCACGGATACGGCACCGCTGGGGACGTTTAATCAGGGGGACTGCTTTCAGGACCTGAACGGCAACGGCGTATGGGATGCGGACGCGGGATCGAGCGGGACGGGGGGATCGGAGGATATCGTCTATTACACGGCGACGGTCACCTATCCGGATCTGCTGCCGGCCGCCAAACTCTTCGGCTTTTCGTCGACCGCTACGGTCACCGGTACGACCATGATGAAAAATCAGCCTTATGCCTCGCAAGCCGAACCGGCGATCAAATGCACGTGATATCCGCGCGGTTGGCGCACACCGCCATCAGTCGGGCCGCAAGGCTGTCAGGGGATCGTTCCGGGGTCGCGCTGGTCGAATTTGCGTTCGCCTTGCCGCTGATCCTGCTGCTCGGGGTTGGCGGCCTGGAAACGGCCAATTTCATGTCGGCCAGTCTTCGTATGTCGCAGATCGCGATGACGGTTGCCGACAATGCCGGACGGGTCCGAACGTCGATCGATGAAACCGACATCAATGAGTTGATGATGGGTGCCAAGAAGATCGGCGAGCCGATCGCCTTCGCCGCCAATGGCCGGATCATCCTGTCGGACCTGGAACAGCGGACCAATACGACGGGCGGCGCCACGAGCGTCACGACCGCCAACCCCAACGGATATCGCCAGTGGATCCGTTGGCAGCGGTGTGCCGGTGCCCTGAACGTCACGTCCAGCTACGGTCTTCCCCTCGACGCCGCAGGAGCCGCGGTGACGAACCTGGACAGCACCGCCAACACGGACCACGGCGCCGTCGAGACCAAGTCGATGATCCTCGGCATGGGGCCGTCGGACAATATGATCGCCGCCTCCACGGGCACTGCGGTCATGGTGGCGGAGGTCGTGTACACCTACAAACCGATCACGCCGATCGGCCTGTTCAGGGGCTGGACCATCCGGCGGCTGCAGGCGTTCAACGTCCGCCAACGGACGGACTATATCGTGCGCAACGACAGCGGCGCGTCGGGCAATGCGCGCTCCGACTGCCGGCTGTTCTCGCCGACCGTGCCGAGCTGATCGTCCACGCCAACGGCGGGTGCGCGGACGGTCAGGCCATCAGGTCGGCAAGATACGGATGCGACAGGACCCGTTGCGCGTTGCGTGCGCCGATCGCGGTGTCGTTGACCAGGCGGCTGCCGGCGACCGTCCGGTACAGCGCGACACAGGTATCGATGCGCGCGAAGCGGGCACCCGCCGCCGCGACGCGCGTGTAGAAGTCCCAGTCGTTGCAATTGTGGAAGCTGGGATCGAAGCCGTCGACGCGTTCGACCGCCGCACGCGCTACGATCGACCAGCTGGGCCCGATCACGCCGCCGCTCGCAAGCCCGCGGCGAATGCACCCGCCGTCCCAGCCGCATTCGGGCGCCTGCGGGGCGCCGTCGCTCTCGACCCGCGCGAAATGGCCGACGACGATATCCGCCGTGCCATGACCGGCGCCATCCAGCAGGGCGCGGGCAGCGCCCGGCAGCCAGACGTCGTCGCTATCGAGGAACGCGATCCAGTCCGCTCCCGACAGGCCGGCCCCGGTGTTGCGCGCCTGCGACGCACCGACGTTGCGCGGCAGGACGATCGCCTCGACGGTGTCATGAGCTGCCGCCAGCCCGCGGATCACCGCGGCACTGTCGTCGGACGATCCGTCGTCGACCACGATCACGCGAGCGGGCGCGGGGTCCTGCGCAAGGACGCTGGCCACGGCGTCGGCGACGACGTGCGCGCGGTTGTGGCAGGGAATGATGACGTCATACGTCGCGAGCGGCGTGAACAGGATCGGGGCATGGAGCATCGCTGCTCCATGCCAGTTTCGCGCTCGATATCAAGCGCGTCGATCGCGCTCAGCGGCCACCGAACCGCAGCTTTGCGCCGGCGTAAAGATAGCGGCCGACCGGCGAGATCGGCACGTTGGTCTGAAAGCCGATATCGGGTTTCTGGTTGGCGAGATTGTTGACGCCGCCATAGAACGCAAAGTCCTCGCCCACCGCGACCTGCGCCTGCAGGTCGTGCTGCCAGAGCGCCTTGTAACGGAAATACCGCGGATCGACGAGCGTCGCATTGCCGTCGGTCTCGAACCGGCTGAATCGGCGCACGCCGTTTTGCCAGCGCAGATTATAGCTGACGGTCAACGCGCCGTTGATCCAGGTCGGCGAGAAGGTCGCGTTCCATTTCGGGCGGAAGATCTGGTCGACGTTGTTCTCGATCTCCGCGCCCGGCGTTGCGATCTGTTCGAGGGTGTCGAGGTAACCGCCGACCAGCCGCAGGTCGAACGTGCCGATGCCGGCCGTACGGACGCGATAGGCGACGTTCAGCTCGGCCCCGGCGGTGCGGAACGCCGCGACGTTGGCCGGACGGATGGTATAGCCGTTGATGAAGCCGGTTCCCTGTCGGCGGCTGATCTGGCTACAGAACGGATTGTCCAGCGTTGGCTGGTCGACGCAGAGTTCGGCGATGCTGTTGGCGGCGTTGCCGTCGGGATTGTTGATCGCGCCGCGCAGCTTGATGTCATACCAGTCGACGCCGATCGACAGGCCGGGCACGAAGTCGGGCCGCAGTACCACGCCGGCGGTCCAGGTCCGCGCCACCTCCGCCTTCAGGTCGGGATTGCCCGACACCGAGCCGGGAATGAAGATCGTCGCATCGGGGTTGTTCTGGGCCGTGAACGTGGCGGGATTGCCGCCGAGGCCCGAAATCAGCGTCGTGCAATTGGCGGCGCGCGTCGCGCTGCCGAGGTTGCGGTTGCCGACGTAGCACGGATCGGAGAAGAAGGCGCTGGACCCCGTCGTCGGACGGAACAATTCGCCAATATTGGGCGCGCGCACCGACCGGCCGTAGGAGCCGCGGAGGCTGATCGCGCGGATCGGCGCCCAGATGCCGTTGAACTGATAGGCACGGGTCGATCCGACCGTTGAATAATCCGAATGGCGCCCCGCCGCGCCGACCGACAGCAAGTGGAAGAAGGGCCGGTCCTTGATCAGCGGCGCGTTCAATTCGCCGAACGCCTCCCACACGTCGAAGCGGCCGGTCGACGGGGTCGGGATAATGTATTCGTCATATTGATAGAACAGATTGTCGACGAGCGCCTGCGCAGGTGTGAAGCGGCTCGACTCGCGCCGGTATTCGCCGCCCACGGCAAAGGCGACGGGGCCGCCGGGCAGCGTCAGGAACTGGCCGAAATCGCCGCTGAGCGAGGCGTTGGCGACATGCTGGGTGATGCGCGCATTGCTTTCCGGATTGCGCAGGTAATAGGCGAACGAGGCGGAATCGACGGTGTTGCCCCCGAAGGTGTTGACCGGCACGCACCCCGCCGCACGGGCCGTAGCAGAGCGGCAGACGATGGTGCCGCCGGGCCCGCGCACGGCGTCGAGCGCCTCGACGAAGTTGGCGCTCAGGCGATCGTTCAGCTTGGTCGCGCGAACGTCGGTCTGACCATAGGTATACGAGACGTCGTAGCTGGCGTGGTCGGTCAGCCGCCCGGTGATGTCGACAACACCGCGCCAGGTGCGGCGGCGGTCAGTTTCACCGCGGCGGGGAATGTCGAAATTGTTGCGGTTGACCTCGACCGAGGTCAGGCCGGCGGCACGCGCGGCGTTGAGGATGCTCGTCGGGATGAACGGATTGTCGAGCGCGATCGTGGCCGGGTAATTGCCGCCATAGCCGCTGAAGCTGGTGACGGTCGACTGGACGAACTTGCCCTCCACACTGACCTTGAACGCGTCCGAGGCATCGAAATGGGCGAGTGCGTTCACCGCATGGCGGCGGGTGCGCGGATAGATGTCGCCGATATAGCCCGCGACCGGCGTGTCGTCGCCCCCGACGGTATAGCCATCGTTCGCCAGGAAGCGGCCCGGCGTATAGACGGCGCCGTCGCCGCGGAACGTCTGGTCGCCGATATACACGATGCCCTGGTTCGAGCTGTACGGATAGCGCAGGTCGCCCAGCGGTGCCTTTTGATAGCTGCCGGCACGGGTCGGGTCGTATCCGTCGACGTTGACGAAGAACTGGCGCTCGCCGTTCGACAGGTATCCGCGATCGTCGTTGGCAAGTGGCTGGTCGGCGTTATATTCGTATGCCAGCGTCACATTGGCGCGGCCGCCGGCGAAGTTGCGGCCGGCGATGAGCGAGGCGAAGCGGTTGGCGGCATCGCCCCGATCGGAAATGCCGAACTGGGAACGGGCGGACAGGCCGTCGAAATCGCGCTTCATGATGAAATTGACGACGCCCGATACGCCATCCGCCCCATATACGGCGGATGCGGCACCGGTCAGCACGTCGACGCGCTCGATCAGGTCGGTGGGGATGGCGTTGATATCGACGGCGGCGGTATCCGGCTGCCCGGCGACGTGGCGGCGGCCGTTGACCAGAACCAGCGTCCGTGTCGGGCCGAGCCCGCGCAAGTCGAGCAGGTTGAGCCCGACCTGGCCGAAGCTGCCGTCGACCTGGTTGCTGCCGGCGGTGCGCGTGTTGTCGAGCGAGTTGGTCAGCGCCGGCACGCGCTGCAGGAAATTGGTGACGTTGGTGTTGCCCGATTGCTGGAGGTCGGCAGCACCGAACGACACGATCGGATTGGGCGCCTCGTAATCGGGGCGGCGGATGCGCGATCCGGTGACCACGATGTCATCGCCCGTGGATGCCGTATCGGACACCGGCGTGGGTGTGGCGGCGATCGGCGCGTCCGGTGTGGGCGTCGCGGCGGGCGGGACGGTCTGGGCATGCGCAGCAGACGCCGCGAACAAGGTCGCGCCCGCAAGCAACACGCGGCGGCGATCGATACGCGACATCATACTCTCCCTGTGTGCCGGCCTGGGCCCCGCCGGCGATATTGCCCGATCCTTAGAGCCATCTGTCAGGCTGGTTCAATCGGAACCGGACCGATCAGGGTTAAGAAATGTCTGTTTCCGCGTGATTTAATCGGCCCACGTCTGGTGCGCGCCGCGCCGATGCGCCATCGTCGCCGCGATGGGGGACGACAGGACGGTCGACGAATGGACGCGGCGGCGCGCGCTGGGGCTGCTGCCTGCGCTGGCCGCCGCCGGCTGTGCGCCACGCCGGGCATCGAACCGGCCGCTGGCGATGTGGGCGATGAGCTGGGAGGGCGATTATTCGCCGCTGCTCATGCCCGCCTTCACCGCCGCGACCGGCATCGATGTCGACGTGCAATCGCTGCCGACCACTGCCAGCCACGAAAAGTTGCTGACCGCATTTGCCGGCGGCGCGATGCCGGACGTGCTGATGCTCTTCAACGGCTGGGTCCAGGAATTCGCGACGATCGGTGCGATCGCGCCGGTGACGTCACCGGCGCTGGTGCGCGACATGTTTCCCGGCGTGCTGGAATCGACCAGGGTCGCCGGGCGCGACTATGCGGTCCCGTGGTCGGTCGCGCCGCAGGTGCAATTCTACCGCCGTGATATCCTGGCTCAGGCGGGTTACGAGCGTCCGCCGGAGGATTGGGACGGCTGGCGGACGATGGCAGCGGCGATCAAGCGGCGCCGGCCCGACGATTACGTTTTCCTGATGCTGCTCAACTGGCCGACCGGGCTCGTCACGATGCTGTCGCAGGCGGGCGCGACCATGCTGCGCGACAACGACACGCGCGGCGCGTTCCAGACACCGGAGGCGCGGGCCGCCTTTTCCTATTATGCCTCGCTCTACACGGACGGCTTCGCCCCGATGGCGTTGTCGACCGAGATCCAGGACCCGGTGGCGGCGTTCGCGACCGGTTATTGTTCGGTCTGGCCGAGCGGTCCGCCGACGCTGAAGGATTTCGCCCGGCGGGCCGACCTGATCCCGCGCGATCGCTGGGATACCGCCCGCCTCGCCGGGCCGCACGGCTTGGGTCCGGTATCCGGACTGAGCGCCAGTCTGTGCGTGTCCACCCAGACCCGCCGACCGCGCGAGGCATGGGCATTGGTCCGGCATCTGACCTCGATCGACAGCGAGCTGACATATCAGCGGCTGATCGGCAATCTGCCCGCACGCCGCGATGCCTGGCACGGGCCCCAGCTTGCCGACCCGGTGTTGCGCCCGTTCGCCGAACAGATGCGCCAGCCCGCCGCCGCGCCGCGGGTGATCGAGTGGGAACGCATCCAGATCGAAATCCAGCTCGCCGCCGAACGCATCGTTCGCAAGGTCGAAACGCTGGACGGGGCGCTCGCAGGGCTCAATCGGCGGGTCGACCGCCTGCTGGCCAAGCGTCGTGCGCTGGTCGAGGCAGGGAAGATCTCATGACCCGGCAGGAACGCGCCGGCTGGCTGTTTTCGGGGCCCGTACTGGCGATCATCGCATTCGTCTTCGTGTTGCCGACCATCCTTGCGCTGGGGTTGTCGGTCACCGATTATTCGATCTACGCGCTTGCCGACTGGGCGAATTTGCGCTTCGTCGGATTGGGCAATTTCAACGAACTGCTGTCGACACCGCTGTTCTGGCGGGCGCTTGGCAACACCATGCTGTTCGCCACCCTCGGCGTACCGATGGCGATCGGTACCTCGTTGTTCGTCGCCCTGTTGCTGAACGATGCGACCGTGCGGTGGAAACCGCTGTGGCGGGTCTTGCTCTTCGCGCCCTATGTCACCAGCATCGTTGCGACCGCGGTGGTGTGGCGGTTCCTGTTCAACGAACGCTTCGGCCTCATCAACCGCGCGCTGGCTGCGCTCGGCGTGGCGCCGGTCGACTGGCTGGGCGATCCGCATACGTCGATCCCCGCCATCCTGATCTTCGTGACGTGGAAGGTGTTCGGCTACAACATGATCGTGTTCACCGCCGCGCTGTCGGCGGTGCCGGGCGATCTGATGGAGGCGGCGCGGCTGGACGGCGCGTCGCGTTGGGGCCGCTTCCGCCATGTGACGCTGCCCGCGATCGGGCCGACCCTGCTGCTCGCGACGGTGATGAGTGTCGCCGGGTTCCTGCAGATCTTCGCCGAACCCTATGTGATGACGCTCGGCGGACCGGCGCAGAGCACGACGACGGTGCTCTATTTCATGTTCGACGAAGGCTTCAAATGGTGGAACCTGGGACAGGCGAGCGCGGTCGCGTTCATCCTGTTCCTGATGATCCTGGCGGTGACGATCGTCCAGACCCGGATCGGGAGGCGGCAGGAATGGCTGTGAAACGGCTGCGGACGGTCGTGACGACCACGGCGGCGGCCCTGCTGACCGCGCTGACAATCGCGCCACTCGCCTATATGGTGATCGTGTCGTTCATGCCGCGCGGAGAATCGACGACGCTGCCGACGCCGTTGTGGCCGTCGCGCTGGTCCGGCGAGAATTATTACGAACTGCTCGTTCGGCGCCAGGTCGATGGCGGGTGGTTCGACTATCGGATCGTCCCCGCGTTGCTCAACAGCCTGGGGGTGGCGGCGATCTCGACGGTGCTGGGCCTGCTGCTGACCGTCCCGGCGGGCTATGCCTTTGCCAAGTTGCGGTTCCGGGGCCGCGAGCGATTGCTGCAGCTGTTGATCGCATCGCTGGTGGTGCCGGGGCAGGTCGCGATGCTGCCGCTGTTCCTGATCTTCAAGGAACTGGGGCTGGTCAACAGCTATGCCGGGCTGATCCTGCCTAGCCTCGCGGGGATCTTCGCGGTCTTGTTCGTCCGGCAGGCGACGCTGGCGATCCCGGACGAGATGATCGACGCGGCGCGGATCGATGGCGCCAGCGAGGGGCGCGTTTTCGTCCATATCGTCCTGCCGCTGCTGGTGCCGATCGTCGTCACGCTGGCGCTGTTCATGTTCCTGGGCAGCTGGAACGACTTCCTGTGGCCGTTGATCGTGCTGGCCGACCAGCATCTCTACACGCTGCCCGTCGCCGTCGCCGCCATCGCCCGCGAACATGCCGCGGACGGCGAGCTGATGATGGCCGCGGCGGTGGTGACGACGATCCCGGTGCTGCTGCTGTTCCTGACGCTGCAGCGTTATTATCTGACCGGGCTGCTGGGCGGCAGCATCAAGGGATAGGCGCGGCCATCGGCGCCGAACAGGTGCGTGTCGGCGGCGGCAACCGCGAAGCGCAACGTTTCGCCCAGCGTCACCGCCCGCTCGCCGGGCAGCTGCGCGACGATCGTGCCGATCGCGCCTTGCGCGCCGAGATGCGCGAAGGAGAGGGGGCCGAGCCGCTCGAACAGCTCGACCGCACCGGCGAACGGACCGTCATCGGCAGGCGACAGATGTTCGGGCCGGACGCCCAGCGTGGCGGCCGCGCCGATCGCCCCGTCGGGAACGCGGACCGCGGCGTGCACCGTTCCGCCGTCGGGCAGCCGCACCGTCGCGCCTTCGTCGCTGGCGGCGACGATCGTCACCGGCAACAGGTTCATGCCCGGCGATCCGATGGCGGCGGCGACCGCCAGGCTGGCGGGACGGCGATAGACGTCGAGTGGCGCGCCGACCTGCTCGATGCGGCCTTCGCTCATCACGACGATGCGGTTGGCGAGCGTCATCGCCTCCAGCTGATCGTGGGTGACGTAGATCATCGTGCTGCCCAACTGCTGATGCAGCCGGGCGAACTCATGGCGCATCCGTGCGCGCAACGCGGTGTCCAGATTGGACAGCGGCTCGTCGAGCAGCAGGACGCGCGGGTTGCGCACCACGGCCCGGGCGATCGAGACGCGCTGGCGCTGCCCGCCGGACAGCGCACGCGGACGCCGATCGAGCAATTCGCCAAGGTCGAGCATGGCGGCGACCGCGGCGACGCGATCGGTGATCTCGCGCTTGGCGACCCGTGCGACCTTCAATGGAAAGGCGATGTTCTGCGCGACCGTCATCTGCGGATAGAGCGCATAGGATTGAAAGACCATCGCGACGCCCCGGTCCGATGGCGCCGCATCGGTCACGTCGCGCCCGCCAATAGTGATCCGCCCCGAGGTCGGCTCCTCCAGCCCGGCGATCATCCGAAGCAGCGTCGACTTGCCGCATCCCGACGGGCCGACGAGGACCAGGAATTCACCGTCCTCGACGGCAAGGTCGGTCGGATGCAATGCGACGCTGTCGCCGAACCGCTTGGTCAGCTGCGTGATTTCGACTGCGGCCATGCCATCTCCTCGATGCGATCCGTGCGAGCGGCGGCGCGCGTCTGTCAACACCGCCGTGCCGCCGCGCATCACGGCCCGATGTCGATCGCCTTCGCCTCCGCCCGTCTGGCGGATGCCCGGGCAAAGCCGAGCTGTTCGGCCACCGCATCGTTCCAGCCATAGGGATCAGTCCGGAATGCGATTGCGCCGTCATCGCCGATGAAGACGTTATGGTACAACAGCCTGACGGGGATGCGGGTGGGCAGAGGGACGAAGGTCATCTCGCCACTCGCCTGCGCCGCCTGCCACGCATCGGTGACGCCCTCGTCCTCCGCCAGCATCTGCGCGAAGCCCAACGCATCCTCGACGCGCACGCAGCCGTGGCTCAAATGACGCTGGCTCCGCTCGAACAGCGCCGGCGCGGAGGTGTCGTGCAGGTAGATCGCCTGGTCGTTCGCCATGTCGAACTTGACGAGGCCCAGCGCATTGTCGGGCCCCGGCTGCTGGACGATCCAGCCGTCGCGCAGGACCATATTGTGCGCCTGCAGATAGTCGGCGCCGACATTCGCCATCTCGCCGTTCTGGATCGATTTCGGCACGGTCCAGGTCGGGTTGGCGACCAGGCGGTAGATGGGGGAGGACAGCGGCGGCGTCTCCCGTCCGGGCTCGCCGACGACGACCTTGCGGGTGTCGACCAGCGTGCCGTTGCGGTAATAGCGCAGCTGTGCCGCCGCGGTGTTGACGTCGATACGCGTCGCCGCCGGATTGCGCGCCAGCCACCGTCGCCGTTCCAGCGCGACGGCGAGCGCCCGCGCCCGATCGCCGGCGCCAAGGTTCAGCACCTTCAGCGTGGCGGGGCCGACCACCCCGTCCGCAGCGATGCCATAATCGGTTTGCAGCGCCTTCAATGCCTCTGCCATCGCCGGCGTGTAGAGCGTGGCGGTCGTCGCCGGCTCCGCCGCAGGCGCCGTCAGATAGCCGCTGTCCGCCAGCTGGCCCGCAACCGCCGGCACGCGTGCATCGGTATCGCCGACGTGGATGAGGCCGGCCGCGATCGCCGGTCCCGGCGGCGCTGCCGCGGCGGCGCGGCTGAAGCGCACATAGGCGTCGGACAGCTGCCGGTATTCCGCATCGCCGGGCGCCAGCGTGTCGAACCAGGTCGCCAGCGTGCCGGCCTGCAATGCCGTCCACAACCCGGCGGCCACGTCCGCCTTCGGGCGTGGCAAGGTATAGACCTGATGCAGCGCCGCAGGGTCGGTCCGGCCGCTGGCGAGCGCATGGGCATAGTCCAGCGCGGTCCGCGTACGCGCCACATCGCGGTCCGCCGCCGTCGCATCCGGAGCGGCGAGGGGCTGGAACCGGACATGATCGAGCCCGTGCCGATCGCGGGCGGCAAGCGCCGTGTCGAGGGCGTCCGCAGCCGCGGCCGTCCAGAGCATCCGCCACTGCGCCTTGGCGTATAGCGACCGCATCGCGGGGTCCGTGACCGCGGACGGATCGATCCTGGCCGCTCCGTCGGCCACGACGTCCGCGGCATGCTGGGCGTCGGCGGCGGCGGGCAGCAGGACCAGCCAGGGAAGGAGCGGGGCAATGCGGCGGACGAGCCGGCTTTTCGACATCATGCCCTCATAACGTTCCACCCGGCAAGATGGGCCAGTCCGACCGCATCGCGCCATCCGCTGACGAACGGACTTTCAACTGTTCGAGGCCCGTTCCACATTGCGAAGCCATTCAGATCAGGGCAGGTTTGCATTCCAAAAGGGAGGAGTCACGCTATGACGACGCTGTTCGATCGCCGCTCGCTGATCCGCAGCGCCTGCACTCTGCCGCTGCTCGGGATCGGCGCGACGGCGGCGACATTGCCACGGCGGCAGGTGTCCGTGCCAGCGCCGTTCGATATGCCGACCATCGCCATACCGGATTTCCGCGGTAGCCGGCGGTTTCCGATCACCGACTTCGGCGCGACGCAGGGTGATCGGGCGCGGACCGCCGCGGCCATCGCCCGCGCGATCGACGCTGCGAATGCCGCCGGATCGGGGATCGTCGTCGTTCCTGCGGGCGCGTGGCCGACGGGCAAGATCCACCTCAAAAGCAACGTGAACCTGCACGTCGCCCGGGGCGCGACGCTGCTGTTCTCCGACGATCCCGCCGATTACCTGCCCGCGGTGCAAACGTCGTGGGAGGGGATCGAATGCTTCAATTACTCCCCGCTCGTCTATGCGTTCGGCTGCGAGAACGTCGCCATCACCGGGCCGGGGCGGCTGCAACCGGTCATGGACCGGTGGAAGATCTGGTCCGCCCGGCCCAAACCCCACATGGATGCCCTGATCGCGCTGTATAACATGGCCTATCGCAACGTTCCGGTCAGCGAACGGCAGATGGCGGTCGGCGCGAACAATCTTCGCCCGCAGCTGATCCAGTTCAACCGCTGCCGCAACGTCCTGGTCGAAGATATTCAGATCGAGGGCAGCCCGTTCTGGACGCTGCATCCGCTGATGTGCCGCGACGTGGTCATCCGCCGTATCAAGGTGCGGGCGCACGGCCACAATAACGACGGCATCGATCCCGAAATGAGCCGCAACGTCCTGATCGAGGATTGCCAGTTCGATCAGGGCGACGATGCGATCTCGGTCAAGTCGGGCCGCGACATGGATGCCTGGCGCCTCGCCGAGCCATGTCGCAACGTCGTCGTCCGCAACTGCCGGATCCTCAACGGCCATCAGCTGATGGCGATCGGCAGCGAATTGTCCGCCGGCATAGAAAACGTGCTGGTCGACGACTGCCAGTTCGTCGGCGACGGCAAGGGCGCGGACGATCACGCGGTGCCGATCAACAACCTGCTCTACGTCAAGACCAACGAACGGCGCGGCGGGTTCGTGAAGAATATCCATATGACCAGCGTCAGCGCGACGACGATCGCGGGCGGCGTGCTCGCGGTGGAAACGGACGTGCTGTACCAGTGGAAGACGTTGCTGCCGACCTACGTGCGCCGGTTGACCCCGATCGAGGGTCTGCACGTCCGCGACGTCACCGTCGGCAAGGCGAAGTTCGAATGCCTGATCCGGGCGGAACGCGACATGCCGGTCCGCCACGTGTCGATGAACCGCGTCGCCGTGGCCGAGGCGACCGGACCGCGGATCGTCACCGAAAACGTGCTGGATTTCACGACTGCCCCCTAGGCGTCCGAACCGTCAAGTCGGTTGGCGAATGCAGCCATCTCGATTAAGAGGTTGAAGCACATCGATAGATTGCCATCATCGCAAAAGGTGCGGGGAACTGGCCGGAGAATGCCCCTGACCGACGCGTTATCCGTGGTGATCTGCGTGCCCGCGCGCAACGAACAACGCGCACTGCCGGGCTTGCTCGCCGCGCTGGCAGGGCTTGACGGTATCGATCGCTCGGTTGCCGTCTGTATCTATCTGGATGCGTGCACGGACGACAGCGTGGCGGTGCTGGACCGCGCCGCATCGACCATGCCGTTCGCCTTGCAGGTCCAGGTCGGCACCGCCGGCCGGGCGTCCAACGCGGGCGTGGCGCGGCATGCGGCGATGGCGATGGGCGTCGCGCGACTGGCGGGGGCGGAAGGCCTGCTGTTCACCACCGATGCAGACACGTGGCCACGGCGCGACTGGATCACCAGCGGAACCGCGGCCCTTGCCCGGTCCGACATCGTCGCCGGCAGGATCATGCGTCGAAACGGCATGGCCGATGGAACGCAGTCGCGGATCGAATGGTATTACGACCGGCTATACGCCTATCGCCGGCGCATCGACCCGGTTCCTTGGGAGGCTCACGATACCCATCATTTCAGCGGCGGCGCCAATATGGCGATGCGATCCTCCGTCTACCGGGCGCTCGGCGGCTTCAGGCCCCTGCCGTCGGCAGAGGATGCGACGTTGCTCGACGATGCGGCACGCGCGGGGTTTCGGGTGCGGCGGGACGGCGCGATGATCGTTGAAACGTCATCGCGGCGACATGGCCGCGCGCCCGCCGGGCTGGCCAGCGCGTTGCAGGCGCTCGACGCCGGCGAACCGCCGCTGTTCGTCCATCCCCGCATCCTCGTCGGCCAATGGCAGGCGCACGCGGCGATGCGGGCGGGATTCGCCAGGATCGACGATGGTGATATGCGTGCACAGCTCGGTAGCCAGCTGGGCCTGTCCGGCGACCATGTCCTTGGCGTTGCCCGCGACTGCCCGAATGCGGAAGCGTTCGCGATGCGCATCGTACCCGCGCCGCAGGGTGCCGCCGATCTCGTGACGCTACAGGCCGCCGAGGATGCGTTGACATCGCTGGAAATGGCGGCGGGCGAGGGGGTGGCGGCATGACCGACACGGCAGATCTGCTGCGCGCGGCGATCGCGACCGCCGGTTGGGACCGTGATGCGCCGCGTGATCCCGACACGCCGGGCCGCTATCTGTCGCTCCTCACCGTATTGTACGCGATGGGCCGGCGCGACCTGCCGCTCGGTCGCCTGCTGGAGGGGCATGTCGATGCGGTACAGATCGTTCGCCGCTACGGCACGGCGGCGCAAGTCGACCGCTTGCTCGCGGCGCTTGCCGCGGGGGCGATGCTGGGCGTCTGGAACGCAGGGCTCGCGGGTGAACCCCTGGTGCTCGCCGACGATGGGCTGCGTGGCGGCAAGAGCTATGCGTCGGGTGCGGGCGTCCTCACCCATGCGCTGGTCACCGCCGATACGGCTGACGGCGCGCGATTGCTGCTGGTCGATCTGGCGAACGTGCCGCCGATGGTCGATCGCCACTGGTGGCGCATGACCGGCATGCAGCGATCGGAAACCCATCGCGTCCGCTGGTCGCACGCCGCGGTCGGCGACGATGCCCTCATCGGCGCACCCGGCGACTATGCGCGTGAACCGTTTTTCGGCGGCGGGGCGCTGCGCTTCGTCGCGGTCCACGCCGGCGGCATCGCGGGCCTGTGCGATCGGGTGCGCGACCATCTGATCGCGACGGACCGGGTCGGCGATCCCTTTCAGGCTGCGCGACTGGCCGAGATATTCTGTCTGGCCGACACCGCCGCCAGCATCGTCCGGCGCACGGCGGTGGATTGGTTCGAACAGGACGACGCCGCTCGACTGCCGCGGGTGGCGGCCGCCCGGCTTGCGGTCACCGATGCGGCGGAACGGGCGCTTGCCCTCGCGCAGCAGTCCGTCGGCCTCACCGGCCACTTCCTCGATCACCCGTTGGCGGCGATGCTGACCGACCTGGCGGTCTATCTGCGCCAGCCGGCGCCCGACGGGCAGCGCCTGCGGGTCGGCGCGGCGGTTGCCGCCGGACACCTCGTGCCATCGCTGTGAGGCTCCGGCTCGGGCGACCGCGGCATGCCGTCGTCATCGCGCCCCATCCCGATGACGAGGTGATCGGCGCCGCCGCGTTGATCGGCGCGCTGCGCCGTCGCGGCTGCCGGGTGACCATCGTGATCGTCAGTGACGGCGCCGCATCGCATCCCGGCAGCCGGCGCTGGCCGGCCGCACGCCTGATTGCGGAGCGGTATCGCGAATCCCGTCGCGCGCTACGGCGTCTCGGCGTGCCGGCGGGTGCCGTACGGACTCTCGGCCTGCCGGATGGAGCGGTGAGCGCACATCTGCCGGCCTGCACGCTGGCGCTGCGCCGCATCGTCGCCGATGCCGACCTGATCGTCGCGCCCGCCATCGGCGATGCGCATCCCGATCATCGTGCCGTCGCGATGGCGTTGCGCCGGGTCCCGGGCGGCGCACGCCGCCTTGCCTATCAGGTCTGGCCGCCGCGGTCGCTGGACCGCGGCCGCGGCCGCGGCCGCACGCTCGCGGCGCCCGGCGGGTCGGCGGGGAAGCGATCGCTGATCCGCCTTCACCGGACGCAACTCGGTGCGATCAGCGACGATCCGGCGGGGTTCGCCATCGCCCGGCACGAACTGGACGCATTTTGTTATCCGCTCGAGGCATTCGTGGAGCTTTGCCGATGACGACGATCGATCTCGGCGGCTTCGCGGCCAAGTTCGCGACCGACAGCGACCCATGGCGCACGCTGAGCAACCATGACGAGGCCATCAAGCGACAGGCGATCCTCCACGCCCTCGGTCCCGGCCCGCTTGGCCGCGTGCTGGAACTCGCCAGCGGCAACGGCTCGAACAGCGCCGCGATCTCCCCAAGGGCACTACGCCTCGACGCGACGGAAGGAACGGCGGAGGGCACGCGGCTGACCGCGCAGGCCGTGGCGCGTTATCCCCGCGCTCGTGCATCGCAATTGGCTTTGCCGGCGCCATTCCCGCGACCGGTCTATGATGCGATCGTCGTCGCGGAGCTTCTCTATTATCTGTCCCCGCGCGACATGGCGCGGGTGGCGGCGGACGTCGCCGCCGCGTTGCGGCCCGGCGGCAGGCTGGTTCTGGCGCACCACCGGATCGATTTCTACGATTTCGCCCAGCACGCCCGCGGCATTCATCTGCGGTTCCTGCAACGGACCGGCCGGTCATGGACCGTCAGGCGCGTACGGGCGCTGCGTCGATGGGAGGTCGTGGTCGCGACCTGCCGCTGATCGGCGGTCGCACCGCCGACGGGTTCACGGCTTGGCGCCTGCGTCCTTCGCGTCATCCACCGCTGCGGATGCCGCCTTGTTCATGCTTTCGATCTCGGCGGCCGTCTTGTAATCCAGCAGTTCGACCTGGAACACCAAGTCCGAATTGGCGGGGATCGGCCCGGACGCCTGCGCGCCGTAACCCATCGCGGCCGGAATGCAGAACCGGCCGATCCCGGTCTTGCCCAGCATCTGCAACCCTTGCGAAAAACCCGGGATCACGCCGCCGACCGGCATCGGCGTCCGCATGCCCTGGTCGAACACCGCCCCCGTCGACGCGAGATATCCGATGTAATTGACCAGCACCACGTCGGTCGCGGTCGGCTTCGCACCCGGGCCTGCGCGCAACATGACATAGCCCAGGCCGCCCGGCGTCCGGCTGGCGCATACCCGCTGCCCGGCGGGCACGATCGGGTTGAGCGGCAGGGGTATGACGGCGGTATCGGGCTTGACCACCGCCGGCACGCCCGCGCGCGGCTTCGCCTTGCGGGCGGTCGCACCGTCGGCGATCGAGGGCGCCATCAGCGGCAGGACGGCGACACAGGCGAGGCGGCACAGGGTGCGGGAAACGGCGATCATCGCGTGGCTATAGGCATGCCGCGCGATCGACGCCACCCGCTCGCGTGAAGCCCGCGTCAGCCGAGCGTCAGGCCCTCGAAATCCGCCGCATCGTGGCGTTCGCGCAGGATCGTACCGGGCTCCCCCGTCGCACGATTGACGATCCGCCCCCGGCGGACCGCCTCGCGCCCGCCGACCAGGCGATACCACCGTTCTAGATTGGGATAGTCCTCCAGACCCAGGAACGCCTGCGCCTTGTAGATGCCGTCGAACAGGCCGCCGTACCACGGCCAGATCGCCATGTCGGCGATCGAGTAGCTGTCTCCTGCGACATAGTCGCTGCGGGACAGCTGCGTGTCGAGCACGTGCAGCTGCCGCTTCGCCTCCATCGCATAGCGGTCGATCGCATATTGGATCTTGAACGGCGCATAGGCGAAGAAATGGCCGAAGCCGCCGCCCAGGAACGGCGCCGATCCCATCTGCCACATCAGCCAGTTCATTACCTGCGCGCGCGCATGCCGCTCGGTCGGCAGGAACGCGCCGAACTTCTCCGCCAGATAGAAGAGGATGGAACCGCTTTCGAACAATGCGACGCTCGGCTCCACCGATCGATCGACGAGCGCGGGGATCTTGGAATTGGGGTTCACCTCGACGAAGCCGCTGCCGAACTGGTCGCCCTTGGCGATCTCGACGATCCAGGCATCGTATTCCGCGCCCGAATGACCCGCGGCGAGCAGCTCTTCGAGCATGATCGTCACCTTTTGCCCGTTGGGCGTGCCGAGCGAATAGAGTTGCAGCGGATGTTCGCCGACCGGCAGGTCCTGCTGCCGCGTCGCGCCGGACACCGGCCGGTTGATGCTGGCGAACTGGCCGCCGTTGCCCGGTTCCCAGGTCCAGACGTCGGGCGGCACATAGCCGCTGGGCTGATTGTCGGCGCTGGTGGTGTCGGCCATCTCAAATCTCCTGTTCGGCGCGCGATATCGGCACGACGCACGACCGGTGCAATCGGCAGCGCACACCCGCCGCCAGTCCATCGACCGCATTGTGCATCGCGCGCCGGAACCTCCCGTCCGTTCGTTCGGTTGCGACAGGCATACATCCTCAGGAGATCTGCATGAGCATCGCGTCGGCGCTCGGCCTCGGCGGCCGCAAGATTCGTTACGCCATCGTCGGCCTCGGCGACATCGCGCAGGAGGCGCTGATGCCCGGCGTCGCCCACACCGGCAATTCGGAGATCACCGCGCTGGTGTCGGGCGATCCCGAGAAACTCGCGAAGCTCGGCAAGACATACGGCGTCAAGCATCTCTACGGCTACGACGACTTCGCCGCCTTGCTAGCCTCGGGCGAGATCGACGCGATCTACCTCGCCACTCCCAACTGGCGCCATGCCGAATTCGCGGTGCCCGCGCTGGAGGCCGGCATCCACGTCCTGTCCGAAAAGCCGCTCGACGTCTCGTCGGCCAAGGCGCGCGAGATCATCGCCGCCGCCGCCCGGGGCAAGGCGCAGCTGATGACCGCCTATCGCCTGCACTTCGAACCGGCGACGCTGGATGCGATCCGGCGCATCCGCGCCGGCGAACTCGGCGATCTGATCGCCTTCACCTCGTGCTTCGCGCAGATGGTCGATCCCGCCAACCACCGCGCCAGCAACGGGATCGAGGCGGGGCCGTTGTTCGACATGGCGCCATACCCGATCAACGCCATCCGCTATCTGTTCGGCGCGGAGCCGCTGGAGGTGGTGTCCGCCGCCGCGACCCGGCATCCCGAAGCGGGGCTGGGCGATCTCGACGACACCTTTGCGGTGACGCTGCGCATGCCGGGCAACCGCCTGGCCCAGTTCACGGTCAGCTATTACGCCAATCAGGTCGACAGCCTCACCATCGCCGGCACCAAGGGGTCGATCCACATGGACCCGGCCTATGGCTTCGGTCAGGGTCTCGTCCACCGGCGCCGGATCGGCGACAAGGAGAGCCACGAGACGTTCAAGGCGACCGACCAGTTCGGCGGCGAGCTGCAATACTTCTCGGATTGTATCCTGCACGATCGCAGCCCCGAACCCGACGGGGAGGAGGGGCTGGGCGATCTATTGGTGATCGAGGCGATCGTCGAGGCGCTGCGCACGAAGGCGCCGGTGACGGTGGCGCCGCTCGGCCGCACCCGGCGGATCGATCCGGATCATCAGGAACAGACGTTGCGCCCCGTGTCGGTGCCCACGCCCGTCAACGCCTCGTCGCCGACCCGCGACTGATCGCCCGGGGATAACCGACGCCATGCCCACCCAGAATGCCGCACTCGCCGGTCACGCCGCCATCGTCACCGGAGCGAGTTCCGGCATCGGCCTTGGCGTCGCCGCCGCACTCGCCGATGCGGGCGCGGCGGTCGTCGTCAACTATCGCTCCAGCGCCGGTCCGGCCGACGATCTGGTCGCCCGGATCACCGATCGCGGCGGCAGGGCCATCGCCGTGGAGGCGGACGTGTCGGTGGAGGACGAGGTCGCCCGGTTGTTCGACGCCTGCGCCGACGCGTTCGGACGGATCGATATCCTCATCGCCAATTCCGGCATTCAAAAGGATGCGGCGATCGCCGACATGACGCTGGAAGACTGGAACAGCGTCATCGACGTCAACCTGACCGGCCAGTTCCTCTGCGCGCGCGAAGCGGTCCGCCGGTTTCGCGCCCAGCCGGCCGCGGGCCGCCCCGCCCGCAGCGCCGGGACGATCGTCGCGATGAGTTCGGTGCATGAGGTGATCCCCTGGGCGGGGCACGTCAATTATGCCTCCGCCAAGGGGGGCGTGCGCATGCTCACCCGGTCGCTGGCACAGGAGGTGGCGGCCGATGGCATCCGCGTCAACGCCATCGCACCGGGCGCCATCCGCACGCCGATCAACGCCGATGCCTGGGACAGCGACGAAGCGCTCGCCAGGCTGCTGCGCCTCATTCCCTACGGCCGGATCGGCGAGCCGGAGGATGTCGCGCGCGCGGCAGTCTGGCTGGCGTCCGACGCCGCCGATTACGTGACGGGCACGACGCTGTTCGTCGATGGCGGCATGTCGCTCTATCCCGAATTCCGCGACAATGGTTGACCGCCGCGACGGGGCGGATGCCGATCCGCAGGGCAGGGGCGTACCGCCGCGGCGCAGCATCGGCGAACACGGCATCATCGGCGATCTGGAAACCGCGGCGCTGGTCGCGGCCGACGGCACGATCGATTATCTGTGCTGGCCCTCGCTCGACAGTCCGTCGGTGTTCGCCGACCTGCTCGATCCGGACGGTGGCGCATTCTCGATCCGCCCGCAACTCGACGATCCGCATATCGTCCAGCTCTACGTCCCCGATACGAACGTGCTCGTCACCCGCTGGATGGGGGAGGACGGCGCGGTCGAGATGGTCGACCTGATGCCCCACCCGGATGCCCGCATCCACCCCGATCATGGTGCGCGCTGCCTGATCCGGCGCATCACCGCAACGCGTGGCAACGTCGTCCTCACCGCCACCTGCGCCCCCCGTTTCGACTATGCGCGCGACCTACCGCAGGTCACCGCCAGCGAAGGCGGCGTTCGCTTTGCCGGCCGCGAACTTGCCATGCGCCTGTTCGCCTCGGTTCCGCTCGCGCACGGGGACGGCACGGCATCCGCGACGGTGACGCTTGCCGAGGGTGAGAGCGCCTGGTTCATGCTCGGTGACGACACGCTCGTGCGCTCCGACGACGACGCGATCGCGGCCGAAGTCGCCTCGACCATCCACGCGTGGCGGCAATGGCTGTCGCAGGCCAGCTACAAGGGGCGCTGGCGCGAACAGGTGCTCCGTTCGGCGCTGGCGCTGAAGCTGCTGACGTCGGCGCAGCATGGATCGGTGGCCGCCGCGGCGACCTTCTCGTTGCCGGAGGCGACCGGCGCGGGCCGCAACTGGGATTATCGCGCGACATGGATCCGCGATGCGTCCTTCACCGTCTACGCCTTCATGCGCCTCGGCTTCATCGCAGAGGCCGAACATTTCCGCGATTGGGCGGGGCAACGAGTGACGGCATCCGACGTCGATCACCCCATTCGCGTCATGTATGCGATCGACGGGTCGGAAGCGCTGGACGAGCACACGCTCGATCACCTCGCCGGCTATGCGGGCAGCCGGCCGGTGCGCATCGGCAATGCCGCCCATGCGCAAAGCCAGCTCGATATCTTCGGCGAACTGCTCGACAGCATCTATCTGTCGAATAAATACGGCGCCGCGATCACCCACGACGGGTGGGAACATGTCTGCGGCATCATCGCCTACGTCATGGCGCATTGGCAGGAAGCGGATGCGGGCATCTGGGAAATGCGATCCGAACCGCGGCACTTCCTCCACTCGCGCGTGATGTGCTGGGTCGCGATCGACCGGGCGATGCGCCTCGCCACCAAGCGATCGTTGTCCGCACCGCTGGTCGAATGGGCCGGGTGCCGCGATGCGATCGTCGCGGATGTGTGGGCCAACTTCCGCCATCCCGATCACGGCTATTTCGTTCAGGAGCGCGGCGGCACCCGATTGGACGCGGCGTTGCTGATGATGCCGCTGGTGCGCTTCGTCTCGGCCACCGATCCGGTGTGGCTGGCAACGCTCGATGCGATCGGCGACCAGCTGCGCGACGACGGACTGGTCTACCGCTATCGCGATGCCGACGGGCTGGAGGGCGGCGAGGGGGCGTTCACCACCTGCACCTTCTGGTATGCCGAATGCCTCGCCCGCGCCGGGCGGATGGACGATGCGCAGATGATCCTTGCCAAGGGGATGGCATATGCCAACCCCCTCGGCCTGTTCTCCGAAGAGGTCGATGTACGCGGATTGCCGTTGGGCAATTTCCCGCAGGCGCTGACGCATCTGGCGTTCATCAGCGCCGCCTATTTCATCGACCGGCGGCTCGATCCCGGCCACCGGCCGATCTGGCAACCCTAGCGAACCGAACGAAGGGGACGAGGACAATGGACATCATCCGCAGCGGCACACGGCCTTCCGCGAAGGGGCCTGCCGACTATTTCACCGGCACGGTACGCATCGATGCGCCGTTTTCCGGGGCCGGCGCGGTCAGCGGTGCGACGGTGACGTTCGAACCCGGCGCACGAACCGCCTGGCACACGCATCCGCTCGGCCAGACGTTGCTGGTCACCACCGGCCGCGGCCGGGTGCAGCGCGTCGGCGGACCCGTGGAGGATATCCGCCCCGGCGACATCGTCGTGTTCGCAGCGGATGAGAAACATTGGCATGGCGCAGCGCCCGACTGCGCGATGAGCCACATCGCCATCGCCCAGGCGAAGGATGGCGAGGTCGTGACCTGGATGGAGCAGGTCACCGACGCCGACTATCTGGGATAGCGGCCGGCAGACGGCGGCGCACATCGCCGTCCGCCGCATGCCCTTCGTCGCAACCCGATTGACGCGGACGCGGGGAGGGCGAAGGCGTGCGCATCCCCGTGCTGGACGCGCTTCCCCTTGCGGGCGCGTGCCACCACCAACGAAGTAGCACATCCTTGCGGCTTTCTCTGCCTTTCGGGCTCGCCTCCCAAGACATGGCCATCGACCTTGGCACCGTGAACACCCTCGTGTTCGTCGCGGGCCGGGGCATCGTCCTCAACGAACCCTCGGTGGTCGCGATCGAGACGCGCGACGGCATTCCAAAGGTGCTGGCCGTCGGCGCCGATGCCAAGCTGATGATGGGCAAGACGCCCGAGCATGTCGAGACGATCCGGCCGCTGCGCGATGGCGTGATCGCCGACATCGACGTCGCCGAACAGATGATCAAGCATTTCATTACCAAGGTGCATGGCGGATCGGGCCGGTTCCAGCGACGGCCGAAGATGGTGATCTGCGTTCCTGCCGGTTCGACGCAGGTCGAACGCCGCGCCATCCGTCAGGCCGCGATGAACGCCGGGGCATCACAGGTGCTGCTGATCGAGGAATCGCTGGCTGCCGCGATCGGCGCCGGCCTGCCGATCACCGCGCCGACCGGGTTCATGGTGGTCGACATCGGCGGCGGCACGACCGAGGTCGCGGTGCTGTCGCTCGGCGGCCTCGCCTACAGCAATTCGGTGCGCGTCGGCGGCGACAAGCTGGACGAGGCGATCGCCTCGCACATCCGCCGCAAGCACAATCTGATGATCGGCGAGGCGACGGCCGAACGGATCAAGCACGACGTCGGCATGGCGTGCCGTCCGGATGACGGTGACGAGCGGGAACTGCGCGTGCGGGGCCGCGATCTGGTCGACGGGGTTCCCAAGGAACTGACGATCGGCCAGTCCGAGGTGGCCGATGCGATCGCCGACCTGGTCGCGCAGATCGTCGAGGTCGTGATGAAGACGCTCGAACAGATCGCACCGGAACTGGCCGCCGACATCGTCGAACAGGGCATCGTGATGACCGGCGGCGGCGCCTTGCTGCAACGGATCGACGACGTGCTCAGCCGCGCGACCGGCCTGCCCGTCATCGTTGCCGAGGCGCCGTTGATGTGCGTGGCCCTGGGCGCCGGCCGGGCGCTGGAAGAGCCCGGCTTCGCCGGCGTGCTCAGCGCCAACTGACCGGGCGACCCGGGTCGCATCGACATTCAACAGCGCGACGGCACTGGGACCAGCTCGCTTCCCCGGCAGAGGCCGGGGCCCGGTAGGGCAAGCAGCTGCGATGCTGGCCTGCGCCTCATCACCAGCCTGCCCCTACTGGGCCCCGGCCTCCGCCGGGGAGGTGGAAGGCCGAATGTCGATCCGCGCCAGGCGGCGTGGACGAATTCGAACCAGTATCGGGCGGTGGCGAGATGGGTCATGCCGAGGAAGCTGCTGGCGAGCTGGTCGTTGCGGGTGACGATGGCGCGATTGATCTTGAGGTGGCCGAACATCCGCTCGATGCGGTTGCGTTGCTTGGAGAGTGTCCGCTCGTGATCAATTTTCACCCGTCGGTTTGACCGGCCGGGGATAACGGGTTCGATCTTCCATTCAGCAAGGTCGGCACGAATCGCGTCGGCATCGTAGCCCTTGTCGGCGAGCAGGGCATTGGGTGCGCGTTCTGACAGAGCGATCTGGCATCATACGCCTCGCAGTCTGCCGCCTCGCCGCCCGTCAGATGGAAGGCGAGCGGTCGCCCGAGGGCGTCAGCCAGGCAATGAAGTTTACTGGTGAACCCGCCTCGCGAGCGGCCAAGAGCGCGCCGATGGCCCCGCCCTTTTTTCGCCCGCTGCCGAAACGTGGGTACGGACGGTGCAGCTGTCGATGCTGTAATGGCCAGTGTCCGCCATGATCTTGGCTGGCGTCGCCGCCACGATCTCCCAGCCCCCGGCCTCGCCCCACCGCCGGAACCGCCGATAAATGTATTCCAGCTCCCGTACTGTGGCGAGACGTTGCGCCACGGTGCACCGCACCGAAGCCGCCAGAGTATGTCGCTAATGATCAGACGGCTTTGGTCGGGCGGCCTGCCTCGACCGCGCTTGTTGCGCTCAATCGGCAGCAGTCTTTCAGGATGCGCCATTCCACCTCGTTGAGGTTACCCCGGCTCAAGCCTGCCTCCAAAAGGCAGCGTTGGATCAACGACCGGTCGGGACGTCAACATGGTAAGTCTTCCCTCGCGCTTGTGGATCCCAGCCGTCCAACAAGGCGGACCTAACTGCCTGCTCCAACGCGGCTTGGTGAACTTGCGGCCGGTGTCGGTTGCCCCGCGCACGCTGCGCGGCCTTCTTTGGCATCGGAAATTGAAGGAGAAGCTCACGGCCGCCTGCATCAGCAGCGCGGACCGCAACCTGCATGCCTTGCCAGCCATCAGCCGTACACCATTGCGGCTCACGGCGTAGCTCCCACTCGTAATCGTCCCCATCAAGGACAAACAAGCCGGTCAAGGTACGGGTCGGCAACATGCGCACAGGCTACCGGGTCGTCGGCTCATTACCAGCCTGTTTCAGCGCCGTGCGCGTCATCATTTTGTCCACGCCGCCTAGCCTTTGCACGGACCCGCGACGTGTCGGGCGGTCTGGTCGATCGTCACGCTCATCGCCCCCTTCGGCGTCTGGCCGGCCATCTTCAACCGTCCGCTGAAGCCGCTGGCATCGAAGCTGCCGTTCCGCGCGATCTGGATCGGCGTGCCCTTCTTCTGGGGACAGCTCAGCGCCTGGCTGTAACGGCCGCCGCCGACCTGCAGCGCATCGACCCGGCACTTCGCCTTCGGGTCGGGCGCCAGCAGGGCCGCCACGCCCGCCTGCGCGGCGGCGGGCGACAGGCATTTGTGTTCGGTCTTCGACCGGCCCTTCATCATGCGCACGATAAAGCCGGGGGCGCCCGGAATGACCAGGTCGACGGCGGTCGACACCACGTCCCAACGCCCGGCCGGAATGGCCTGCGCGTCGGCATTGCCGGGAACAAGGGCGGCGGGAACGAGGGCGGCGAGAAGGAGCGGGTGGCGCATGCCGCATCGTGGCCGGCGATTGTGCCGGCGACAAGGCACGTCGTGCGACATCGTTCAGTCGCCAGCCAGTTCGTTGGTGTAGGACGCCGGCGTGGGGCGGCGATTCTGGGCCATTATGTATGCGGTGTCGGCGCTCGTCGGGGGTAATCCGGCGACGGCGCAGACGGCCGCTCCGATGGTGGTCGAGGCGCCGGAACAGGCGCTGGCGCGCGATGCGGATGCGGTCGCCGCGTTGCTGGGCGTCCCTGCCGGCGAAGCGCTGCGGCAGGTGCGTATGCAGGCCCTGAGCGTCGCTGCTACCGATACGATCGCGGCACGTTTTGCGACCCGGCTCGCCGGCATCACCGTCACCCATCAGCCCGCGTTCGGCATCACCGTGCTGCTGACCGGCGATGCCGACCAGCCCGACGAGACGATCGATCTCGCGGGCTATCCGGTCCGCGTCACGTTCGTCGGCGGCGCGCGTGCGACGCATACCGAACTCGTCCAGGCGATCACCGCCTATCAGGCGGCGATCCGCGCCAGCCTGCTCGGGCCGCCCGGTATCGGCATCGATCCCCGGCGGGGCGAACTCGTCGTCGTCGTCTCCGGTCGCGACGTGCTGCGCGAGGGCGCGGACGCGCTCCGCGACCGGCTGGCCGCGTTGACCGGCGTGCCGGTGCGTCTGCGCGTCGTCGACCAGCCCGCGCTCGACATGGGCGGCATCGTCGGTGGTGCCCGCGTGGTCGGCATGGTGCCGGGCGATCCGCGGCATTATCTGTGCACCAGCGGCTTCGTCGTCACCGACGGCATGCGGGTGGGACTGGCCACCGCGGCGCACTGCCCGGACGCCCTCAGCATCCGCGACGCGGACGGACGAGAGGTGGCGCTGCCCTTCGTCGGGCAATGGGGCTGGGGGCATCAGGACGTGCAGATCAACGCCAGTCCCGAACCGCTCGCGCCGATGTTCTTCGCCGACACCGCCCGGTCGATCGCCCGGGAGGTTACCGGTGCGCGGGGCAGGGCGGGCATGCGCGCCGGCGACGTGGTGTGCCACCGCGGCGAACGCACCGGCTACAGCTGTTCGCAGGTCGAACTGACCGATTTCGCGCCGGCGGGCGACCTGTGCGGTGGGGCGTGCCTGCCGACCTGGACGACGGTCGCCGGTCCGGTCTGCAAGAGTGGCGACAGCGGCAGCCCGGTCTTCCTCGGCGGCACCGCCTACGGCATCCTCAAGGGCGGCAGCTATCGCAGCGATGGCAGCTGCGCCTTCTATTTCTACATGTCGACCGACTATTTGCCTGCCGGCTGGCGGCTGCTGACCACCGCCGACCAGCCGATTGCGACCTTGCCGCTCGTCCCGTAGACGCTTGGGTCGGTGCGCCGGCCCTCACCCCCGGCACATCGCGGAGTTACGCGTTGGAAGTCATCTCGATCGTCCTGTTCCTGCTGGTGGCCGTCGTGGTCAGCGGTGCCGCCTCGCGCATGTTGCCGCTGCCGATCCCGACACCTTTGGTGCAAATCGTGCTCGGAGCCCTCATCGGCCTGTCCACCTCGTATCGCGTAGCCCTCGATCCAGAACTATTCCTCCTGCTCTTCCTCCCCCCCCTCCTATTTTTGGATGGCTGGCGCATCCCGAAGGACGAATTGCTCAAGGATCTGACGGTTGTTCTGGAACTGGCGCTAGGGCTCGTTCTGTTGACCGTGCTGGGCATGGGATTTGTGATCCACTGGGTGATCCCCGCCATGCCGCTCGCAGTGGCCTTCGCGCTGGCGGCGGTGGTGTCGCCGACGGATCCGATCGCGGTGTCGGCAATCGCTGCACGCGTGCCCATACCGCGGCGGATGATGCACATTCTTGAAGGTGAATCGTTACTCAACGACGCTTCCGGGCTTGTGTGCCTGCGGTTCGCCGTCGCAGCTGCTCTGACCGGTGGCTTTTCGGCCACTACAGCTGCCGCCAATTTCGTTTGGGTCGCAGGAGCGGGCATCCTGATCGGCGTGGTGGTGACGGTCGCCGTCACTCGTGCCAAGGCATGGGTGTCGCGCCGCTATGGCGAGGAAACCGCCTCTCAGATCCTTGTCAGTCTGCTGATTCCGTTCGGCTCGTACCTGCTTGCCGAACATTTCCACGCCTCCGGCATCCTAGCCGCGGTCGCTGCCGGCGTGACGATGACCTTTGCGGAGATTTCGCGACAGGCGATGGCAGCGACCCGGATGCGCCGCAATTCGGTGTGGGATACCGTGCAGTTCGCCTTGAACGGCATCATCTTCGTGCTCTTGGGGGAACAGTTGCCGGGCGTACTTGCAGGCGCGCAGCAAACGGTACGGATCACCGGTCACGGCAACCCACTATGGCTGGGCGCCTATATCATCGCCATCGTCGCCGGCCTCGCCGCTCTGCGCTTTGTATGGGTCTGGGTGTCGCTGCGTTTAACTCTCCTTCGCCAGCGTAAGGACGCCGATGCAGCCGTACCACGGAGCCCCGAATGGCGACTGGTCGCGGCGATGTCTCTCGCTGGCGTCCGCGGTGCAATCACTCTGGCAGGCGTGCTGACGCTGCCGCTGGCACTGGACGACGGTACACCTTTCCCCGCCCGCGACCTTGCGATCTTCCTGGCGGCAGGGGTCATCATCGCGTCCCTCGTCATGGCTAGCCTGCTGTTGCCAGTGTTGCTTAACGGCCTGACGTTACCGCCCGAACCGTCGTCACAAGCCGAAGAAGATGCTGCCCGGGTCATGGCCTACGAAGCGGCGATCCGCGAGATCGAGCATGCCCAGCACGAATTGGCAGAAGCGCACGGCAATGCAGACTATTACTCCGCTGCCGGCAGTCGCATAATGGACCTGTATCGTGACCGCATCGAAAGTCGCAGTCAGGGCGCGCGCGTGGCTGCAGCGGCAAGGTTGCAGGACCGGTTGGAGCGCGACCTACGGCTGCGCGGGCTGAAGGCGGAACGTCGCGCCATCGTCAACAGCGCCCGCGAGCGCAGGATCGGCAGCGCCACGGCACAGAAGCTGATCCGCGAACTCGATCTGCAAGAGGTTAGAACGCGTGGGTAGCCCGGTATGGTTAAGGTCCGTGCGATATCTGTAACGCGTTCACAACGAACGTAAGGCAACGAACACGAGAGCACAGCGTATATCACGCAAGGGAGCATCCCCTCAAAGCTACAACGAGGAAGACGATCATGGCACGATCTGCTGAAAAGCGCGGCAAAGACGAAACCGCAGCGGCCGAAAAAAAGGTCAAGGCGACCGGCAAGCCTGCGACCGGCGCGCGTGGCGGCATCACCGCGCCGGTTACGCCTTCGCCCGAATTAGCGGAGATCGTCGGTAGCGAAGATCTGCCGCGCAGCGAAGTGGTGAGCAAGGTCTGGGAGTATATCAAGAAAAACGATCTTCAGGATGCCAAGGATCGACGTCAGATCAACGGAGATGACAAGCTCGCCAAAATTTTTGGCAAGCCGTCGGTGAGCATGTTTGAAATGAATAAGCACCTTAGTGCGCATCTGAGCGCGCCTAAGAAGTAATGTCCTGAGGGTGTATCGCCTACGTCATCGGTGCTCGGATCACCAAAGCTGGGCATCGGGTCGTTGGATTGGTATATTGCTTTTCGCTGACCTTTCTCACGTATCGCGCACTAAATTGATCGCCCCCGATTTGGCGGAATGATTATCCCCGCTTCCACGCCGTATGCGAGGCCCATCTAAGGAGCGCGACCCATTTACATCGAAGTTGGCCTCGCCGTTTCAAATCCGACGATCAGCACCTTGCGGCGTACCAAGCGTCATTGGTCAATATCATCGCGGCCGTTCAACTGGTCATTCGACGACCAAGCGCCAGAGAATTTCACGACGTCGCGTTCTATGGCGAACGGTCGCTGATCGTTAGTTCGGACGCAGCGATACAGCGCCGCAGATCGGTTGATGCGCCCACGCAGGTGCAACGGGGTGCATGACCGCTCATGGACATGCCTTGCATGCGCAGTAGCCGTACCGAGTTATTGGACGATCGGCTGTCATTCTCGCCGTGAGGATTGCCATGTGCCGCCATCGACGGCAGGGAAGCGGTTGCTAGCGAATGTCGTTGGCGCAACCGCATTTCGGATGGAGCGGAACATCACGCGCTCTTTCGCGCTATGCCGTCCTGCCCGCAACACGCGGACCACCATCATGCAAGAGGTTTCCCCATGGCCGCAGACAAGCTCGACATCGACATTGCCACCATCCTCGACAATCCGAACGAGCGGCAGGTGGAATTTTCCGGTGAATGCGATGCCGAAGAGGTGCAGTTCGCCGTCCAGTACGACGTACTCGAGGCCCTGAGCGGCGACGCCCCGGAAGAGGATGACGCGGTCGAAATGTTCAATCGTTTTTCCGATGAGATCGCCGAGGCCGGGCTTGCCGCATTGGCGCGCAACTCCGATCAATCGTTGGTAGTCATCAGCGAGAACGATCTGGAATAATCGAGGCTGGAGACAACGAGGGCGGCGTCGTCGATCGCCGCCCCGTCAAATGCTTATTCGCTCGCGCCGAGCGTAACCTTAGCGGCCTGCAGAGCGGCCTTGCCACCCTTACGCACCGTCTTCGCGGCACCGGCCGCCGATTGTTCGACCTTCTGGCCGGCTTTGCGACCGAGCCCGATGGTCTTGGCCATGGCGCTGCGACTTTCGCTATATGATGGCGCGACCATCGGATAATCCGACTTCAAACCATAACGCTGGCGATATTCGTCAGGGGTCAAGCCGTGGGTCGTGAGATGACGCCGCAGCGTGCGATAGGGCTTGCCGTCGATCATCGAGATGATGTGATCGCGGGATGCCAAAGACTTGCGTGCCGACACGGCCGGCACATGCTCTTGCGCGGGTTGCTCGGGTTCGGCCGCAGCCGGGTTCGCAAGTTTCCCGACCGCAGCAAACATGGACTGCAGGAATCCGGGAACATCGTCAGCGGACGTGCGGGTGTTGGGATTGCTGAGCCACGCAATGGTCAGTTCGGTGGCAAGCTCGACGGTGTTCGTCTCATTGTTCATTCGGGATTCTCGCTCGGTCGGACGGTATGATGTCGATGCCTGGGGGAAGGACGACGCCGTCCTAAAAGACTTTTACAGGCATAAAGTCAAAATAACAATTTTCAGCGATATTATCGGCGCGTTCGATCAATTGCAAATTTGTCATCAGTGGGCGTCCGCATGTCATGGTGTAAGGATCGATCATGACTAGTCGAAGTTGATCGTGAAGTCGGGGTAGGCGGTTGGTTCATCGCGGTATCGTCCCAAGCCGAGACAGCACGGGGAACGGGGCCGATCGTTCAAGTGTATAGTTGGCGGGCCGAGGAAACAGGACATTGCATGGCGCTTACTCCACGCCTTTCCGGGCAGGTCGCCGCGCGCGCGCACCACTCTCCGGCCGCGGCCGCATTACAGAAGATCGAGCCGTTCTTTGCCATCGGACAAGTCTCGGGTGGTCCTCTCCTGATCGCGACCGTGCTCGCACTCATTATCGTCAACTTGCCGGTCGGCGCGGATTACATCCGCCTCTGGGATCGGGCTGTCCGCATAAGCTACGGAGCGTGGTCGTTTTCGCGGCCAGCCGCCGAATGGATCAACGATGCGTTGATGCCATTGTTCTTTCTTATCATAGGGACGGAGGTGAAGCGGGAGTTCGTAAAAGGCTCGCTTGCCTCGCTGCGCACCGGGGTGTTTCCGATCGCCGGCGCGATTGGTGGCCTGATCGTACCGGTGGCAATCTATCTCGCCTTCAACCTCGGCACGCCGACGCAGCACGGCTGGGGGGTCGTCGCGGCGATGGATACCGCTTTCAGCCTCGCGATCGTGGCGATGTTCACTACCCGCCTTCCGCCAGCCGTGCGCGCCGTTCTGCTGGCGTTCGCAGCGATCGACGACGTGTTCGGCCTGGCCGTGATCGCGTTCGCCTATACGCCGTCGATCGATCTGTGGTTCCTCGCGCTGGCGGAAGTGGCCTATTGTGGAATCCTTGGGCTGCTCCGGCTGCGTTGGGTAGCACCAATCCCCTACGTACTGCTCGGCGTAATCGTATGGATCGGCGTCTTCGGCTCCGGCGTACATCCGACCATCGCCGGCGTTGCGGTGGGATTGCTGCTGCCGACCAGGTCACGCTTGTCCGAGGGGCGATTTGCGGAACGGGTCCAGCATCCGATCGACGAATTCAAGCAAGCTCATGCGGCGGCCGAGCAAGCCGACGATCCGACCGAGGCAGAAGAGCAACGCGACAGCGCGCAGCAACAGCTAGGTTACATTCATGAGATGACGGCAGCAACGGATGAGGCCGCCGAGCGGCTGGTCCGTGTGTTGACGCCATGGGTCTCATATATCGTACTGCCGCTGTTCGCGTTGTCGAACGTCCGCATCCATCTGTCGTCTACGTTGATCGCGGAAGCCGCTCACGCGCCGCTCGCGATCGGCGTGGTCGCCGGTCTGGTCGTCGGCAAACCCATTGGATTCCTGCTGGCGACTTGGCTTGCCACCCGGCTTGGGACGGCAACCCTGCCGGATGGCGTCACGTGGCGGATGGTCCTCGGCATTGGCGGGGTGGCCGGAATCGGCTTCACGATCTCGCTGTTCATCGCCGAACTCGCTTTTGCCGATCCGATCCAGGCCGAGCAGGCGGCGCTCGCGATTCTCGTCGCTTCGATCGTGTCGGGCGTATTCGGCTATCTGATGTTCTGGAAAGCTGCCGGCGCACTGCGGGAGGCCTAGAGCACCGTTGTCCCCGATGCATGTGCGAGGCCGGCCTCCAATCCGCGAAGCTCGGCAAGGCCGCGCATCCGCCCGAGCAGCGAATAACCTGGATTGGTGCGCTTGCCGAGATCGTCGAGCATCTGGTGGCCATGGTCCGGGCGCATGGGAATGCTCCGCCCCGTCCGGTTCTGCAGCTGCTGGACCGCGGCGACGACCGCGGGCATCTGCGCATCGCCGGCCAGATGCGCCGCTTCATGAAACGCACCCCGAGGTTCGCGCTGGACCGAGCGCAGATGGAGAAATCCTATCCGATCGCCTAGTCGCTCGACCATGCCGGGCAGGTCATTGTCGGCGCGCACGCCAAACGAACCTGTGCACAGGCACAGGCCGTTCGATCGGTTGGGCACGCGGGCGAACAGCGCCGCCACATCCGCTTCGGTGCTGACGACACGAGGCAGACCGAACAAGGGGAAGGGGGGTCGTCGGGGTGGACGACCAACTGCAAGCCGACATCGTCGGCGATCGGGCAAACCGCATCGAGAAAGGCGATGTGGTTGGCGCGTAGCCGATCGGCGTCGATCCCGGCATAGGTGTCGATCGATTTGCGGAACGCAGATGCGGTGAAGCTTTCCTCGCTGCCGGGCAGTCCGGCGATGATCGTGCGTTCCAGACGGTGCCGCGCGTCCGTATCGAGGCTGGCAAAGCGGCGTCCGGCCGCCTCAACGATATCCGGTGTATAATCACCTTCCGCGCCAGGACGCTGCAGGATGTGGAGGTCGAAAGCCGCCACCGCCTCGAGCTCGAATCGCAGCGCTAGGGCGCCATCGGGCAGGGGCCAAGCCAGATCGGTACGCGTCCAGTCGAGCAGCGGCATAAAATTATAGGTAACGACGCGAATACCGCAGGCGGCAAGATGGCGCAGGCTGTCGGTATAGGCGTGGATCAGGCGATCCCACCCCGGACCGCGGCGCTTGATATCCTCATGCACCGGCAGGCTTTCGACCACGGTCCAGTCTAGCCCCGCCTCTTGCACCATCGTCCGGCGTGCTGCAATCGCGTGCTCAGGCCACACGTCGCCATTGGGGATTTCGTGAAGCGCGGTGACCACTTCGCTCGCGCCGGACTGGCGAATGGCGCGGAGCGTTACCGGATCGGCCGGGCCGAACCAGCGCAGCATCTGCGTCATCATCATCCGTCGGCCATTCACCCTGTCACTCCGAAGTATCACGCGTTGGCGGAAAATCCCGATGCCCACCGTTAAAGCCGGGGCTTCGGCCTGTCCAGATTGGTAAGGCCAATTGCGGCTCCGATGATCTCGCTGAACGTCGCGGGTTTCAGGCTGGCTGCTCCGACGAGCAATCCGTCGATATCGGTCCGGGCCAGCAGGTCGCGGGTTGCCGCAGCGGTTACGGACCCGCCGTATAGCACGCGAGCATTGGCGACGTTCCGCGCAGTAAGGACCGACCGTATGCCGTCGACGACGGATGTGATTTCCACGGGACTGGGAATGACCCCGCGGCCAATCGCCCAGATCGGTTCATAGGCGATGGTCAGGCCTGCGGTCAGCCGCTCGGGCAGAGAGGCGATCAGTTGCGCCCGGACCCGGGCCGTGGCGGCACCGTCATCGCGTTCGGCTGCGCTTTCGCCGACGCACAAGATAACGCGCAGGCCGGCATTTTGCGCTGCCGCGACCTTTGCCGCGACGTGCGCATCGTCGTCGCCCGCAGCGCGCCGCTCGCTATGGCCAAGGATCATCACCTGCGCGCCAGCCTCGCGCAGCATCATTGCCGAGATCGCTCCGGTATGCGCCCCCGTGGCGGCCCAGTGACAATCCTGAGCGCCGATCGTCAGTCCGGGTGCGATCGTCGCAGCACGATGGATGAGGGTTGCCGGTACACAGAGCGCGACATCGATCTGCGGGACGGCGACGGCGCCGGCGATGGCAGCCACCCGGTCCAGCCACGCGCCATCCCCGTGCATCTTCCAGTTGCCGACGATCAAGGGGTGCGTCATCGGTGTGGTCTCAGCGTCCGGCGTACAGCCTCCTGCCATCCGGCGACCAAGGGTGCGCGCGCGTCCCTGGTCATCGTCGGTTCGAAACATCGTTCGCGTGACCATAGCCGGGCCAGATGGTCCAGCCCCGACCAGACGCCGGTCGCCAGCCCTGCGTGGAAGGCGGCGCCACGCGCCGTCGTCTCCAGATCGGCAGGGCGTTCGACCGGCGTGTCGATCATGTCCGCCAGAAACCGGCACAGCCAGTCGTTCGCCGCCATGCCGCCATCGACGCGAAGGATCGCCGGCCGTCCCCCGCCGTCCGCCGCCATCGCATCGATCAGGTCCATCGTCTGGAATGCCACCGCCTCCAGCGCCGCCCGTGCCAGATGCGCCGCGCCCGCACCCAGCGTCAGCCCGTAGATCGCGCCGCGCGCGTTCGGGTCCCAGTGCGGCGCACCCAATCCTGCAAAGGCCGGCACCATATACACGCCGTGGTTATCGGGAACGCGCGTCGCCAGATCGTCCGTCTGGCTGGCGTGGGTGATGACGCCGATGCCGTCGCGCAGCCATTTGACCGCCGCGCCCGCGACGAAGATCGACCCCTCCAGCGCATAGGTCGTCCTGCCTTCCAGCCGATAGGCGGGTGTAGTGAGCAATCGATGCTCAGACGTCACGGCTTCATCACCGGTGTTAAGCAGCATGAAGCAGCCGGTGCCATAGGTCGATTTGGCCATACCCGGTTTAAAACAGGCCTGCCCGAACAGCGCCGCCTGCTGGTCGCCGGCGATCCCCGCCACCGGCACCGCCGCGCCGAGCAGGTCAGGCGCAGTCGTGCCATAGATGTGTGCGTTGTCATGCACCACCGGCAGCATCGCGGCCGGCACGCGCAACAGGCGACACAATTCCTCGTCCCAGCACGCACGATGGATATCATACAGCATCGTCCGTGATGCATTGGTGATATCGGTCGCATGCACGGCGCCGTCAGTCAGCCGCCACAGCAGAAAGCTGTCGATCGTGCCAAACGCCAGCTCCCCACGCTCCGCCCGCGTTCGTGCGCCATCGACATGGTCGAGCATCCACGCGATCTTGGTCGCGGAGAAATAGGGATCGATCAGCAGTCCGGTCCGCGACCGCACCAGCGCCTCCGCGCCGTCCGCCTTCAATTCCTGGCAGCGCGGCGCACCACGCCGGTCCTGCCATACGATCGCACGGTGGATCGGCTCGCCAGTGATGCGATCCCATACCACCGCCGTCTCGCGCTGGTTGGTGATACCGATCGCCGCCAGATCGCTCGCAGTGAGGTTGCTTGCGTGCAGAGCATCCCGTGCGGTGGCCAGCACATCACGCCAGATATCCGCCGGGTCATGCTCGACCCAGCCCGGTTCGGGGTAATGCTGCTCGAATTCAGCCTGGGCGATGCCGACCCGTCGCGCCTCGCCATCGAAGACGATGCTACGCGTGGACGTCGTTCCCTGATCAATCACCAGGATATGCGTCTTGGCCACCTCGCCCTCCGTCATCATTTTTTCGATTCGAAAGTTCGCTTCCTTTCATGCGAACGTCAAGTATTTCGTTCTCGCATGTAATGCGATATACCCTGTGGCAACAGCGGAGGTGTAGCTTGATGGATCGAATGACGGACGAACCCGTGGATGCGGCGACCGTCGACCTCTTGATCGTCGGCGGCGGTATCAACGGGACCGGCATTGCCCGGGATGCTGCGGGACGTGGCCTGTCGGTGCTGCTCGTCGAGCAGGACGATCTCGCCAGCCATACCTCTTCGGCCTCGACCAAGCTTATTCACGGCGGACTGCGCTACCTCGAATATGGCGAGTTCCGGCTGGTGCGAGAGGCGCTGATCGAGCGCGAGCGCCTCTGGGGGATGGCGCCGCACATCATCTGGCCGCTGCGCTTCGTCCTGCCGCAAACCCATTCGCCGCGGCCGGCGTGGATGGTGCGGCTTGGCCTGTTCCTTTACGATCATCTCGGCGGGCGCGAACGGCTTCCCGGCACGCAGAGCGTATCGCTCGCCCGCTCGGCATTCGGCAGCGGCCTGTCGCCGCGCGCAGGCAAGGCGTTCGTCTATTCGGACTGCTGGGTAGAAGACAGCCGCCTCGTCGTCCTGAACGCCCTTGATGCCGCGGAGCGCGGTGCCACGATCGCTACCCGCACCCGATTGGTCAGCGCGTCCCGCACCGCGGCCGGGTGGATCGCCGAACTTCAACCAGCAGATGGCGCCAGCCGCCGGGTCAGCGCGCGAGCGCTGGTCAACGCCGCTGGCCCCTGGGTGGCCGACGTGCTCGGCAAGACGGCGGGCGCGCGGAACGACCGGTCGGTGCGACTGGTCAAGGGCAGTCACATCATCGTGCCGCGCCTGTATGACGGGGAGCACGCTTTCATGCTTCAGAACGCCGATCGCCGCATCGTCTTCGCAATACCGTATGAAGGCGAATATACCCTCGTCGGCACCACCGACGAACCCTGGACCGCTCCCCCAAGCCAAGCGACGATCAGCATGGATGAGACACGCTATCTGCTCGACACCATCGCACGCTATTTCGAACGTCCGGTCGCGACCGACGATATCGTCTGGAGCTATGCGGGTATCCGCCCGCTTTACGACGACAAGGCGGCCAATGCCTCGGCGGTCACGCGTGACTATGTCCTCGACCTCGACGCCGCGGCGGATCGCGCGCCGATGCTCAGTGTCTACGGCGGCAAGATCACGACCTATCGCAAGCTCGCCGAACATGCCCTGCGCGATCTCGCGCCAATGTTACCTGGGGCGGGACCGGCATGGACCGCGGGTGTAGCACTGCCCGGCGGTGATATGCCGGATGCCGACTTCGATGCCTTCCTTGCCGGGTTGACCGCACTTTATCCACAAATGCCGTCGACCCTGCTGCGCAGGCTCGCCCGCGCATATGGTACCCGGGTGGAGGCGATCTTCGGTACGGCGACTACGATCGCCGACTTAGGCACGGATTTCGGAGGTTCCCTTTACAAAGCCGAGGTTGATTACCTTGTCGCACGCGAATGGGCGCGTACTGCCGAGGACGTGCTTTGGCGGCGCAGCAAGCTTGGTCTGCATGTGCCGCCCGGGACCACGGAGCGGCTGGCGGCCTATCTGGCGTGAGCGACGCCGATATGCCCGTTCGCCATGCGCGCATTGTCGAGGTTGCGCGACAGAGTGGCCGCGTGTCGGTCGAAGAACTGGCGAGCATGCTGGACGTCACGCCGCAGACCATCCGTAAGGACCTGACCCTGCTCGAACGGCGCGGCTTGCTGACCCGCGTTCATGGCGGCGCGGTCCCAAGTTCCGGCACCGACAATCTTGCTTATGCCGAACGCCGCGACATGGCCGTCGCCGCTAAATCCGCGATCGGGGCCGCTGCGGCGGCGCTTGTCCCGGATGGCGCCAGCCTGTTCATCAACATCGGCACCACGACGGAGGCGATCGCCCGCCATCTGATCCATCGCGCCAAGTTGATGGTCATCACCAACAATCTGAACGTCGTCGACATCCTTGCTGACTGCCCGGGGTTCGAGGTGATTGCCGCTGGCGGCCGCGTTCGTGCGAGCGATCGTGCGGTTATCGGCGGCATCGCCATGGACTTCATCCGCGGTTTCAAGGTCGACATCGCACTGATCGGTGCGTCCGGGATAGAGGCCAATGGCGACTTCCTCGATTATGACGTCGACGAGGTGCGCGTGTCACAGACCATCATCCGCAACGCGCGCCAGGTAATCCTCGCGATCGATTCATCCAAGCTTGATCGACCGGCACCGGTTCGCATCGGGAACCTCGACGACATTGACTGGCTGGTAACCGATCGCGTGTCGGAAAGCTTGCGGGCGGCCTGCACCGATGCGGGCGTACGGGTGGTTGAAACCGAAGCCCGTTAGTCCGTCCTCCCGCAATTGGTTGCCGCATAGCGGTAAGCCGCGGCCCATGTACTAAGAACTACCGCACGGTCATGATGATGGTGACCCCTACGAGAATCGAACTCGTGCTTTCGCCGTGAGAGGGCGACGTCCTAACCGCTAGACGAAGGGGCCGTTTGCGGTGAAGGGGGCTCCTAGGCGTGAGGGGGTGGGGCGTCAAGCGTCTTCTCTCGACGCCCCGTTAAACGTCATCAGGCTGCGGCCCGGCGACGCTCCGCCATCTCCTCGTTGAGCATTTCGGCAAGCAGGAACGCCAATTCCAGGCTTTGCCCCGCATTGAGCCGCGGATCACAATGCGTGTGGTAGCGGTCGGCGAGGCTCTGCTCGGTGACGTCGATCGCGCCGCCGGTGCATTCGGTGACGTTCTGCCCGGTCATCTCGGCGTGGATGCCGCCGGCGTGCGTCCCCTCGGCGCGGTGGACGGCGAAGAAACCGCGAACTTCAGCCAGGATGCGGTCGAACGGCCGCGTCTTATACCCTGTCACGGCCTTTACGGTGTTACCGTGCATCGGGTCGCAGCTCCACACGACCGGATGGCCTTCACGGGTCACCGCGCGCACCAGCTTGGGCAGATGCGCCTCAATCTTGTCATAGCCATAGCGTGTGATGAGCGTCATCCGCCCCGCGATGCGACCCGGATTAAGCGTGTCGAGCATCCGAAGCAGATCGTCCGGCTCCAGGCTTGGGCCGCACTTCACGCCGATCGGGTTGCCGATGCCGCGCAGGAACTCGACATGCGCGGATCCTTCGAAACGGGTACGATCGCCGATCCACAGGAAGTGCGCGCTTGTGTCGTACCAGTCGCCGGTCAGCGAATCCTGTCGGGTCAGCGCCTGTTCGAACGGCAACAGCAGCGCCTCGTGACTGGTGTAGAAATGCGTCTGTGCCAATTGCGGCACCGTTTCGGGATCGATCCCGCACGCGGCCATGAATTCCAGCGCTTCGCCGATGCGGTCCGCCGTCTCGGCATATTTCTTCGACCACGGGCTGCGGCCCATGAAGTCGTGTGTCCAGCGGTGCACCTGATGCAGGTTAGCATAACCGCCCTGTGCGAAGGCACGCAGCAGGTTGAGCGTTGCCGCCGATTGCGAATAGGCGCGGATCATCCGTTGCGGATCTGGGATACGGCTTTCCGGGGTGAAGGCGATATCGTTGACGTTGTCGCCGCGATAGCTCGGCAGCTCGACGCCATCGATCGTCTCGTTGGGGGCGGAGCGCGGCTTGGCGAACTGGCCTGCCATCCGGCCGAGCTTCACCACCGGAAGCTTGGATGCATAAGTCAGCACGACCGCCATCTGCAGGATGACACGGAACGTGTCGCGGATGTTGTTGGCGCTGTGTTCGGCGAAAGATTCGGCGCAGTCGCCGCCCTGCAACAGGAACGCCTTGCTTTCTGCCACCTTCGCCAGTTCGGCGGTCAGGTTGCGCGCCTCGCCGGCAAAGACGAGCGGAGGGAACGTTTCCAGCGTATTCGTCGCACGGGTCAATGCCGCGGCATCGGGATAGTCGGGAAGCTGACGGGCCTCTGCCTTGGTCCAGCTGTCGGGGGCCCAGTTCGCGGCCATAATCATGTCGTCCTTCGGGGGGTAAACGCGGGCCGACATGCGCCGAAAACGGTCTTCGCGCAATGAAGGAACGCTTGGGGGCGGCATGGCCGTGGCGCGCCCGCCGGGCTAAGGGGTCTGGATGAGCAAGTTGACGATCCACCTCGCGATTTTCGCAGCGACCTCGGCGACGCCCCTGATCGCCGCCACGCCCCCGGTCGGTGACGGGAGCGTGAACGCCGTGCAGGACACCGCGGCTACCTTCGACGCGCTGCGCAGCGTCGATGCCCGCATGGCCGGTATCGCCTATCGTCTCACCACCGCCAACGTCGCGCTGTGCCGTGATCGCGCGCCGACGCCGGGCTGGGCGATCCACGGTATCGATCAATATGATGCCGGTCTGCGCGACCAGGCCCGCCGCAGCTTCGGTTTCGACGCACCCATTGCTGTGGAGGCAGTGGTGCCGGGCTCGCCTGCCGAGGCAGCGGGCGTACGTGCCAATGACGGGATCGTTTCGGTCAACGGTCATGCTCTCGACGGCGCCCCCGCGGCGAAAGGTTCGAGCAGCGCAGGGCGCGACGCCGCCACCGATACGATCGCGGCGTTGCCCGCCGATCGTCCACTCGACGTGGTATTGCGCCGCAACGGGCAATCGCTAGCAGTCCGCATCGCCGCATCACCTGGCTGCCGCAGCGCATTCGAGGTGCTGTTAGGACCGGGGATGGAGGCGTCTGCGGATGGCCGGATCGTGCAGATCGGCGTGCGCTTTTTCGAACGGTACAGCGACGACGAGGTCGCCGTAGTAATTGCACACGAGCTGTCGCACAATATCCTGCATCATGCCCGCCGACTGGATGCAGCCGGCGTCAAGCGCGGGTTGCTGGCGGAAGTCGGACGCAATGGCCGGTTGTTCCGCCTGACGGAGGATCAGGCAGACCTGCTCGGCATGCATCTGCTCCGCAACGCAGGCTACGATCCGCAGATCGCCGTTCGGTTCTGGCGCGACCATGGCGGTGACGTCGACGGTGGCCTGTTCCGCAGTCGGACCCATCCGTCCTCCGCCGCCCGCGCCAACGCGATCGAGGGAGAGATCTCTCGCGTACCGGCCGGCGCTTCGCGGCCGTTCATACCGCCGCTGATCGCGGACGCCGACCAACCGCTTCAGTAACCCGCGTCGACGTCCGCCACGTTGTTCATCGGCCGGCCCGCGACGAACGCGCGGGCATTCTCCAAGAACAGCGTCGCGCCGCGCTGAAACATCGTCGTCTGGCTACGTCCCGACATGTGCATCGAGATCATGCAATTCGGCGCCGTCCACAATGGGTGGCTCACCGGCAACGGCTCGGGATTCGTGGGGTCCAGGAAGGCGCCTCCGATGCCGCCGCCATGCAGCTCGGCGAGCAATGCATCGTCGTCGATCATGTCGCCGCGTGCGATATTGATGAGCCACGCCGACGGCTTCATCGCGGCAAGTTCGGCGGTACCGATCAACGCCCTGGTCATTCCGGTCGATGGCGCAGCAAGTATCACCCAATCGAAACTGCCGAGCTGCGCGAACCAGCCATCCGGCGTCAGTGTGTTATCGCGTCCCGACCGGGTGACCCCGGTCACGCCGACGCCGAACGCGGTCAGCCGCTGACCGATCAGTCGGCCGATCGTGCCATAGCCGATGATTAGCGCCCGCGTGCCATCCAGCTCGATCTTGCCGGGCGCATCGCGCAACCAATCCTGTCGGTCCGCTGCGCGCAGCACCGTATCGAACCGCTTTGCCGCGGCCAGCACGGCCAGCATGGCATATTCCGCCACCGCAATGGCGTTGATCCCGGCGCCGTTGGTGAGCGTCACACCCCGTTCGCGCAACAGATCCAGCGGGAACGCGTCCAGCCCGGCATAGATCGTCGATACCCATCGCAGTTGCGACCCTGCAGCCCGGATCGCGTCGGCGACCAGTGCCGTCGGCTGCATGTCGACCCAGGCGATCGTCGCATCCGAAATCATCGCGTTCGCCTCGGCCGGCGTGGTGAACCATACCGGCTCGATCTCCGCGGGCAAATGCGGTTCGAGCAGGCCACGGGCGATGCCGGGGAGGACCGCCTTCATAGCACCACCTTCCAATCCCAACCCAGCGGATCGCCATCCATCACCTCGACACCCAAGGTCGCCAGCTCGTCCCGGATCGCGTCCGATCGCGGAAAATCCTTCGCCGCCCGTGCATCGCGCCGATCGGACAGCCGCTCTGCGATCCCGGCCTCATCGATACCCGCCGCCTTGGGGCGCACCCGCAGGTCTTCGCGCGACAACGTCAGCAGGCCCAGGCCGAGCACCGCGTCGAAATCAGCGAGCGCCGCCAGCCGATCGGCCGGACTCACCCGCTTGTCGGCAAGCAATTCGTCAAGGACCGGCAACGCCCTGGGCGTGTTCAGATCATCGGACAACGCCGCGTCCAGCCGCTCGGTATAGGGGGCTGCCGAGGCCGCTCCTTTTGCCTCGCCACGGGCTCGCAATGCCGCCACGGTCTGCACCAGACGCTTCAATCGTGTCTGCGCCGCCGCCAGATTGTACCATGAAAACTCCAGCTCGCTGCGGTAATGCGCTTGCAAGCACATCAGGCGATAGGCGAGGGGATGAAACCCGCGCTCGACCAGCGCCGGCAGGATCAGGAACTCGCCCGTCGACTTGGACATCTTGCCCCCGCGGTCGACCAGGAAATTGTTGTGCATCCATAGCGTCGCACCGCTGTCGGCGCTGCCGCTATAGGCCTGGTTCTGTGCGATCTCATTGGGGTGATGGATCTCGCGGTGGTCGATACCGCCGGTGTGGATGTCGAAATGCGCACCCAGATACTGCCGGCTCATCACGGAGCATTCGAGGTGCCAGCCGGGCGCGCCGCGGCCCCACGGGCTGTCCCATTCCATCTGGCGGTTTTCGCCGGGTGCACTCGTCCGCCAGATCGCGAAATCCGCCGCGTTGCGCTTGCCCGCGACGCTCTGGATGCGTCCCTCGGCCGGGCCATCGTCGCGCGTGCCCGCCAGTCGCCCATAATCCGGCACCGTCGAAGTGTCGAAATACAGTCCGTCCGACAGCCGGTAGCAATGCTTTTCGGCGATCGCCTCGCCGAACGCGATCATCCCGTCGACATGATCCGTCGCCAGTGGAAAGCGTGAGGGGTCGCGTACGTTCAGGTCCTTCAGGTTCGCCTTGAACGCCTGCGTATAGTATTCGGCGACCGCCCAGATATCCTTACCGCTCGCTTTGGCCGCAGCCTCCATCTTGTCGTCGCCGGCGTCGGCGTCGCTGGTCAGATGGCCGACGTCGGTGATGTTGATGATGTGGGTCAGGCCATGGCCCTTCCACGTCAGCACCCGGCCCAGCGTGTCGGTGAACAGGTATGCGCGCAGGTTGCCGAGATGCGCGTAGTGATAGACCGTCGGTCCGCACGAATAGATGCGGACATTTTCAGGGTCGGCGGGCTGGAACAGCTCGAGGCTGCGGGTCAGGCTGTTGTAGAGCGTCAGCGGGGTCATGCCCGCAGCCTTAACCCGCCCCGCGCGCGACCGCCAACCCTAACGCGCCAGGCCGATCAGTGCCGTCCCGATATAGCCCGCCGCCACGCTGCCGGTCAGCAACGGCGTTTGCTGCGCCGTTTGCGCGGCACTGTTGTCGCCGAACACGCCATCGCTCGACAGAGACACCCGCGCGAAGTTGGTCGCACTCGCCGGGTAGGTCGCCGTATCCGCATAGACGGCGCTGCACACCGCTGCCGGCATCGCCAGCTGCGATACCAGAGAGGCATAGCGCCCGCTGGTCGCAGTCGACAGGCTCGAGAACACTTCGAAATGAATGTGCGGCCAGCGGCCGTCGTAGCAGCCAGGCACGATCATCGTGAACGTCGCCTGCCCGTTGGCATCGGTCACCTGAATGCCGCGCAGATAGCTTTCCGCCGCGACCGTATAGAGCGAATAATGCCCCTGGCGGTCGCACGACCAGATGTAGACCGCATAGCCACTGAGCGGCGCGCAGGCGGCATTGACGTTCACGACGGTCAGCGTAAGCGTCAAGGACACGCCGGTCGCAACGGTCGTCGTGCCGAGGAAGCTCGACCGGATATCGCTGCGTACGATACCGCTTGCGGTCAGCGCATTGCTGGTGGAGCCCGATGCGGTGTTGGTCCCGTCGGCGGGGTAGGGGCCATTGGTTTCGCTCGGATCGACCAGGCATCCGCTCGCCGTGGCGGCAGGGGTCGGCGTGGCAGTGGCCATAGTAGCTGGCGTCGGCGCTGGCGTGGCGGTACTGCCGACCACCGCGACGCTGCCGCTTTCCGTTCCGCTGCCGCCACAGCCGGCGACCAGTGCCGCAGTGCCGGCTCCTGCAAACCACTGCAACGCCCGCCGCCGCGCCATTTGCGCCTCGAGCAGAGGCAGATCGTCCGTCAGGCCATGGCCGTGCGCGTGCCGGCCAGACGCGGGGGAGCCGTCGGTATCGTGATGCTTCATGAATGATCCTCCCGGTGGGGTGCCGGAGGAATGTCGCAACCGATTTGCGCCAATATGTCCCACGCTGAGCGGTGTGTTTCACGATTGTTTCAGAACCGCCGGCTGCCCGCTCTCATTCCACATCGCCTATTGTCGCCGATGGGCGCTTTAGGCACGTAGCGCTATCGGTGCTCGCTCGAAGCACGCGTCGAAAAGCGGAGGTGGCTATGATAAGCGGGACATGGTGGACAGAGCTTGCCCGCGACGTCAAGCGCTCCAGCCGAGCCCCAGGGCCTTTTGCAACGCGACGAAATCACTGGTCAGGCCGGCTGTTCCCGAAGAGAGGTTCTGATCGGCGGCGACGCGGGTGCGTTCTGCATCGAGCGTATCAATCAGCGTAGCGGTGCCCGCCCGGAAGCGCTGTTGCATGAGGCTCGCTGCTCGATCGGCACTGGCCTTGCTGCGCATCAGGCTGGCGACCGTCTCACGTCGATGACCGAACCGAGACAGCGCGTCCTCGGCGTCACGCAGTGCGGTCAGTACCGATCCGCGGTACTGGGCCTCCGCCTCGTCGCGCTGCCCTTCGGCCTGGTTGATGCGAGCCCGGTTGCGGCCGAAATCGAGGAAATTCCATTGCAGCATCGGTGCGGCCACTGCCACCAGTTTGTCGGGACTGATGTCCGACAGCTGCGTCCCACCCAATCCGATGAGGCCGAGGATGTTCAGGCGCGGAAAACGCGCGGCGTCCGCGACGCCGACCTGCGCCGTGCGCTGTGCGAGCTGGCGTTCGGCAGCACGGATGTCGGGGCGGCGTTGCAACAGCGCAGTGGCATCTCCGACCGCGACCACCGCGGGGGGCAGCGGGACAGGCTTTGCCGTGGTGAGCATCACATCCAGGGAACCCGGTTCCTCACCCACCAGAACCGCCAGAGCGTTCAGGTAACTCTCCAGCTCGGCCTGCAGCGGGACGATCTGGCCGTTTGTCGCCTCGACCTGACCTTGCAGGCGCTCGACGTCGAGCGCCGATGCGGCCCCACGGTCGAAACGCTGCCGGGTCAATGCCAGCATTTGCTGCTGCATCGTCGCCGACTGTCGCGACAGGGCGATGCGGCGTTGCCGGTCGCGCAGGTTGACGTAGGCCTGTGCGACCTCCGCGGTCAGGCTGACCTGAGCATCGGCGACGTTTGCCTCGGCAGCCTGCGCCTGCGCTCGCGCAGCCTCCACCGATCGCCGCCGGCCGCCGAACAGATCAACTTCCCAGCTCGCATCGAAGCCGAGGTTATAGAAGTCGACCGCACTGGCGTCGCCACCGCCGCCGGTCTGGGTATCGCCCGCGGCGTTGCCAAGATCGATGCCGGGCAGCCGCGCGTGCAGGTACGTGGCGGACGCGTTGGCACTCGGCGCCTGGTTGGCGCGTTCCAGCCGCAGCGAGGAACGAGCCTGGCGTAACCGCGCCTGCGCTACCGCGATATTCGGGTTGGCGGCGAGTGCACGCGTTTCGAGGTCGGTGAGCACCGCGTCGTTCAACTGCGTCCACCATGCGGCGACCACCGGAGCGGTCGCCACCGCAACTTGGCCGCCGCGCTTGAAACCGGCGTGCCCCGGCGCACCGGACAGCGTCTTCGGCGGTCCGGCGTAATTCGGCCCGACGGTGCATGCGCCGAGAGCCAGCGCGAGGGGAAGGAGGGGAAGGGTACGCATTATCGCCTCAATGCATCGCCGCGACTTTGCCATGCGGCAGCGGGCGGAGGAACAGGACCAGCGGCACGACGCAGCAGATGCCAACGGACAGCAGCCAGAACAGATCGTTGTAGGTCATCACCAGCGCCTGGCGCTGGATGGTACCGCCAAGCGACTGCAACGCGGTGGCAGTGCTGCCAAGCGAACGAGCGGTTCCGGCGATATAATCCTGGAGCGCCACGGAATTGGCATTCAGCACCTCGTCGATACGGCGGCTGTGCAGGTAGCTGCGCTGATCCTGCAACGTGGCGATCCCGGCGAGCGCGAACGACCCGCCGATGTTGCGGGCCGCGCTGAACAGGCCGGCCGCATCGCCGGCCTCCTCGGGCCGCACCGATGCGATTGCCGCCTGGTTAAGGAACACGAAGCCGAGGATGGTGCCGACACCGCGCAACAGCTGCGAATCGGTGAAGGCGCTGCCGACAGACTGGGCGGTCAGCGTCGTATCGAGATGACAGCTGAGCGCCATCATCAGCAACCCGGTCGCCACCGCAAGGCGGATGTCGAGCCGGCGGATCATGATCGGCACCAGCGGCATCATCAACAGGCTGGGGATGCCGCTGAGCAGCACGACCTTGCCCGATTGCAGTGCATTATAGTCGGCGATCGCCGCCAGGAACTGCGGGATGACGTAGCTGCTGCCGTACAGCACCATGCCGAGCACCAATCCCATGGTCGCGACGCTACCGAACTGGCGGTCGAGCAGGAGGCGCAGCTTCACCACCGGTTTGCGCGATAGGAACTGCCCGGCGAACAGCATGCCGAGGCCGAAAAGGGTAAGGACGGTCAGCTTGATGATGAGCGCCGACTGGAACCATTGTTCCCGCTGCCCCTCTTCCAGCACCACCGTCAGCCCGCCAAGCCCCAGCGCCAGCCCCGCGATACCCAGCCAATCTGCCTTCAGCAGTTCGCCGAGGTGCGCCTTTTGGTGCGGAAGGCCGACGAGCAGCAGCACGAGCAACAGCGCCCCCACCGGGATATTGAGGAAGAAGGCGTAATGCCAGCTGACGTTTTCGGTCAGGTAACCGCCGATCAGCGGACCGAGCACCGGCCCGAGAATGGCGGTGACGCCGAACAACGCGGTGCCGATCGGCTGCTGAGAGCGCGGCAGGCGGGTCGCGATGATCGTCATCGCGGTGGGGATCAGCGCGCCCCCGGTGATCCCCTGACCGGCCCGCCCGACGATCATCATCGTCAGCGTGGTCGACAGGCCGCACACGACGGAGAATGCGGTGAACAACACGGATGCGATCAGCAGGAAGGTGCGCAGGCCCAACACCCGTTCCAGCCATGCCGCGAGCGGAATGATGATGATTTCGGCGACCAGATACGAGGTCGCGATCCAAGTGCCTTCGGTACCGCTGGCGCCGATCTCGCCCTGGATCACCGGCAAGGCGGAATTGACGATCGAGATGTCGAGGGTCGCCATCAAGGCGCCCAGGCTGCCGGCCGCGACCGCCAGCCAGGCGCCAAGGTCCGCCTTTTCCGGCGTACCGGCGCCCTTTGTCGCAGCTGTGGGCTTCGCGGCGGCGCGGCCCCCAGGGGCGGCGGCACTGCTCACCGGTTGCGCCCCTCGCTGCGCCGTTCGTTATGCTGTTCCTGCTCGTCCTTGATGCGCTGCACCGATCCCTTGGCGGACCGCGTGTCGACCGTCACGTCGGCCGACATGCCCGGGACCAGCAACCGGCGCGTCTTCTCGCCCGCATCGATCGCGATCCGTACCGGGATGCGCTGGACGATCTTGGTGAAATTACCCGTCGCATTCTGCGGCGGCAGCAACGAGAATTGTGCACCGGTGCCGGGCGACACGCTTTCGACATGGCCATGAATCTCGACCCCGGGCAGGGCATCGACTTCCAGTGTGACAGGCTGTCCGATCCGCATCAAGCCAAGCTGCGTCTCCTTGAAGTTGGCCTCGACGTACAGTTGCTGGACCGGAACGACCGACATCAGCCGCGTACCCGCCTGGACGAACTGGCCGATCCGCACCGTCTTGTCGCCGACGCGACCATCGATGCTGGCCCGCAGAATCGTCGCGCCGACATTGACCTGTGCCGCCTGCAATTGCGCGCGACTGGCTTCGCCCTGCGCCTGTGCCTGCCGGACCTGCGCCTGGAGGGTACCGACGCGGCGGGTGGCGCTGGTCAGCGCGGCGTTGGCGGAGGCGACCTGCGCGTCGGCCTGTCGCGCCTGATTGACGAGTTGCGACAGTTTCTCGCGCGTTTCCGCACCCGATGCGGCCAGCGGCTGGTAACGCGTCACCTCGGCATGCGCGAACGCCGCGTCGCTGCGGGCGGCGGTAAGGTCCGATCGCGCCTTGTCGATCGCAGCCTGTTGTTCGCGGATCTGCGCGCGTACGCCTTGCGCATTGGCCCGCGCGACATCGATCTGCGCTTCGACCTGCGCGGCCTGCGCGCGATAGTCGCGGGCGTCGATCTGGAGCAGCGGCGTGCCGGCCTTGACCTGCTGGTTGTCGGCGACGAACACCTTGTCGACGTAGCCTGACACCTTTGGCGAGATCGTCACCGCGTCCGCCTGGATATAGGCGTCGTCGGTCCCTTGCATGAACTTGCCGACGCTCTGGTAGCGGACGTACCACAACACCCCGCCGATTATTGCCGCGGCAAGCACGATGAACAAGACGATCCGCACGCGGGGGTTCTTCAACGGCGACGGCTTGGCAGCCTTGTCGTCTGCCGAATCGTCCTCGTCGATGTGCTCGTCCGGCTGTTGTTCGTTGTCGGCCATGCGTTTCATCTTTGTCGGTCAGGAATGCCGCCTAGATGCTCGCACTTGCAGCATAGTGCAAGACCATTTAATGAGGGTCCTCACATATGGCCGCTCCCGATCATCTCGCATCCAGCCTGTTCAGCGTGTTCCTGCGCCTGCATCGTCTGATGAACCGTCGCATGGCGGATCACGGCGCATCGCTGGCGCGTACCAAGCTGCTGCTGTTCCTCGACCGGCGCGGGCCCGCACGCGCGGCGGACATCGCCGAATTCTTCGATAACGCACCGCGCACGGTGACCGAGGCGATCGACGGGCTGGAGCGCGACGGCCTGGTCGTGCGTACCGCCGACGCCCGCGATCGCCGCGTCAAGCAGGTGTCGATCACCGACGAGGGTCGCCGGGTGATCGGCGAGACCGAGCCGCTGCGGCAGGACCTGATCGAGGGGGTCTTCGGCGTGCTGAGTGCGGACGAGCGCGCGCGCATGGGGGACATGCTCGGTCGCATGGCGAAGGCGCTGGATGCGCAAGAGGCGACGCCCGCCGGCTGACGCTTGGCTATTGCATCCGATCCGGCCTGTGTTAGCATCTCCCTTACGCCATCGAAGAGTGGCGGAGAGGAGAGGTGCTGTGGACCGGTATCAACCGACCTTGTGCCAATGCGGATTTGGCCTGCTGTGCGCCGCGAGCGGGACCGCGTTGTCGATCTGCGCGATGACGTTCATGCTGCTGGGCTGAGCCCGGCGGACATCGCGATGGGAGGCTGTCGCCGGGCGCCGTTTTGCGCCAGGCAGGATATGAATGTCGTGCGGTTCGCGGTGTGCCGACCCGACCTGACCTGACTTAGCAGCACTTGCCCCCGCCGCGCCCGCCATAGCGCGCTTCTTGCCGATCGCGGAAGAATGCCGCTTCGGTCATCACCGGCGCGTGCGGGTGCGCCGCCGCCATATGTTCCACGTAGTTGCGATACGACGGCACGCCGACCATCAGCCGCCCCGTCTCACGCAGTCCGCGCCACAGGCCGCCGAGCGTCACTGCGCCGCTACCGCATCTGCCGGCATCTCGCTCACGCTCGGTCGATCGAGGCGCGGGGCGGCAAGGCAAGTGCGGATGCCATAGCCGATGATCGATACCACTACCGCCAGAAACAGCGCGCACAACGCCGCGTCGATACGGTCGTTCATCACCACCCGGTTCATCTCGCCCAGCGATTTGGCGGGCGCGAGCACCGCGCCGCGTGCCGCCGCATCCGCAAAGCGGCCGGCGTGCGCCAGGAAGCCGACGCGCAGATCGGCAGAGAACAGCTTCATCAGGCTGGCGGTCACCGTGCACAGCACCAGCCAGCCTGCGGGCAGGATCGTCACCCATGCATAGCGTTCACGCTTCATCCGGAACAGGACCACCGTCGCCAAGACAAGCGCCACCGCGGCGAGCATCTGGTTCGATATGCCGAACAGCGGCCACAGCGTGTTCACCCCGCCCAGCGGATCGGTGACGCCCTGATAGAGGAAGAAGCCCCAGGCGGATACGCACAGCGCGGTGCCGACGAGGCCCGGCACGAGGGACGTCGCGTTGCGGAAACGCGGCACCGCCAGCCCGATCAGGTCCTGCAGCATGAACCGGCCGGCGCGCGTCCCGGCATCCACCGCGGTAAGGATGAACAGCGCTTCGAACAGGATCGCGAAATGATACCAAAAGGCCATCATGCCAGCGCCGCCGATCAGCTTGCTGAAGATGTGCGCCATGCCGACCGCCAGTGTCGGCGCGCCACCGGCGCGGCTGATGATCGTCGTCTCGCCCACGTCAGTCGCGGTATTCGCGATCGTCTCCGCGCTGATTGGAAAGCCCATCGCGGTTACGGCGGCGGCGGCGCTGGCGGCATCGGTGCCGACGATCGCCGCCGGGCTGTTCATCGCGAAATAGACGCCGGGGTCGATGATCGATGCGCCGACCAGCGCCATGATGGCGACGAAGCTTTCCATCAGCATCGCGCCATAGCCGATGAAGCGTGCGTCCCCCTCGCTCGCGATCAGCTTGGGCGTCGTCCCGCTGGCGATGAGCGCATGGAAGCCGGACACCGCGCCACAAGCGATGGTGATGAACAGGAACGGAAACAGCGATCCCGACCAGACCGGCCCGCTGCCATCGACGAACCGGGTCATTGCCGGCATCCGCATCGGCGGTGCGACGACGACGATGCCGATCGCCAGCGCGGCGATCGCGCCGATCTTGAGAAAGGTCGACAGGTAGTCGCGCGGCGCCAGCAGCAGCCACACCGGCAGCAGCGCCGCCACCGCGCCATAACCGATCAGGATCCAGCACAATTGCACGGGCGTGTAGGTGAACCACGGCGCCCAGGCGGCCGACGCGGCAACATCCTGGCCATAGACGATCGCGAGGATCAGCCCGACCAGTCCGAGCAACGACACCTCGCCGATCCGCCCCGGCCTGATCCAGCGCGTATAGACGCCCATCAGCAGCGCGAGCGGGATCGTTGCGGCGACGGTGAACATCCCCCACGGACTGTCCGCCAGCGCCCGGACGACGATCAGCGCCAGCACCGCCAGGATGATGACCATGATCATGAACGCGCCGAACAGCGCGATCGTGCCGGGCACCGCGCCCATCTCCATGCGGATCAGTTCGCCGAGCGAACGTCCGTCGCGACGCATCGACAGGAACAGCACCATGAAGTCCTGCACCGCGCCCGCCAGCACCACGCCGGCGAGGATCCATAGCATCCCCGGCAGATACCCCATTTGCGCGGCGAGCACCGGGCCGACGAGCGGGCCGGCACCCGCGATGGCGGCGAAATGGTGGCCGAACAGCACGCGCCGATCGGTGGCGACGAAATCGAGTCCATCGGGATGGCGCACGGCGGGGGTAGGGCGGGACGGATCGATCCCGACCACAACCCTGGCGAGATAGAGCGAATAGAAGCGATAGGCGATCAGATAAACGGACACCGCGGCGACGACGATCCAGATCGCGCTGATCGCCTCTCCACGCGCGGTGGCGATCATCGCGAGCGCGGCGGCGCCGACCAAGGCGAGCGCGATCCAGCCGATGCGGCCTGCGATGGTCATTGATCCGTCTCCCTCGCATCCTGCCTAATGGGGGCTGGGGCTAGGGACAACCCGGACCAGTCCATTTGCGAGACGGCAATCATGCGGGGCGGAGGGATTGACGCGGGGGTCCCAAACACCCCGTCACTCCGGAACAAGTCCGGGATGACGGAGGCATTGTAGTAAGGTTTGGGCGCCAATCTCCCCGGACGTCTCAGCTAACCCTGTTAGCGACCAGATCGTCGACCACCGCAGGGTCCGCCAGCGTTGAGGTATCACCGAGGCTCGACGTATCCCCTTCGGCGATCTTGCGGAGGATGCGGCGCATGATCTTGCCCGACCGGGTCTTCGGCAGGGCGGGTGCGAACTGCAACTTGTCCGGCGTGGCGATCGGCCCGATCTCCTGCCGCACCCATGCCACCAGGCTCTTGCGCAATTCGTCGTCGCCGTCACGCCCGGCGTTCAGCGTCACATAGGCGTAGATGCCCTGGCCCTTGACGTCGTGCGGCATGCCGACGACCGCGGCCTCGGCCACCGCCTCGTGCAACACGAGGGCACTTTCGACCTCCGCGGTGCCCATGCGGTGGCCCGACACGTTGATGACGTCGTCGACGCGGCCGGTGATCCAGTAATAGCCGTCGGCATCGCGGCGACAGCCGTCGCCGGTGAAATACTTGCCCTCATAAGTGGTGAAATAGGTCTGGAAGAAGCGGTCGGCGTCGCCCCAGACACCGCGCATCTGGCCCGGCCAGCTTTGCGTGATGCACAGGTTGCCCTGCGACGCACCGACCAGCACGCTGCCCTTGTCGTCGACCAGTTGCGGCGCGACGCCCGGCATCGGCTTCGATGCCGATCCCGGCTTCATCGGGACGGCGCCGGGGATGGGGGCGATCATGATGCCGCCGGTTTCCGTCTGCCACCACGCATCGACGATCGGTGCGCGACCGTCACCGACGATGTCGTGATACCAGCGCCACGCCTCCGGATTGATCGGCTCGCCGACCGACCCCAGCAGCTTGAGCGACGAACGGTCGGTCCGGTGGACGTAATCGTCACCTTCCTTCATCAGGGCACGCAACGCCGTGGGCGCGGTGAAAAGCGTATGGACCTTGTGCCGGTCGACCACCTGCCAGATACGGCTGGCATCCGGCCATGTCGGCAACCCTTCGAACATCAGCGTCGTCGCGCCGTTCGATAGCGGTCCATAGAGGATGTAAGTGTGACCGGTGACCCAGCCGATGTCGGCCGCACACCAGAATATCTGACCGGGCTTATAATCGAATGCGACCTTGAACGTGAAGTCCGCCCAGAGCAGGAAGCCGGCGGATGTGTGCAACACCCCCTTGGGTTTGCCGGTCGAACCGCTGGTGTAGAGGATGAACAACGGGTCTTCCGCCGCCATCGTTTCGGCCGGACAGTCGCTGCCCACGGTCGCGACCGCCTCGTGGTACCAGACGTCGCGCTCGCCCATCGCCACGTCGGCGCCAGTCGCCTTGACGACGATCACGCGCTCCAGTCCCGGCGCGCGGGTGGCGGCTTCGTCGACGCAGGCTTTCAATTTGATGCGCTTGCCACCGCGCCGCCCCTCGTCGGCGGTGATGACGATCCGCGATCCGCAATCCTCGATCCGGCCGGCGAGCGCGTCGGCGGAAAACCCGCCGAACACCACCGAATGGATCGCGCCGATCCGTGCGCAGGCGAGGGCCGCATAGGCCGCCTCGGGGATCATCGGCATGTAGAGCGTCACGCGGTCGCCCCTGCCGACGCCCTGCGCTTTCAACACGTTGGCGAAGCGGCACACTTCAGCGTGCAGTTCGCGATAGGTGATGTGGCGCGCGTCCTCACCCGGCTCGTCGGGCTCCCAGATGATTGCGACGGTATCGCCGTTCTTCGCGAGATGCCGGTCGAGGCAATTGGCGGCGACGTTCAATTGACCGTCGGCGAACCATTTGATGTGGAAGTCCGCCTGGGCGAACGACCAGTCGCCCGCGATCGTGGGTTGCTTGATCCATTCGAGCCGCTTGGCCGCCTGATCCAGCCAGAAACCGCCGGGGTTGCTCGCCGCCGCCTCATACAATTCGGCGTAGCCCTTCGCATCGAGGCTGGCATTCGTCCAATCGCCGCTGATCGGATAGATTTCTGGATCGGTCATCACGCACCTTCGACAGGGAACCGCGGGTGCCGGGCGACACCCGCGGGAGGACCTAGCCAAGCGGCGAGCGCGATGCCAGCCGCCGCAACGTCATCGACCCAGGAAGGTCAGCAGATCGCTGGTCAGCCGGTCGCCGTGGGTGGCGAACAGGCCGTGCGGCGCGCCGTCATATTCCACCAGCTGGCTGTTTGCGATCCCGACCGATGCGGCGCGGCCGGCAGCGTCGATCGGCACGGTGGCGTCGGCGGTGCCGTGGATGATGAGCGTGGGTACGGAAAACGCGCCGAGGTCGGGCCGGAAGTCGGTGTGCCCGAACGCCTGCGCGCAGGCCAGCGTCGGCTTCAGTCCCGCCTGCATCGCCGTCGCCGTCGCCCAATCGAGGACGTCGTCGCTGACCGGATGGCTAATGACGCCGACGCCGAAGAACTGCTTGAAGAAGGCGTCGCGGAAGAAGTGAGCGCGATCCTTCTGGATGTTCGCGCCGATCTCCTGCAATTTTTCCTCGGGCGTGCCGTGCGGATTGTCCTCGGTCTTCAGCATGTACGGCACGACCGATGCGATCAGGCCGGCGGCGATCACGCCCTTGCCGCCGTGCCGGCTCATGTAGCGCGCGACCTCGCCGCCGCCCATCGAAAAGCCGATGACCGCCGCGTCGCTGTCTGCCCCGGTTGCTGCCATGACGTCGGCTAGATCGTCGGCCAGCGTATCATAGTCGTAGCCGCTCCACGGCTGGCCCGAGCGTCCAAAGCCGCGCCGATCATAGGCGATCGCGCGAAACCCCGCATCCGCCAGTGCCATCATCTGCGGATCCCAGCTGTCGGCGGACAACGGCCAGCCGTGCAGCAGGATCACCGGACGACCCGATCCCCAGTCCTTGACGTAGATGTCGGTGCCGTCGCGCGTTTTGACATAAGGCATGATGCGAAATCCTTTCAGGCATTTGCTGCCGGTCAACGATGGCGGCGGGCTGCCGTTCCTCGTGGGGTGGCATTCCTGAAGCGTGCCTGCCAGCATCGGGAAAACACGCGAATCGAGGAGTAGGGTATGCGTATCATCCTGGCGGCATCGCTGCTGGCCATCGCCGTGGCGGGCTGTTCGTCCGGCAAGCCGGCGGCGTCGAACGAAGGCGTCGCCGCGCCGGCGGTGGCACCGACGAAGGCCAGCAACTGGGCGCAGTTCCGGGACGGCTTTGTCGAGGGCTGGTTCAAGCTCGATCCCGCCAATGCCGTCTACCAGGGCCGGCACGACTTCGATGGGCAGTTGCCCGACTGGAGCGCGGCAGGGCTGAAACGCCAGTCGGAATTTCTGCACCAGGCGATCGACCGTGCGAGGGCGTTCGGCGATGGCGACCTGGCGCCGCAGGAGAAATTCGAACGCGATTATCTGATCCGCGTCGCCGAGGGTAAGCTGTTCTGGCTGGACGATGCGGACCAGCCGCACAGCAACCCGGCCTATTACGTCGGCGGGGGGCTGGATCCCAACGTCTATATCGCGCGGCCCTATGCCGATGCGCCGACGCGGATGAAGGCGCTGATCGCGTTCCTGCAACGCGTACCGGCGGCGGCGGGGAACATTCGCGCCAATCTGAAGACCCCCATGCCGCGTTCGTTCGTCGATTATGGGGTCGCAGGTTTCAATGGCTTTGCCGATTATTATGTCGGTGATGCGAAGACGGCGTTCGCCGACGTCGCCGATCCGGCCCTGCAGGACCAGTTGACGCAGGCCGCCACCGCGGCGAGCGCGGCGATGCGCGATCTTGGCACGTGGCTGTCGGGGCAGCGCGCGAATGCGACCGGCGATTTCGCGCTGGGCGCGGATCGGTTCCAGCGGATGGTACGTGCCACCGAAGGCGTCGACACCTCGCTCGACGCGCTGGAAGCGGCGGGGCGCGCCGACCTGAAGCGCAATCAGGACGCGCTGGCAGCGGCATGCAAGCTGTTCGCCAAGGGCAGGACGATCCCCGAATGCATCGACAAGATGAACGCGAACAAGGCCGCCGACGGTCCGGTGGCCGAGGCACGCCGACAGATCCCGGTGCTGCGCGCGTTCGTGGTCAAGAACGACCTGGTGAGCATTCCCGGCACGGAAGAGGCGAAGGTGGAGGAAAGTCCGCCCTACAACCGCCAGAATTCGGCCTATATCGACCCTGCCGGGCCCTATGAGAAGAATATCCCGTCGGTCTATTACATCTCGCCGCCGGACCCGGCATGGGACCAGAAAACCCGCGACGCTTTCGTGCCGGGCAAGAAGGATTTGCTGTTCACCTCGATCCATGAGGTGATGCCGGGGCATTTCCTCCAGTTCCTGCACGCCAACCGGTCCAGGTCGATGTTCGGCCGCATCTTCGTCGGCTACGCCTTCGCCGAAGGCTGGGCGCACTATACCGAGGAAATGATGTGGGAGGCCGGGCTGAACAAAGGCGATGCCGAGACCCACGTCGGCCAGATCAGCAATGCGCTGCTGCGCGACTGCCGCTTCCTGTCTGCCATCGGCCTGCACGCGCGCGGGATGACGCAGGAGCAGAGCCTGCAGATGTTCCGCGAGCAATGCTATCAGGACGAAGGCAATTCGCGCCAACAGGCGGCGCGCGGGACCTATGACCCGGCCTATCTCAACTATACCCTCGGCAAGCTGCTGATCCGCAAGCTGCGCGAGGACTGGACTGCCAGCCGCGGCGGTCGCGAGGCGTGGAAGGCGTTCCACGACCAGTTCCTCAGCTATGGCGGCCCGGCCATTCCGCTGGTCCGCCAGCAGATGATGGGTGAACCGGAGGCCAAGGCGGTATTCTGACGGACTGCGCATGGAGCCACCGGCATCCTCCCGGGCAAGGCGTGTGCGCCGCGCGTCGGTGACGATGGGGTAGCCTCCAGGCATCGTGCCCGTGGCTGCCCCTTCAGCGCGACACCTGTGTCCCCGGCTGCTCGTCCTCAGCCTCGTCGCTGCGCGGATTGCGGATCGATGGCCTGAGGCGCGCGAGGCTGCACAATCCCGCCACCAGCGCCAGCCCGGCGGCGACCAGTGGTGGCGCCATGCCGCCGCCCACACCCATCGCCAGCAGCGCGGCGACCATCGTCGCGCCCGTCGTCTGTCCGACCAGTCGCACCGTGCCGACTAGGCCGCCCGCCGCCGCCGCCCGTTCGCGCGGTGCAGACCCTATAATGAGGCGGGCATTGGGCGGCAGGAACAGGCCGAACCCCGATCCGCACAGCGCCATGCGCCAGGTGATATCGACATAGGCCGCATCGGCGGGCAGCGTCGCGATCAGCAATAAGGCCACGATCGACACCGCCATGCCGACCCCGCCCAGGATGCCCGCCGGCACGCGATCGGACAACCAGCCCGCCAACGGCGCCACGATCATGTTCGTCAGCGGCCATGGCGCGATCGCCGCGCCGACTTCCGCGGCCGTGAAGCCATAGCCGTGCTGCAACCGGAACGGCGTCGACAGCAGCAGGGTCATCGATGCGGTGAATGCGGTGTAGGCGCCGACCGCCGACAGCGCGATCACCGGTTTGGCCAGCAGGTCGATCGGCAGGATGGGCTTTGCTTCCCGCCGTTCACGCCGGATGAAGAACCAGCCGATACCCGCGCCCAACGCCACGATCGCCGCCGACACGACCGGGCTGTCGCCGTGCACCGCGCTTTCGGCGCCGGAGATGACCAGCCCGATCATACTCGCGCAAATGACCGCGCCGAGTACGTCGAACGGCTCGTCGCGCGGCTGCGGTGCGGGCAGGGCGCGACCGAGTGCTAGGCTGAGCAGTGCGAACGGCACCGCGCTCGCAAACACCCACGGCCATGGCGCGATGCCCAGCACCAGCCCGCCGATCGTCGGAGCCAGCGCGGCCGAACTCGACACGACCACCGAATTGATGCCGAGGCCGCGACCCAGCTGCCTGCCGGGGTAGATCGACCGGATCAGCGCCGACGACACGCTCAACGCCGCCGCCGCCCCCAGCGCCTGCGCTGCCCGCACGACGAGCAGGAACGGCAGGCTTTTGGCAAAGAAGCACAGCATTGTGGCGATTGTGAACACCAGCTGCCCGAACTGGTAGGTGCGCTTCAGCCCGAACCGGTCGCCGAGCCCGGCGAACGGCAGGATCATCATCGCCAGGATCAGCTGATACACGGTGACGACCGCCACCACCGCGCTGTTGCCGACGTTCAGGTCGCGCGCGATCGTCGGCAGCGCCACCGTGGCGATGCCGCCATCGATGATCACCAATGCGGTCCCGGCAGAAATCGCGCCGATCGCGACATAGCGGCGGGGCAGGGGCAGGCCGTCGGTCATGCATTTCTCACATTCATAACGACATGCTCGTCATGCTTCGCATTGCGCACCAACGCATTGGACGGCACAAACGGCGCATCCATGGGAGATACGATGCCGATGATCCTCCGTAGCCTGCTGCTCGCCTCGACCCTCCTTGCGGCTGCCCCTGCCGTCGCCCAAGTGAAGGCGCCTATGACCGACATGACCACCGACAACGACCCCTATATCTGGCTTGAGGACAAGGATGGCGCGAAGCCCCTTGCCTGGGTTGAGGCCGAGAATGCCCGGACGCTGCCGCGGCTGCAGAACGATCCGCGCTACAAGACCTTCTATGCTGAGGCACTGGCGATCGCGTCCGCCAAGGATCGCATTCCGATGCCGAACCAGCTGTTCGGCCGCATCTACAACTTCTGGCGCGATGCCGATCATCCGCAGGGCATCTGGCGCTGGACGACCGAGGTCGGCTATGCCGCCGCGCAGCCGCAATGGACGACCGTACTCGACCTCGATGCGCTGTCGAAGGCGGAAGGCAAGAAATGGGTATGGAAGGGCGCATCCTGCCTCCAGCCCGACGAACGCCTGTGCCTCGTCGCACTGTCCGAGGGCGGCGAGGACGCGATCAGCTATCGCGAATTCGACCTGGCACAGGGCCAGTTCGTCAAGGGCGGGTTCGCGCTGTCCAAGTCCAAGCAGGGTGCGTCCTGGCTCGACAAGGATACGCTGCTCGTCAGCCGCGACTGGGGTGCGGGGACGATGACCGCGTCCAGCTATCCCTTCGTGGTCAAGCTGGTGAAGCGCGGCCAGCCGCTGGATCAGGCGCAGGAGGTATTCCGCGGCCAGCCGACCGACCAGCTTGGCACCTATGCCGGCGTCATCACCGACGGGCAGGGCAACCGCCTCGTCGCAATCCAGCGGCGCACGACCTTCTTCGGCGGCGAGACGCACGTCTGGACACCCCAGGGAACCAGGAAACTCGACATTCCCGCCCGCACATCGCCCGCCGGCATGGTCGCCGGGCAGGTGCTGTTTCAGACCAGCGATCCGTGGGGCGCGATCCCCGCGGGGGCGGTGGCGTCCGCACCGCTCGCCGATGTGGTGGCCAATACGATCAAGCCGACCGTGATCTTCTCGCCGACGCCGCGCCAGTCCGTCGACGAGGTGGTGACGACCAGGAACGACGTCGTGCTGATCTATAACGACAACGTCCGCGGCCGTGCGGCGATCTATACGCCGGGCAAGGGCGGCTGGACGTCGCGGCCGGTGGCCCTGCCGGACAATGCGTCGCTCGGCGTGGCGAGCGCCGACGACAAGAGCGACCACGCCTATCTGACGGTCACCGGTTTCCTGACACCGACGACGCTGCTGCCCCTCGACGCGGCGGCGGCGACCGCGGCGAGGCCGGTCAAGACGCTGCCCGCCAAATTCGACGCGGCCAATCTGACCGTCGAACAGCATGAGGCGACTTCGACCGACGGGACGAAGGTCCCGTATTTCGTCGTGCATCGCAAGGGCATCGCGCTCGATGGAACGACGCCGACGATCATGACGGCGTACGGCGGGTTCGAGGTGCCGATGCTGCCGAGCTACAACGCATCGACCGGCAAGCTGTGGCTTGAACGCGGCGGCGCCTATGTGCTCGCCAACATCCGTGGCGGCGGCGAATTCGGCCCCAAGTGGCACGATGCCGGCCGCAAGACGAAGCGCCAGGTGATCTATGACGACTTCGCCAGCGTCGCCAGGGATATGTTCGCGCGCAAATTGACCAGTCCGCAGACGCTCGGCATCTATGGCGGGTCCAACGGCGGCCTGCTGATGGGCGTAGAGTTCAACCAGCATCCCGATCTGTGGAAGGCGGTCACCATCCAGGTGCCGTTGCTCGACATGATCCGCTACGAACATATCGCGGCGGGCGCGTCCTGGGTCGACGAATATGGTTCGGTCAGCGTGCCGGAGGAGAAGGCCTTTCTCCAGACGATCTCGCCCTATCAGAACATCAAGAAGGGCGTGGCCTATCCGGAACCCTATATCTGGACGACGACCAAGGACGATCGCGTCGGTCCGCAGCACGCCCGCAAGTTCGCCGCCAGGCTGAAGGAATATAACATGCCGTACCTGTTCTACGAGGATACGGCCGGTGGCCATTCGGGCGATGCCGACATCGAGCAGGGCGCGCGTCTGCAGGCGTTGCAGATGACCTATTTCGCCCAGAAGCTGATGGGGCCGCCCCGGCAGCAGACCGCCGCGAAGTAAGCCGCGGCGTCATCGCGGGGCGCGACCCCCGCGATGACGGGCCGGTGGCGGAGAGAGTGGGATTCGAACCCACGGTAGGCTTCCACCCACGGCGGTTTTCAAGACCGCTGCCTTAAACCACTCGGCCATCTCTCCGTGGTAGGCCCCGGATAGTCGCTTCGCGGCTGCCCGTGCAAGCCCTGCGACGATAAGAGGTTCACGTCGTTGCCCCCCTGTGGCACCACGATGGACATGTGGGGGCAAATGACACGGGGCTTGCGGGCCGGTATTCTGGCGACGACGGTGGCACTTGCATCGGCAAGTCCGGCGGTGGCGCAGGACGAGGCGGGGTTTCAGGCCTATCTGCCGACATTGCGCCAGCAGGCGGTGGCGGCGGGCGTGACGCAGCGGACGATCGATGCCGTCTTTCCCACCCTGACGCTGAGCGAGCGTACCATCCAGCTGGACCGCGCCCAGCCGGGCAATCCGGGCAGCACCGCGACGCCGCCGTTTGCGCCGTACAAGGCGAGCCACGTCGATGCCGCGCGTATCGGCCGCGGCCGATCGACCTATCAGGCGCAGCGTGCTCGCCTGTCGCGCGTCGAACGGGAAACCGGCGTTCCCGAATCGATCATGGTTGCGATCTGGGGTCACGAAACCAATTACGGCGCTTATACCGGCAACTTCGACCTGTTGCGCAGTCTTGCCAGCCTTGCATACGAAGGGCGCCGCCGCAGCCTGTTCGCAGGGGAATTCATCGCCGGGCTCAAGATACTCGACCGTGGCTTCCCGCGCGAACGGCTCGTGGGTAGCTGGGCCGGGGCGACCGGCAACCCGCAATTCCTGCCGTCGGTGTACCTGCGCCTTGCCCGCGACGGGGACGGCGACGGGCGTGCCGATATCTGGACCAGCCCCGCCGATACGCTCGCCTCGATCGGCAACTATTTCCAGAACGCCGGGTGGCGCCCTGGCCAGCCATGGGGCGTAGCGGTGACGGTGCCCGCTGGGCTCGACCGGTCGAGTGTCACCAACCGCATGGTGTCCCCCCGCTGCCCGCGCGTCTTCGAACGCCACAGTCGCTGGCGGACGATGGCCGAATGGCGCGCGGCGGGATTGATACCGCAGGGCAGGGCATGGCCTGCCGATTCGGTGCTGGCGACGTTGATCGAGCCGGATGGTCCCGGTGCCACCGCCTATCTGCTGACGAGCAATTATCGCGTCATCCTCGATTACAATTGCTCGAATTTCTACGCGCTGTCGGTCGGGCTGCTGGCCGATGCGGTTGAGGGCTGACGGCGCCGCGTTGCGGCGCTATGCCTGATCGTGTTCCCGTTCCAATTCCCCCGAAAGTCACAGACGACGTCATGAACAAGCTGATCGCCGCTCCGCTCGCTATAGCTGCGCTGGCCGTTCCCTCGGTCGCCGCCGCACCCCAGTTCCAGGGAACGGCTCCGATCGCATTCATGGAAGACCTGTCGTCGGGTGCCGTATTGTACCAGCGCGATGCCGACCGCCGCATGCCGCCGGCGTCGATGGCAAAGATGATGACGGTCTATGTCGCGTTCGACATGATCAAGAAGGGCGAGTTGAAGCTCGACCAGACGTTCCAGGTGCGGCCCGAAACGTGGCAGCGCTGGCATGGCCCGCAGGCGGGATCAACGATGTTCCTGTCGACCGGCGAGAACGTCAGCGTCGAGAATCTGCTGAAGGGCATCGTCACGCTGTCGGGCAACGACGCCTGCGTCGTACTGGCGGAAGGGATTTCGGGGACCGAGCAGACCTTCACCGACCGTATGAACCAGCAGGCGCAAAAGCTTGGCCTGACCAACAGCCATTTCGGCACGTCGAATGGATGGCCCGACAATGGCGTCACCTTTGTCACCGCCCGCGATCTGGCGCATCTCGCCTCCGCAACGATCAGGGATTTCCCCGACCTCTACAAGCGCTTCTATTCGCTCCCGAACTTCACTTGGGGCAAGACGCTCGGGGCGGGCGCGGACATCACCCAGGCCAATCGCGATCCGCTGCTTGGCCGTGTCGCCGGCGCCGACGGATTGAAGACCGGCCATACCGACGAGGCGGGTTACGGCTTCACCGGCTCGGCCGAACAGAATGGCCGCCGGCTGGTCATGGTCGTCGCCGGCCTGGATTCGTTCAGAGGACGCGCCGAGGAGTCGGTTCGCTTCATGGAATGGGGCTTTCGCGCGTGGCAGGCGAAGCCGGTCGTCGCGCAGGGCAAGCAGGTGTCGACCGCCGAAGTGCAGATGGGCAGCGCGAGCAGCGTCGGCCTGATCGCGCCCAAGCAATTGACCGTGACGCTGCCGGCCGGCGCCGTACCGCAGATGAGCGCGAAGGTGGTTTACGAAGGACCGGTCCGCGCGCCGATCAAGGCGGGCCAGCATATCGCTGACCTCGTCATTCGCGCACCCGAGATGCCGGAGCAGCGCCTGCCGTTGGTGGCGGCGGCGGATGTCACGGAGGCAGGTTTCTTCGGTCGCGCCTGGGCGGGGCTGACGTCGCTATTCGGGTGATCCGCGGCGGGACCGCAGCATGAGCGAATTGTTCGGCCAATCCGACGCGCAGGCTGCGTTCACCGCGGCGCTGTGCAGCGGTGCGCTGCACCACGCGTGGCTGCTCGTCGGGCCGCAGGGCGTCGGTAAGGCGAGCTTTGCGCAAGCCGCTGCCCTTCGTTTACTTGCCGAAGCGAGCGCCACCGGCGTTTCCGCACCAGGTCTGTCCGTGCCGGATGGCCATCCGACGCGCGCATTGGTCAATGCCGGGTCGCACCCCGACCTCCGTATCCTCCGAAGACTACCGAAAGATCCGGAAAAGCCGGATCAAGACATCGCACGCAGCGTCACGATCGCGCAGGTCCGATCGCTCCAGCCGATGTTCGCGACTACGCCGTCGATGGGGGGGCGGCGTGTGGTAATTCTCGATGCCGCCGACGATTTGGAGCGCAATGGCGCCAACGCCCTGCTCAAGAACCTGGAGGAGCCGCCCGCGGGCACGATATTCCTGCTGGTCAGCCACGCGCCGGGCCGGTTGCTGCCGACGATCCGCTCGCGGTGCCGCGTGCTGCGGTTCGGTGCGCTCGACGACGATGACATGGCGCGTGCGTTGCGCGGCGCATTGCCGGACGCGGACGAGGATGAGATCGGCGCCCTGGTCCGGAAGGGCGAGGGCGCGCCCGGTCGGGCGATCCGCTATGCGGGGCTCGATATCGATGGCCTCGACAGCGCGATCGCGGCCATCGCCGCGGACGGCGATCCGATGAACGCCCGCCGCTCCGCGCTGGCGCGGGCGCTGGCGGGGAAGGGCAATGCAGCGCGATACGAGGCGTTTCTCGATCGCGTGCCGGCGGTGATCGCGCGCGAGGCGCGAACGCGTTCCGGCGCACGGCTGAAGCAGGCGCTGGATGCGCAGGTCGCCGCGCGCGACCTTGCCGGCGCCGCACGGGGCCTGTCGCTCGATGCGCAGGCGACGGTGTTCGAGATGGCGGCGATCGTCGCGACGCTGCGCTAGCGGCTTCACCTTGCCATGGTGATCGACTAGGACGCCGCGCATGGCCGATCCTTATTATATCACCACCGCGATCCACTACCCCAACGGGCGCCCGCATATCGGCCATGCCTATGAGATGATCTGCGCCGACGCCATCGCCCGGTTCCAGCGACAGGCGGGACGCGAGGTCCGTTTTCAGACCGGTACCGACGAACACGGATTGAAGATGGCGCAGACGGCGCGCGCCCGCGGCGTCGATACGCGAGCCTTCGCCGATGAAATGTCGTCCCATTTCAGTCAGATGGCCGACACGTTGAACATCTCGTACGACCGGTTCATCCGGACGGTCGAGCCCGATCATTATACCGCCAGCCAGGCGATCTGGAAGGCGATGCGCGACAAGGGCGACCTGTACCTCGACCGTTATGAAGGCTGGTATTCGGTCCGCGACGAGGCGTTCTACGACGAGAAGGAACTGGTCGAGGGGGAAGGGGGCGTCAAACTCTCGCCTCAGGGCACGCCGGTCGAATGGACGGCGGAGGAGACGTGGTTCTTCCGCCTGTCCAGATACCAGCAGCCGCTGCTCGATCTCTACGCGGCCAATCCCGACTTCATCCGTCCGGAAGCGCGGCGCAACGAAGTGATGCGCTTCGTCGAGGGCGGCCTGTCCGACCTGTCGGTATCGCGCACCAGCTTCGACTGGGGCGTGCCGGTGCCGGACAGCCCCGGCCATGTCATGTACGTGTGGGTCGATGCGCTGACCAACTATCTGACCGGCGCCGGCTATCCCGACGATGCCGCGACGATGGCACGCGTCTGGCCGGCGGACCTGCACCTGATCGGCAAGGACATCACCCGCTTCCACACCGTCTATTGGCCGGCGTTCCTGATGTCCGCCGACCTGCCGTTGCCCAAACAGGTGTTCGCGCACGGCTTCGTGCTCCACCGGGGTGAGAAGATGTCGAAATCGGTCGGCAACGTGGTCAGCCCCGATGAGCTGACGGATGCCTTCGGGGTCGATGCCGTGCGCTATTTCCTCCTGCGCGAGGTCAGCTTCGGTCAGGACGGCAGCTATTCGGCCGAGGCGATCGTCACCCGCGTCAACGCCGAACTCGCCAACAGCTTCGGCAACCTGGCGCAGCGGACGCTGTCGTTCATCGCCAAGAACCTGAACGGCGCCTTCCCCGACGCCGGTCGCGCCGACCCGGCCGACGCGATGCTGATCGAGGAGGTCGTCGTCGCCTGCGCCGGCTTCAAGACCGCGTTCGACGACCTGCTGCTCAGCCAGGGGATCGAGGCGTGGATGCGCGGTGTGTTCGCCTGCAACCAATATATCGACGCGCAGGCCCCCTGGGCGCTGCGCAAGACCGATCCCGAGCGGATGCATGCCGTGCTCGGCACGCTGGTGCGCGCCATCCGGATGCTGGGCATCACGATCCTGCCGGTCGTGCCGGATTCGGCGGCCAGGGTGCTCGACCAGATCGGCGCGACGGAGCGGGACCATGCGGCGGTCGACGACGACGGCTGGTACGCGCGCCAGGTGGCGTCCGGCGTCACCATCGCACCGCCATCGCCGGTGTTTCCGCGGCTGGAGCTGCCGGCGGCGGTGGAGGCGTGATGTTCGCGGACAGCCATTGCCACCTCAACTACAAGGGGGTGTTCGAGCAACAGGGCGATATCCTCGCCCGTGCCCGCGCCCGCGGCGTCGGCGCGATGCTCAACATCTCGACGCGGGAGAGCGAATGGGATGCGGTGGTCGCCACCGCCGAACGCGAGCCGGACGTCTGGGCCTCCATCGGGATCCATCCGCACGAGGCCGACCAGCATCCCGACATCGACACCGCGCGTCTGGTGGAACGCGCCGAACATCCGCGGATCGTCGGCATCGGTGAATCCGGCCTCGATTATTTCTACGATCATTCCGACCGGCCCAGGCAGCAGGCCAGCTTCCGCACCCATATCGCCGCCTGTCGCGCGACCGGCCTGCCGCTGATCGTCCACACGCGCGATGCCGAGGACGACACGCTGGCGATCCTGCGCGAGGAGATGGGGAAGGGGGCCTATAAGGGCGTCATCCACTGTTTCACCGCCAGCGGTGCATTTGCCGATGCGGCGCTGGACCTCGGTTTCTACATTTCCATTTCCGGCATCGTGACGTTCAAGAACGCGCACGACCTTCAGGCAACGGCGGCCCGGCTGCCGATCGATCGGCTGTTGATCGAAACCGATGCGCCGTTCCTTGCCCCGGTGCCGAACCGCGGCAAGCCGGGGGAACCCGCCTTCGTCGCCGACACCGCCGCATTCCTCGCCAGATTGCGCGGCGAGCCGATCGAGGTGCTGGCGGCAGGAACTGTGGATAACTTCTTCACATTGTTCGACAAGGCGCATCGGAGCCGCGCGCAGTGAAGGTCCGTATCCTCGGCTCCGGCACATCGTCCGGCGTGCCGCGGATCGGCAACGACTGGGGCGCCTGCGACCCCGACGAGCCGCGCAACCGCCGTACGCGCGTGTCCCTTCTCGTAGAACACGAGGGAACCCGGATCCTCGTCGATACCGGCCCCGACATGCGCGAGCAGCTGCTTGCCGCCGATGTCGCGGCGGTCGACGCGATCATCTGGACGCACGATCATGCCGATCACTGCCACGGCATCGATGACGTCCGACAGATTTTCCATGCGCTGGGGTATCCGGTGCGGGGCTTTGCCCGTCCGGCGACGCTGGATGCGCTGCGGGACCGCTTCACCTACGTCTTCGCAGGACGGCAGGGTTATCCCCCGACGGTAGACGCGGCCCCGCTGCCGGATCGACTGACGATCGGCGGCATCACCATCGACGTGGTCGACCAGCCGCACGGCAGCATCCAGTCCGCCGGCCTGCGTTTTTCGGCCGGTGGCTTGATCGTCGGTTATGCCACGGATTTCCATGAGCTGACGCCGGCGATGCGATCGCTCTACGCCGGGCTGGACGTCTGGATCGTCGATGCCCTTCGCTATGCGCCGCATCCGACGCACCCGGACGTGCCGGCGGTGCTCGGCTGGATCGAGGAGCTGCGTCCGCGTCGGTCAGCCTTCATACACATGGACCATAGCATGGATTATGCGACGCTGGTGGCAAAGCTGCCGCCGGGCGTCGAACCAGGTTACGACGGGCTAGAATTCACGCCATGACCATCGATCTGGGCGGCCATGCGCTGCTCTATCTGCTGTTACTCATCCTGCCGGTTTCGGCGCTCATCGCCCGCCGCGTGCCGATCCTGCGCGTGCTGCTTTCGCTCGCGAGCTGGGCCATCATCGCCGGACTGCTGTTCATCGTCATCACCCAGCGGCAGGCGTTCGACCCGTATCTGCAGCGGGTGGCGCGACTGCTGAAGCTCGATGACCAGAATGTCGTCGGCCGGGAAACGCGCATCCGCATGGCGCCGGACGGCCATTTCTGGGCGCGCGTCACGCTGGACGGCGTGCCACGCCGGATGCTGGTGGACAGCGGTGCGACCGTCACCGCCGTGTCGACCCGGACCGCGCAGGCGGCCGCGCTCGATACGCGCCAGAGTATGTTCCCGGTCGTCCTCAACACGGCGAATGGCCAGATCAGTGCGCAGACCGCGACGGTGCGTGAATTGCGACTGGGCGACATCGCGGCCCGCGATCTGGCCGTGGTCGTGTCGCCGGCATTCGGCGAGACGGACGTGCTCGGCATGAATTTTCTATCCAAACTGAAATCGTGGCGGGTGGAGGGCAGCACGCTGATCCTCGAACCTCACCACCATCAGGATTTTACATAATGTATATTATCGATCTTGCGGATGCGAAGAGGGGGCGTCGATGATCGAGCGGATCGTCGCGATCATGGCGCGACTGCGCGACCCGCGGCATGGCTGCGAATGGGACGCGGCGCAAAGCTGGGCGACGATCGCGCCGTACACGATCGAGGAAGCCTATGAGGTCGCCGACGCGATCGCCCGAAACGATGCCGACGATCTGAAAGATGAACTCGGCGACCTTCTGCTCCAGGTCGTCTTCCACAGCCGTATCGCCGAGGAATCCGGTGCGTTCACGCTCGCGGACGTCGTCGCGTCGATCAGCGACAAGATGGAGCGTCGCCATCCGCATATCTTCGGCACCGCCGACCGCAGCCCCGGCTGGGAAGAGATCAAGGCCGCGGAACGTACGGTCAAGGATGATCCAAGCGCGCTGGCCGGGGTCGCTGCGGGTCTGCCCGCATTGATGCGCGCGGTGAAGCTTCAGAACCGTGCCGCCCGCGTCGGCTTCGACTGGCCCGACAATGAAGCGCCTCGCGCCAAGATTATCGAAGAGATGGAAGAGGTTAAGGACGCTTCCGCGGACCACGTCGAGGAAGAGGTCGGCGATCTGCTGTTCGCGGTCGTGAATTGGGCGCGGCATTTGGGCATCGACCCGGAAACGGCGCTGCGCCTTGGCAATGCGAAGTTCGAACGCCGTTTCCGTGCGATGGAGGAGCTGGCAGGCGGCGATTTCCCGACGCTGGATCTGGAGCAGCAGGAAGCGCTCTGGCAGCGCGTGAAGGCGGGTTAGACCTCAGCGCTGCTGGAAGCGTTCGTAATCGCGCTCGGCCAGCCGCACTTCATATTGCGTTTCAAGACCTTCGCTGACCTGGCCGAGCACTTCGCCATGCGCGTGCAGCCAGGCGGCCCCGGCGCCGTCGCCGGCATCGAGCGTGATCCAGTAGCGGCGATGACCGGCCGTCAGCTTGCCAGCGACCCGATCGATCAGCGCATCGACCCCTTCCCCGCTCAACGCCGACAAGGCGACGACGTCGTTGCGCCGTTCGGCCTCCGCCAGCATCGCATCGTGGCGTTCCGGGTCGAGCAGGTCGAGCTTGTTCCACGCTTCGAACCGCGGCGTCATCTCCGACACCCCGATCTCGGCGAGCACCGCCTCGACGTCGCTGCGCTGCGCCTCCGTGTCGGGGTGCGCGATGTCGCGGACGTGGATCAACAGGTCGGCGGAAACGACCTCTTCCAGCGTCGCCTTGAACGCCGCGACCAGCTGGGTCGGCAGGTCCGACACGAAGCCGACGGTGTCCGACAGGATCGCCTTGTCGATGCCCGGCAACGCGATTTGTCGCAACGTCGGGTCGAGCGTGGCGAACAACAGGTTTTCGGCCATCACGTGCGCGCCGGTCAGCCGGTTGAACAGCGTCGACTTGCCGGCGTTGGTATAGCCGACGAGCGCGATGACCGGCCATGGTGCGCGCTGGCGCCGTTCGCGATGCAGTCCACGGGTGCGGCTGACCTGCTCCAGTTCGCGGCGCAGGCGCGCCATCCGATCGCGGATCAATCGTCGATCGGCCTCGATCTGCGTTTCGCCGGGGCCGCCCAGAAACCCGAAACCGCCGCGCTGCCGCTCCAGATGGGTCCAGCTGCGCACCAGCCGGCCACCCTGATAATCGAGATGGGCGAGTTCGACCTGCAACCGCCCCTCGGCCGTCGCTGCCCGTTCGCCGAAGATCTCGAGGATCAGCCCGGTCCGGTCGATGACCTTGGCCTCCAGCGCGGTTTCCAGGTTGCGCTGCTGTACCGGCGTCAGGCTGGCATCGAACACGACCAGATCCGCCTCGTCCTGCCGAACCTGGACGGCAAGCTGCTCGACCTGCCCGCTGCCGACCAGCGTGGCAGGCTTGGGCGCGCGTACCCGCACCGCCACCTTGTCGGTGACGACCAGGCCGATCGCCGCAGCCAGGCCCGCGGTCTCGTCCAGCCGGGCCTCGGCGTCGCGGTGCGCGTCACCCTGGTCCGGCAAGACGATCAGCGCCCGTCCCCCGCGGGCAAATTCATCCCGATCGCGGTTGAATCCGGTGCTCACGCTTATTCTTCCGTCTCGCCTTCATCGGCGAGATTGAGCGCGCGCGCCGGCTGGATGGTCGACACGGCATGCTTGTAGACGAGCTGTGCCATACCCTCGCGCTGGAGGAGCATGCAGAACAGGTCGAACCCGGCGATATGGCCCTGCAGCATGACGCCGTTGATGAGGAACATCGTCACCGAATCTTCGGACTTGCGCACGGCGTTCAGGAAGATTTCCTGCAACAACGGCTGCTTGCGCTGCGCTTCGCCCACCGAATCGACGATCGCGGCGATATCCATCGGCCCCGATGGCATGATCGTGGAAATGGCATGCTTGTAGATCAGCTGCGACTGGCCATCGCGGCGGAGCAACACCGAAAAATTGTCGAACCAGGTGACGATGCCCTGCAGCTTGACGCCCTTGACCAGAAACATGGTGACCGGGGTCTTGGAACGGCGGAGCGCGTTCAGGAACAGGTCCTGGAGGGACCCTTGCTTGTCGGCCATGGAAAGCCTTTCGTGTTATTGGCGAGCCGTTTGCCCGCTATCGCGCCGTTTCCCGGCGTCGGATCCCGCCCTGACCGGACGGACGATCCCCATCTATGAACGATGACCGGCTACGTCCAGCGGTCAATCCTCTCGCATGTCGGTGATGCCGAGCAACTTCAGCTTCCGGTGCAGCGCCGAACGCTCCATGCCGATGAAGCTTGCGGTGCGGCTGATGTTGCCCGAAAAACGCCGGATCTGGACGCGGAGATATTCCCGCTCGAACGTCTCGCGCGCCTCGCGCAGCGGTGCCCCCATGATCGCGCCCCCGCCCCCGCCCAGGTCACCCTGGTCGCCCAGCACTTCGGCAGGCAGCAGGTCGAGGTCGATACGACCGATGCGATCGCCCGGGGCGAGGATGATCGTGCGTTCGACGACGTTGCGCAACTGGCGGACGTTTCCCGGCCAGTCGTAGGATTGCAGCGCCACCATCGCATCCGCGGCGATCTCGGGCGTGGGGACGCGGCGGTCGGTCGCATAATGGGCCATGAAATGCTCGACGAGCGCGGGGATGTCCTCGCGGCGTTCTGCCAGTGCGGGGATCAGCACCGGGACCACGTTCAGCCGATAGTACAGGTCTTCGCGGAATCGCCCCTCGGCAATCTCGTGCGTCAGGTCGCGCGAGGTGGCGGAGACGACGCGGACGTCGACCTTGACGATCCGCGTGCCGCCGATCCGGCTGAAGCTCTGGTCGGTCAGCACGCGCAGGATGCGCGCCTGGGTGGCGACGGGCATGTCAGCGATTTCGTCCAGGAACAACGTACCGCCATGCGCCTGTTCCAGCAGGCCGGGCCTAACGAGATCGCCCCCCTCCTCTACCCCGAACAACTCTTCCTCGACGCGTTCGGGTGTCATCCGCGCGGCGCTGACGATCACGAATGGCGCCTGCGCCCGGCTGCTCCACCCGTGCAGCAGGCGCGCGGCGACCTCTTTGCCGACGCCCGCCGGCCCCATGATCAGGACACGGCTGCCCGTCGCGGCGACGCGCTTCAGCGTGGCGCGTACGCCGTTGATCGATCCGGAACTGCCGGTCAGGTCGCTTTCACGCCCCGCCGAAACGCGCAGGCTGGCGACTTCGCGGCGGAGGCGTTCGGTTTCGGTGGCGCGGGCGACGAGCAGCAGCAAGCGCTCCGCCTCGAACGGCTTTTCGATGAAGTCGCTGGCGCCGCGGCGAATGGCGGCGACGGCGGTGTCGAGGTTGCCGTGACCGGAGATGACGAGCACCGGGATCGACGGATCGCGCCGCTTGATCTCGTCGAGCAGTTCGAGGCCATCCAGCCGCGACCCCTGCAACCAGACGTCGAGCAGCACCAGCGACGGGCGGCGGGTGGCGATCGCCTCCAGCGTCGCGTCGCTGTCCGCTGCGGTACGGGTATCATAGCCCTCGTCCTCAAGGACGCCGGCGACCAGTTCCCGGATATCGTGTTCGTCGTCGACGACGAGGATGTCGAGCGCCATAAGTTAATTCCGATTGCGTGTGAGTGCTGCGAGCTGGCGGTCCTCGACCGGTTCGGGCGCATCGGCGCCCTGGTCGAGTGCGGCCAACGCTGCGGCGTCGAAGGTCATGCGAACGACGGTGCCACCGCCATCGCGATCGGCGAACGTCATGAAGCCGTGATGGTCCTCGACGATCTTCTTGACGATGGCGAGGCCGAGGCCGGTCCCCCTCGCCCGCGTCGTCATATAGGGTTCGACGATGCGGTCGCGATCGGGTGGCAGGCCGACGCCGGTATCCGCGACCTCGACGATCATCCTGTCGCCATCCTCGCGTACGGACATGGTGATCACACCACCGCCGCTGCCTTTGCTTTCGATGGCTTCCACCGCGTTCTTGACGATATTGGTGAAGGCCTGGCTGAGCTGGCGGCGATCGCAGACCAATATGGGCGCGGGTTCGGAATGGTCGAGTTCGAACCGCGTGGCAGGGTGGGCGACCTCGTGCAGGAACAGCGACTGGCGGCCGATATCGACCAGCGATTCCTCCCGGAACACCGGCTTCGGCATCCGCGCGAAGGACGAGAATTCGTCCACCATCCGCCGCAGATCGCCGACCTGCCGCACGATCGTGTCCGTCAGCCGTGAGAACGTCGTATCGTCGGCATCGACCTTGCTGCCGTAGCGACGTTGCAGCCGTTCGGCGGCGAGCTGAATCGGGGTCAACGGGTTCTTGATCTCGTGCGCGATCCGCCGCGCCACATCCGACCAGGCGGCCCGCCGCTGATCCAGCAGCTGCTGGGTGATGTCGTCGAACGTCAGGATGGGACCCGAATCGGTACGCGCGATCCGCACCGCGAGCGTGCGCGGTTCGCCGCCCCGCGCGACCTGCACGATCGCCTCGCGCTCGCGGCCACCGACCAGATCGGCGAATTCGGGCGCCACCAGGGTGAGCGGCCGACCGACTAGGCCATCCTCTCCCGTGCCGATCAGTTCGGTGGCGGAGCGATTGGCGATCCGCACCGTGCCATCCTCGGCGACCGCGATGACGCCGGCGGACACGCCCGCCATCACCGCCTCGATCAGCGCACGGCGGTTGTCGAGCTGATCGTTGGCCGTCACCAGCGCGCTCGTCTGTTCCTGCAACCGGCCGGTCATCTGGTTGAAGGCGTTGGCCAGCGTGCCGACCTCGTCCCTGCGGCGGGGATCGGGGACGCGCGCGGTCAGGTCGCCGGTCGCGACCTTGCGCGCCGCGTCGACGAGTTCGGCGACCGGTCGCACCAGCCGGTCCGCCACCGCCAGCGCCGCCCACACCGCGACCGCGACGATGAACAGCGACACCAGCAGCAGCGCGGCGTTGAACTTGAGCTGCAACGCACGCGACCGGCTCTGCAGGCTCTGATAGTCGCGGATGATCGCATCGCCACGCCGGATCTGGCTGGCGAGTTGCGGGTCGAAAATCCGCGCCGAATAGAGATAGGCACCCTTGCCATAGGCGAGCGGCACCACCGCGCCGATGCGATCGTCGCTGCGGATCAGGACGTACGGCTTGCCCCCGTCCAGCGCCTTTTCCATCGCCGGCGTCACGATATTCTGCAACGGCTTGTCATAGGGGTTGAGGACGATTAGCGGATCGGCCTCGCCCCGGCCGATGATCATGCCTTCCGACTGTTCGCGCCGGTAGGTCTGGAACACCAGGAATTGCTGGAAGAACTTGCTGTCCACGGCGTGGGTCTGCAATTCCGCCGACAGATCGCCGCTCATGGCCTGCACCTGCGCGACGACGCGATCGGCTTCGCGCTGGTAATTCTCGCCGACGAGCGTCCGCGCATTTTCCAGCATGCCGCTGGCGCGATCGGACGACCAGAATTCCACCCCGATCTGGAAAAGCAGCGAGGCGAAGATCGTGACGAGCAAGGCCGGAACCGCTGCGATGATCGAGAAGATCGCGACGAGCCGCACGTGCAGCACCCCCTCGCCCCCGACCAGCGAGGCCGCGGCACGGCGGCGTGCGATCCGCCGCCCGACCAGCATCAGCAGCGCGATGCCCGGTACCAGATTGGCGACCAGCAACGATGCGATGGTCGGCGGCGACAGCGGTACCTGCGGCTTGCTGGTACCGGCGATGATGAAATACGTCGTTGCCGCGATACCGATGCAGAGCGCCACCACCAGCGCTTCCACCGCGGGCGTGATGCGCAGGCGGCGTTCCGGTGTGGTGTCGAACAGATCGGGCGTCGGTCCCGCGGTCATTACCCCTTACGTACAACGTGGATTGTTGCACGGAAACCACATAATTCGTCGCTAGCGATGGTTTGTGGTAACAGTCCGGTGAGTGGCGGGATCAGTCGTCGCCGCCAACCGCAATGCCCAGGGTATCCAGCCGCTTGCGCAAGGTGTTGCGATTCAGCCCCAGCGCGCGGGCGGCGCGCAGCTGGTTGCCGCCGTGGCGGGCAAGCATGGTTTCGATCAACGGCCGTTCGACTTCACCGATGACGCGATCGTAGAGGCTGCCGTCGTCCAGCGCGTCCGGGCGTTCGCGGGCGATTCGTTCGATCAGATGGCGAACCGCCTCGGCAATGCCGGCGTCCGCATGATCGGGGGGCGTGGCACTCGGCGCGCCCAGCAGCTCGCGGATCGTCGGCGCATCGATGAGTTCATCGCGGGCCAGCACCGCGAGCCGGCGCATCAGGTTCTCAAGCTCGCGTACGTTACCGGGCCAATCGTGGGCGGCGAGCGAGGCCTGCGCGGCGTTGCTCAATTGCCGCCGCGGCAACCCTTGGGCGGCGGCGCTTTCCAGAAAGTGGCGGGCGAGCAGCGGAATATCCTGCCGCCGTTCGCGCAAGGCAGGCAAAGCGATGGGCACGACGTTGAGCCGATAGAACAGGTCCTCGCGAAAGTGGCCTGCGGCGACCTGCTGCGTCAGGTCGCGGTTGGTTGCCGCGACGACACGCACGTCGGCGCGCATCGTGCGGGCACCACCGACCGTGGTGAACTCGCCCGACTGGAGCACGCGGAGCAGCCGCGTCTGCGCCTCCATCGGCATGTCGCCGATCTCGTCCAGGAACAACGTGCCGCCGGCAGCCTGTTCGAACCGCCCGGCATTCCGCACCGCGGCCCCGGTGAATGCTCCCCGTTCATGGCCAAACAACTCCGCCTCGATCAGTTCGCGCGGGATCGCGGCCATGTTGATCGCCACGAACGGTGCCAACCGCCGGGCACCGAGATCATGGATGGCGCGAGCGACCAATTCCTTGCCCGTTCCCGATTCGCCGGAGATCAGTACAGTGAGGTCGTTCGACAGCACCCGCGCGATGATACGATAGACGTCCTGCATCGCCGGCGAACGGCCGATCAGCGGCAGCTCCGGATCCTCGCCCGCCTCCGGCTGCGGCATGATCGCGCCCCGCGCCAGCGCCCCGGTCACCGCCCGCGTCAGATCGTCCAGATCGAAGGGCTTGGGCAGGTATTCATAGGCCCCGACCTCCGCCGCCCGTACCGCCGTAGTCAGGGTGTTCTGCGCGGACAGGATGATGATCGGCAGTTGCGGCAGTCGCTGGCCGATCTCCTTCACCCGATCGATGCCGTCGCCATCGGGGAGGATGACATCGGTGACCAGTACGTCCGGCACGCGCGTCGCCAGCGCCCGGTCGAGTTGCTGGAGCGTCTCGGCCGTCTGCACCTCATGACCGGCGCGGCGCAGCGCCTGGGCGACGACGGTGCGGATCGCGGCATCGTCGTCAACGACGAGGATTCTGGTCATGGGGCGGTCGCCCGCGGCAGCAATAGGCGCAGCGTCGTCATCTCGGGACTTCCTTCGCGGGCGTATTGGACGATGCCGCCCATGTCGCGCATCAGCTTGTCGACCAGCGCGAGGCCGAGCCCCTGCCCCTCCGGCCGCCCCGACACGAAGGGGTCGAAGAGGTGATCGGCGATGTCGACGGGGGCGCCGGGACCGTTGTCCAGCACGCAGATCTCGATCGGCAGCGGCACCCGCGGCTTGCCCGGTGCGGCGGCCACCGACATGCCGTGCCGATACGCGGTGGTGATGACGATGCGCGGATTGCGTTCGAGCCGCGCCGCCTCCCGAGCGTTCTTCAGAAGGTTTATCAGGATTTGCAGCAGGGCGTCCCGATTGACCGCGGCGGGCGGCAGCGACGGGTCGAACCGCTCCTCTATCGTCACGCCCCGCGCGAAGCCGGCGAGCGCGAGCCGGCGGGCATGCCCGATCAGCGGGTAGATATTCTCCGCCGCGATGGTCAGTGGACGGGTATCGCTGAAGTCCTGCATCCGGTCGATCAAGGCGGCGATCCGGTCGACCTCGGTAACGATCAGCGTGGTGAGTTCGCCCGCGCCCAACAGCTGCGCCGCGCCGCGGATGCCGGACAGCGGGTTCTTGATCTCATGCGCCAGCATCGCCGCCGCACCACTTGCGGCGCGCGCGCTGGCCCCGCGCGCGCTCGGGCCCAACGCCCGCGTGCTGGCGGCGGTGTGGAGCGTGATCGCTCGCCAGCCGGGATGGTCCGCGATTGCCGCCTCGACGAAATCGACGCGGATCTTGGGGCCATGGGGCGTCGCGATCTCGGTATCGTAGAAGGCCATGCCCTGCCCCTCCGGGCGATCGCCGGCGGCGGGAGGCGGCAGGATCGCCGTCAGCGGCTGGCCGCGCATCACCCGTTCCGACAGGTTGAGCAACTGCTCGGCCAGCGCATTGGCATGCGCGATCCGATCGTCCGGGTCGACCACGATCACCGCGACGGGCAGCGCCGCAAACAGCTCGGCAAACCCCGGACGGCCACTCATCGACAGATCATGCGGCCTGTCGGATGGCAGGCTGGTCGCGGTGCGGCGCATAGAAGTCGGCGAGCATGCGCTTGACGACCCTGGCATCGGGCTGCTGGTTCACCGCGTTGCGGAACTCCGCCGATCCGGTCAGACCCTTGGTATACCAGCCGATGTGCTTGCGCGCCATGTTGACGCCCGTCACCTCGCCATAATGGTCGAGCATCGCGTCGTAATGCTCGACGATCACACGATATTGTTCGTCCAGCGACGGATCGGGGCGGCGGGCGCCGGTGGCGAGATACTCCATCACCTGCCCCAATACCCACGGCCGGCCATAAGCACCGCGACCGATCATGATACCATCGGCCCCCGACTGGTCGAGCGCGGCGACGGCGTCGTCGATCGTGCAGATGTCGCCGTTGGCGATGACCGGGATGCCGACCGCTTCCTTGACGGTGCGGATGAAGCGCCAGTCGGCACTCCCCTTGTACATCTGGTTGCGGGTGCGGCCATGGACGGTGATGAGTTGCACACCCAGGTCCTGCGCAATCCGAGACAATTCGGGGGCGTTGAGGCTATCGAGATCCCACCCCATCCGCATCTTGAGCGTCACCGGCGCCTTGACCGCCTTCACCACCGCATCGACCAGTTGCGCGGCCAGCGTCGGGTCGCGCATTAGCGCCGATCCGGCATCGCCGTTGGTCACCTTGCGGACGGGGCAGCCCATGTTGATGTCGATGATCGCCGCACCGCGATCCTCGGCCAGCTTCGCCGCCTCTGCCATTTCATAGGGCGTGCAACCGACCAGCTGCATCGAGACGGGCTCTTCCGACAGATGCCACGCCGCCTTCTGGATCGATTGCCGCGTCTCGCGGATCGCGGCCTGGCTGGCGATCATCTCGGTAACGTTGAGGCCGGAGCCATAGCGGCGCACGAGCGTACGGAACGGCATATCGGTGACGCCGGTCATCGGTGCCAGCACGACGGGACTGTCGATCCGCACGGGACCGATCTGGATGGGCGTAAGCTGTGCCATGATCTGCCTGAAAAACGGGCATACCCTATCCGCTTCGGCCGGCGCTGGCAAGGTTGGCGGCCATGCGCTAGGCGGCGTGCATGACGGATCGACCACGGATGGTGGCGCTGATCGTGGCGGCGGGCAGCGGCTCGCGCGCGGGCGGCGCGGTTCCCAAGCAATATGCGATGGTGGCGGGCAAGCCGCTGATCGCCCACGCTTATGCGGCGTTATGCGGCCACCCTCTGGTGGACGAGGTGATGGTGGTGATCGCCGCCGGTGCCGAACCGCTGGCGCGCGCGGCGCTCGGAGATGTGCCGCTGATCGTCGGGGGCGCGACGCGGCGCGAGTCGGTCGCCCACGGTCTGGCGGCGGTGAAGGCGGACCTCGTCCTCGTCCACGACGCCGCGCGGCCGTTCGTTCCGGCAGAGGTGATCGATCGCATCGCGACCGCGCTCAGGGACCATGCGGCGGCGATGCCCGTGCTCACCATGGCGGATACGCTGGTGCGCGACGGCATCGTGGTGCCACGCGACGGACTGTCGCGGGTGCAGACGCCGCAGGGCTTCCGCATCGATACGTTACGAGCCGCGCATGCGGCGTGGCCGAATGACGAGGAGGCGACCGACGATGCCCAGATGGTGCAGCGACTTGGCGGGAGCGTGGCTTTGGTGCAGGGCGATCCGATGCTCGACAAAGTGACGCATCCACAGGATTTTTCTGCCGCCGAGGCGAAAGTGGCATGGGAGACGCGCAGCGCGTCGGGATTCGACGTCCACCGGCTGGAGGCGGGCGAGGAATTGTGGCTAGGCGGCGTGCTGATCCCGCACGACAAGGGATTGTCGGGGCATAGCGACGCCGACGTCGGCCTGCACGCCCTGACCGACGCCCTGTTGGGGACGATCGCGGCCGGCGACATCGGCACGCATTTCCCGCCATCCGACCCGCAATGGAAGGGCGCGGATTCGGCGCGTTTCCTCCAGCATGCCGCATCGCTCATCGCCGACAAGGGCGGCAGGATCGATTTCGTCGACCTGACCCTGATCTGCGAAGAACCGAAGGTCGGTCCGCATCGCGGGGCCATGCGCGGCCGGATCGGCGAACTGCTTGGTCTGGGCGAGGACCGCGTGAGCATCAAGGCGACGACGACCGAGCGGCTGGGCTTCACCGGACGTGGCGAAGGGATTGCGGCCCAGGCGATCGCAACCGTGAGCCTGCCACGATGAGGGCGCTGCTCGCTGCTGTGGCGCTGCTGACCAGCCCGGCGCAGGCCCAGACGCGCTGCATCACCACGCCGGAGGCAGAGGCGATGACCCTGGTCGCCTTGCCCGACATCATCCAGCAGACGGGTATCATCTGCGCGACCCGTTTGCCTGCGAGCAGCCTGTTGCGGCGGAACGACAGCGGTTTCCTGGCGAAATATCAGGATGCCGCCGACCGCGCATGGCCCAACGCACGCGCGGCGATCGTCAAGCTGTCGGATCCGATGATCGACACGCTGCTCCAGTCGGAATTCGCGCGGCCGCTGCTCACCGCGGCGCTGGCGCCGGTGCTGGTCGGACGGATCAATCCGGCGGATTGCGGGACGATCGATCAGTTCGTGACGCAGCTTGCCCCGTTACCGCCGGTGAATACGGCGGGCGTGATCGTTACGACACTGCGTTACTTCAAGGCGGAGAAGGCCAAGGGCAAGGCCATCGCGGTCCCCGACCTGCCGCTCTGCACCGAGGAGCGTCGCTGATGAACAGCCTGCTACCGCCGGAATTGATCGAAGCCGCCGCACGCGTGGTCGAGGCGAACCGTGCCGTCGGCCGTACCGTGGCACTGGCGGAAAGCTGCACCGGCGGACTCGTGGCTGCGGCGATCACCGAGATACCGGGATCCTCCGACGTCTTTGGCGCCGGCTTCGTCACCTATTCCAACGAAGCCAAGATGAAGCTGCTCAAGGTCAATTCCGACGTGCTCGAGACCTTTGGCGCGGTGTCGATCGCGGTGGCGTGGAGCATGGCGCAGGGCGCGCTGGCCAACAGCGGAGCCGATGTCGCAGTGGCGATCACCGGCATCGCCGGGCCGGGCGGCGGGTCTGAGAAGAAGCCGGTGGGTACGGTCGTATTCGCCCGCGCCGAAAAGGGCGGTGATCCGTCCGACGTCCACGCCGATCGCAAGATGTTCGGCGACCTCGGCCGTGGCGGCATCCGCCTTCAGGCAGCGCTGGTCGCGCTCGAATTGCTGCTGCCGTAAAGGACGCGGGCGCGATCCTCGAACGCCCCGATCATCCGCCGCAGCGCCACGCCGAACACCTGCCCCGCCAGCATCTCGAACATCCGGTTCTTGAACTGAAAGTCGACGGCGAAGTCGACGGCGCAACCGCCTTCTTCCGCCCGGAACCGCCAGTCGTTGTGCAGATACTTCAGCGGACCATCGATATATTCGACATGGATGCTGGCAGGCCGCGTCTTCTCGACCTTCGAGGTGAAGGTTTCGCGCAGCCCCTTGAACCCGACGATCATGTCGGCAAGCGTCGCGACATCATTGTCCTGGCGCACGCGCATCGCGCTGACCCAGGGCAGGAATTCTGGATAGCGGGCGACGTCGGCCACCATGTCGAACATCTGCTCTGGCGTATAGGGCAGATGGCGCGTTTCGGCGTGCTTAGGCACGGACGTCCTGAACCTTGCCGAGCTTCGCCTCGCGGTTGGCGCGCATCTTCGCGAAATCGTCGCCCGCGTGATAGCTCGACCGCGTCAGCGGCGACGATGCGACCAGCAGGAAGCCTTTGGCGCGCGCGATCGCCGCATAGCTGTCGAATGCCTTGGGCGTGACGAATTCCTCGACCTTCGCATGGCGCGGCGTGGGTTGGAGATATTGACCCATCGTCAGGAAATCGATGTCGGCCGACCGCATGTCGTCCATCACCTGGTGCACCTCCAGCCGCTGTTCGCCGAGACCCAGCATCACCCCGGACTTGGTGAAGATCGAGGGGTCAAGCTTCTTGACGCTCTCCAGCAGGCGGATCGACGCATAATAGCGCGCACCCGGACGGATGGTCGGGTACAGCCGCGGCACCGTCTCCAGATTGTGGTTGTACACGTCGGGGCGCGCCGCCACGATCGCCTCGACCGCGGCTTCGTGCTTGTTGCGGAAATCGGGCGTCAGGATCTCGATCGTCGTGCGCGGGTTGGAGCGGCGGATCGCCTCGATCACCTTGACGAACTGTCGCGCCCCGCCATCGGGCAGATCGTCGCGATCGACCGAGGTGACGACGATATGCTCCAGCCCCATTTGCGCGGCGGCATCGGCGACGTTGTTGGGTTCCATCGGATCGACCGCGCGCGGCATGCCCGTCTTGACATTGCAGAACGCACAGGCGCGCGTGCACGTGTCGCCCAGGATCATCACCGTCGCGTGTTTCTTGGACCAGCATTCGCCGATGTTCGGGCAGGCCGCCTCTTCGCACACCGTCGTCAGGCTCTTGGACCGCATCAGTTCGCGCGTCGCGGCGAAGCCGGCGCTGGTCGGCGCCTTGACGCGAATCCAGTCGGGTTTGCGCAGGCGTTCCGGACGGGCGAGCGGGGTCATCTCGTTCATGACGGCGAGATAGCGATCAAGCCGGCCTCTCACAACCTTTGTGCCGCCTTGCCCGTTTGTAAGGCTTCGTGGCTGGTGGCGGTCGTGCTGGAACTCGGTGCGATCCCCGCGTTATATCGCCGTAACGGACACAACGGAGGCTTCATTGACCGACTTTTCGAACATGATCGAAGGCTATCGCCGGTTCCGCAAGGGCGGCTGGACTCAGCAGCGCGAACGCTGGACGGAACTGAGCGCGGGCCAGAGCCCCAAGGTGATGGTGATCGCCTGTTCGGACAGCCGGGTCGACCCGTCGCAGATCTTCGACACGTCGCCCGGCGAGATCTTTGCGGTTCGCAACGTCGCCAACCTCGTGCCCCCGTTCGAAACCGGCGGCGGCTATCACGGCGTGTCGGCGGCAGTCGAATTCGCGGTGACGCAACTCGAAGTGCCGGAAGTCGTCGTGATGGGCCATGCGTCCTGCGGCGGCTGTGCGGCGGCACTGTCGCACGGTTTCAAGGACAGCGAACCCGGCAAGGGCAAGTTCATTTCCGACTGGGTCGGCCTGCTCGACGACGCGCGCGAACGCGTGATCGGCAAGTTCGGCGATGGCGCCGAGGCCAAGCGCGAAATGGAGCATGAGGCGGTACGCGTCAGCATCGCCAACCTTCGCACCTTCCCGTTCGTCGCGGAACGCGAGGCGGCGGGCAAGCTGAAACTGCGCGGCGCGTATTTCGCGATTGCCGATGGCGTTCTGCACGTGATGGACGACGACGAGGTCTTCGTGCCGGCCTGAGCCTTCCCATCGACCTGACCGGCCTGCCCTCTCTCCGACCGGAGGGAGGGTAAGCCTCTCATAGATCCAGGGCGTATATATAGTCGTCGCACAGGGTGGCGCCGACCAGATAGCGGCGACGCCCCGCCACCGCGAAGCCGCATCGCTCGTAGAATGCACACGCGCGTTGGTTTCTGCCGAGCACACCCAGCAACAGCCTCGCCCTGCCGAGCGCCCTGGCGTCGTCGATCGCCTGTGCCATCAACGCCTTGCCAAGGCCGATGCCCTGCGCCAGCGGTAGCGTGTAAATCCGGCGAAGCTCGATATCGCGATCATCGGTCGGGATCGGGAAGTCCGGCGCCGTCACCAGCGTATAGCCGATCGGCGCACCGCCATTGGCATGTTCGGCCAGCGTCACGATGTTCGCCGGGTCGCTGCACACGGCGGCGAACGTATCGACCGAGCTGTTCCTGGCGACGTGGGCGACGATGTCGGCCCCGTCGAGAATACCGGCGAACGTGTCGAGGAAGCTTGCCCCCGCCACCAGCGCGACCGCGGCGGCGTCAGCCGAAGACGCACGCCGCAGTCGCCAGGTCGTCATCAGCCGACGATCTCGTCCGGCTGAAAGAAATAGGCGATCTCGATCTCGGCATTCTCGTCCGAGTCCGAACCATGCACCGTGTTGGCTTCGATCGATTCCGCCAGTTCCTTGCGGATCGTGCCGGGCTCGGCATTGGCCGGGTTGGTCGCGCCCATGATGTCGCGGTTGCGCTGCATCGCGTTGTCGCCCTCGAGCACCTGCACGATGACCGGACCGGAAATCATGAACGTGACGAGATCGTTGAAGAACGGACGCTCACGATGCACGTCGTAGAAGCCCTCGGCCTGCTCGCGCGTCATCTGGATGCGCTTCGAAGCGACGACGCGCAGGCCGGCATCCTCCAGCATCTTGGTGACCGCACCGGTCAGGTTGCGGCGGGTGGCATCGGGCTTGATGATCGAAAAGGTACGGTTCGCGGCCATGATGGTCACGGGCTCCTGTGGTTTTGGGTCGGTCTTGAAGTGGCGCCGCCCTAGTCGCGGGACGTAGCCTTTGCAACCGCTTCGGTTTCGCGGGGGGCGTCGGCAGCAAAGCGACGCCGGGTGACTACGTGACACCCATCGCTGCCATTCCCGCCGGACCGCAACGTTCATCAGGTAAGCGCAGGACTGACGTGGAAGGTCTGTGCCGGATATTAGCAATGCGTGATCCGAGCCCCGCCGCATACGATTTTCATTCAACGCGCGCGCTGCGCTACGCTGCCTGCTCCCACCGTCCTGCGTCGTTCTTCTTCCAATAGCGACGCTCGACACCGTCATGACCGGCCAGCGCGCGCCAAGCGTCGCGGGCGGAGCGGATATGGTCGTCCTCGAAGAAATGAAACGCCCGTTCGAAGGAGAGAGCGTCGTCGCGCCACGTGCCGTCCACCAGTGCGATGTGGCGGGCGGCGTTGGCCGCGGTGCAGTCGGATGCGATCAGCACCGGCTGTAGAGCGTCGTCGCCGGCGCCGGCCTGCGCATGGGCGAGAAAGCTGTCGGGGCGCCATGTCCACAGCAGGCGGTCGAGGTCGGCGCGCTGTTCGTCGCGGGCGCTGACGATCAGCAACCGGGCGCCTGTTTCCACAACCTTCGCCGCGATCTGCGGCAACGCACGATCGAGGGGGGTGGCGGTGAGATGGTAGAAGTCGACCTGCATGTCCCTCAAGCTCCCGTCCTCCCGGGCGACGACCGGGGTCCAGCTGGAATAAGCGTCACGCCAGCAAATCAGCGTGCGCCGACTGGACCCCGGCCGCAGCCGGAGGGCATTGGACGCGGCCGATCAGCCCTCGAAATTCTCGGCGATCACCCGGTCGAGCAGCTTCACGCCATAACCTGTCGCGCCCTTGTCATAGGTCGCTCCGGGCTTGTCGCTCCACACCATGCCGGCGATGTCGAGGTGGGCCCACTTCACCCCTTCGTCGACGAAGCGCTGGATGAACTGAGCCGCGGTGATCGATCCCGCGCCGCGCGGTCCGACATTCTTCATGTCGGCGATCGGCGAATCGATGAGCTTGTTGTACGTTTCAGACAGCGGGAACCGCCACAATTTGTCGCCCGTCGCCACGCCGGCCGCCAACAGCTTGTCTGCAAGCGCGTCATCGTTGGAAAACAGGCCGCCATATTCGTTGCCGAGGCTGACGATCATCGCGCCGGTCAGGGTCGCAAGGTCAATGATCGTCTTTGGCCGGAACGTCGCCTGGGTCCAGGTGATCGCGTCCGCCAATACCAACCGGCCTTCGGCGTCGGTGTTGAGGATCTCGATCGTCTGGCCCGACATTGACGTCACGACATCACCGGGGCGTTGTGCGTTCGCATCGGGCATGTTCTCGACCAGCCCCATGACGCCGACGACATTGACCTTGGCCTTGCGGGCGGCGAGCGCCTTCATCGTGCCGGCGACCGCGCCGGCGCCGCCCATGTCCCACTTCATGTCCTCCATGCCGGCGCCGGGCTTCAGCGAGATCCCGCCGGAATCGAACGTCACGCCCTTGCCGACCAGCGCCACGCTGGGATCGCCCTCACCCGCGCCGTTCCACTTCAGCGCCAGGATGCGAGCCTCGCGCACCGAACCCTGGCTGACGCCCAGTAGCGCGCCCATGCCGTGCCGTGTCATCTCCGCCTCGTCGACGACGACGATCTCAAGCCCCAGGCCCTCGACATCCTTGCGGACCTGTTCGACGAAGCTTTCGGGGTAGAGGATGTTGGGCGGTGCCGCGACCAGATTGCGGGTCAGCTCCAGGCCCCTGGTCAACGCATCCTGATCGGCCCACGCACCCTCGATCCCGTCAGGCGCGCCGACGACGGTGAGCGTCGCCAACGTCGCCTTCTGCTTTTCGGGCAGCCGGGTGCGATACTGGTCGTAGCGCCACGCACGCTGGGCGGCACCGGCGACGAAGCGGGCGGCAGCCTTTGCCGTCGGGCTGGCAGCGGACAGGTCGGCGGTGACGTCGGTTGCGCCGGACCGCAGCAATTTGGCCACCAGCGCGCCGCCGGCCTTTTCCCAATCCGCCTCGCTGCCGGTGCCGACGCCCACCAGCAGCACGTGCGATGCGCCATCCCCATCCGCCAGGAACAGTTCGACGATGGTGCCGGCTTCACCATCGAAGCGCGCGGCGCGGGCCGCGGCGTTCGCCTGGCCCTGATGCCCGTCCGCCACGCCCGGCCAGCCGGCACGGCCGGCGAGGTCCTTTTCCACCGGCAGCGCGAGGATCGCAGGTGCGGTGGAGGCGGCGGCGGAAAAGGCGATCTGCATGAAACGGTACTTCCTGAACTGAAAGACAGGGATGCGATCTAGGGTTCCGGGGGCCGAAGCACAACGATTGCGGAGGCGCGCCGGTGATGCGATAGGCGGATGCGTGAGGCGCCGTTCAGGGCGGTGCCGGTCGCGCCGAAAGGGTGTTCGGATCATCGTGTTGCGTTTCGACCTTCTGGCCGGCGGTGCTATGGCTGCGGCCCTTGCCGCGACCCTGTCCGTTCCCGCCCTGGCGCAGGACCTTCAGAACCGCGCCGTCGCGCCGCCCGCCGCCAGCGACCCCGCGATCACCGCTCCGGCTGCGGCGGACCAGGTGCAATTCAGCGCCGGCAGCCTGGAATACGACACCAACACGGATGTCGTCACCGCGCTGAGCGAGGTTCGCATGTTCCGGCAGGGCGATCGCCTGCGGGCCGACAAGGTCGTGTGGAACCGCAAGACGGGCAAGGTGATCGCCACCGGGAACATCGCCGTCACCAATCCGCAAGGCGATGTCGCCTATGGCGATTCGATCGAGCTGACCGATTCCCTGAAGGACGGCATGGTCGACAACATGCTCGTCGTGCTGGAGCAGGGCGGCCGCATGGCGGCGGAGCGTGGCACGCGCCAGCCCGACGGCACCATGCAGCTCGACAAGGCCGCCTACACCCCATGCGCGGTACAGACGTCGGACGGCTGCCCCAAGGAGCCGTCGTGGAAGATCACGGCCGTCCGTATCACGTATCGTCCGGAGGCCGAGCGCGTGTATTTCGGTGGCGGACAATTTCACCTGTTCGGCCTGCCGGCACTGCCGCTTCCCGCCTTCTCAATGCCGGTCGGCGCCGGATCGGAAAGCGGCCTGCTCGCGCCCGATTTCCAGCTCGACCGGGTCAATGGCCTCGAGTTCGTCACGCCGTATTACTTCCGGCTGGCGCCCAACAAGGGCCTGATCCTGACGCCGCACGTGTTCACGCGGGTGCTGCCGATGATGGAGGCGCGCTACGAGGCGCTGGGGACGAAGGGGGCGTTCCGGGTCACCGCTTATGGCACCGAAAGCCGGCGCAGCGACGATCTCAACACCATCACGCCGACCGAGACGGAACGCGCGTTCCGCGGCTACATCGACGGGATCGCCCGCTACCAGCTGTCGCCCTATTGGAGCATCAGCGGATCGGCGCGGATCGCGAGCGACCGGACCTTCCTGCGCCGCTACGACATTTCGCGCGACGACCGGTTGCGGACGACCGCCTCGCTGGAGCGGATCGACCCCAACACCTATTTCGCGCTGACCGGCTGGTACGTGCAGACGCTGCGGGTCAATGATCCGCAGGGCAATCAGCCGATAGCTCTGCCGGAACTCGATTTCCGCAAACGCCTCGACCTTGCCGGCGGCAAGTTGCAGTTGCAGGCGAACACGCTGGCGATCACCCGCACCGCCGGGCAGGACACGCAACGCGCATTCGTGTCCGGGCAATGGGACCTGCGCCGCCTGACCAACTGGGGTCAGGAGGTGACGCTGACCGCCTATGGCCGCGCCGATGCCTACAACACGAACGATTCGCTGCTGACGTCGGTGGTCAGCTATCGTGGCAACGAGGGCTTTCAGACCCGGGCGATCGGTGCGCTGGCGGCCGACGTCAAATGGCCGTTCATCGGTCAGTTCCTCGGCGGTACGCAGCGGCTGACGCCGCGCGTTCAGATCGTGGCCTCGCCCAAGATCGCGAACCTCGACGTGCCGAACGAGGATGCGCGTGCCGTCGATCTCGAGGATTCGAACCTGTTCGCGCTCAACCGCTTCGCCGGCTATGACCGGTTCGAGGACAGCAGCCGCGTCACCTATGGCGCGGAATGGTCGCTCGCGCTGCCCGGCATGACGCTGGATACGGTGATCGGCCAGAGCTACCGCCTGTCGACGCGGCCGACCATTCTGCCCGATGGCACGGGTCTCAGCGATCGCTTCTCCGACTATGTCGGGCGCACGACGCTGCGCGTGCGCGACTTCGTATCGCTGACCCATCGCTACCGCCTCGACAAGGACGGGTTCGCGGTGCGCCGCAACGAGGTCGACGTCACCGTCGGGTCTCGTTCGACCTACGTCCTGGCGGGCTATCTCCGGCTCAATCGCAATATTTTTCCCGCGATCGAGGATCTGCAGGATCGCGAGGAAGCACGCGTCGCCGGTCGCGTCCAGTTTGCGCGCTTCTGGTCAGTCTTCGGATCGGCGGTGGTCGACCTGACCGATCGCAGCGAGGATCCGTTGTCGCTGTCGGATGGGTTCGACCCCATTCGTCACCGGCTCGGCGTGCAATACGAAGACGATTGCATCCGGCTGGGCGCCACGTGGCGGCGCGATTATCAGGACACCGGCGATGCCCGGTCGGGCAACAGCTTCCTGTTGACGCTGGCCTTGACCAATCTCGGCCGCTAAGCCGCAGTTCAGCTGGATCGGGGCAATACCGGGACAAGGGGCGGCGCCACCGTGCGCAGCCGAGCTTTGGGGTAACGGAACAACGTGACGCACAACATTCGACGCAACGCCCGCCTCGCCCGCCTGTCGGGCTGGGTCGCGCTGGCGGCATTCGGCACCGGCGCGGTGGCGCAGACGGTGCAGGACAGCCAGGTGCCGGAGACCAACCTCAACATCCCGGCAAACCTGCAGATCTTCGGCAAGCTCGACCCCAATGTCCGCAAACCCACCGCGATCGTCAACGATACGGTCATCACCGGGACCGACGTCGACCAGCGGTTGGCGCTGACCGTATTCAACAACGGCGGCCGCGCCCCGGCGCCGGAGCAGATAGACGAGTTCAAGCTTCAGATCCTGCGCCAGCTCATCGACGAGACGCTGCAGATCCAGGAGGCCAAGACCGCCGAGATCACGATCGCATCCGCCGAACTGGACCAGAGCGAGGCCGGGCTCGCCAAGCGGTTCAACATGACCGTCCCCCAGCTGCGCGTCGCGCTTCGCAAGGCGGGATCGTCGGAGCGGTCGCTGCGGCGGGCAATCGAGGGCGAGCTGGTCTGGAGTCGATACCTGCGCCGCAAGATCGAACCGTTCGTCAACGTCGGCGAGGAGGAAGTCACCGCGATCCAGAAGCGGATCGAGGCGTCGCGCGGTACCGAGGAATACAACCTCCGCGAGATCTACCTCAGCGCCAATGACGGCAACCGGGCCGAGGTGTTCGCCAAGGCCAAGCAGATCATCGCCGAAATCCAGAAGGCGCAGCAGCCGTTCGAGCTGTTCGCCCGCAATTATTCCGAGGCATCCACGCGCGGTGTCGGCGGCGATCTCGGCTGGATCCGGCTGGTGACCCTGCCGCAGCCGCTCGCCGATGCGGCGACGCAGATGGCGGTCGGCCAGGTCGCGGGGCCGATCGAGACGCCCGGCGGTTTCTCGATCCTGTATCTCACCGACAAGCGGACGATCGGTGCCGCCGATCCACGCGATGCGAAGCTCAGCCTCAAGCAGCTTACCGTTCAGTTCCCGGCCGGCACCACGCAGGCGCAGGCCCAGGCACGGGCCGCGACCTTCGCCAAGACGGTGCAGTCGATCCAGGGTTGCGGCACGGTCGAAAAGGTCGCGGCCACGATCAACGCCGAGGTCGTGGACAACGACAGCATCCGCATCCGCGACCTTCCCGCCCCGCTGCAGGAGATCATGGTAAAGCTGCAAGTCGGCCAGGCGACCCCGCCGTTCGGTTCGCCGACCGAGGGCGTACGCGCACTCGTGCTGTGCGGTCGCGACGATCCGCAGCAGTCCGCCGTGCCGGGAGCAGCCCAGATCCAGGGGCAGCTGGAACAGCAGCGCGTCAATTTGCGGGCACAAAGCAAGCTGCGCGACCTGCGGCGCGACGCGGTCATCGAGTATCGCTGATATGGCGCGCGCCGTGCCGCTCGCGATACCGATGGGCGATCCTGCCGGGATCGGCCCGGAGATCATCGCCAAGAGCTGGGCGGTGCGAAACCTGCACAGCCTGCCGCCCTTCGCCCTGATCGGTGACGTGGCGGCCGTAGCACAGGTATGGACCGGGCCGATCGAACGGGTCGAGAGCCTCGACGCCGCGTCGACGGTCTTCGATCGCGCGCTGCCGGTCCTGAGCGTCGCCGAGGGCGGTGCGGTCACGCCGGGCACGCCGGACACGCACGGTGCGCGTGCCGCCCTGCGCGCGCTGGAGCATGGGATCGATCTTACCCGATCCGGTGTGGCGCGAGGCCTCGTAACGGGACCGGTGTCGAAGGCGCAGCTCTATGGCATCGGGTTCAATCAGCCGGGCCAGACCGAATTCGTCGCGGAACGCTGTGGCATCGCGGCCGATGCCGCCGTGATGATGCTGGCGGGTCCGTCGCTGCGCGTGGTACCCATCACCGCACATGTACCGCTGGCTGAGGTATCGTCGCTGCTGTCGATCGAACTGATCGTGGCGAAGGGGCGCGCGACGGCGATGGGCCTGATGCAGGATTTCGGGCTCGTCGCGCCGCGTCTGGCATTTGCCGGGTTCAACCCCCATGCGGGCGAAAGCGGTACGATCGGGCGGGAGGAGATCGACCTGCTGCAGCCGGCCATCGCGCAATTGCGCGCCGAGGGCATCGACGCCACCGGTCCGTTTGCCGCCGATACGCTGTTCCATGCAACCGCGCGCACCGGCTACGATGCCGTTCTATGCTGCTATCACGATCAGGCGCTGGTGCCGATCAAGACGCTGCATTTCGATGAGGGGGTCAACATCACGCTCGGCCTGCCGATCGTGCGCACGTCCCCGGACCATGGCACCGCGTTCGACATCGCCGGTCAGGACCGGGCGCATCCGGGCGCGATGATCGCGGCAATCGCGATGGCCGGACAGGCGGCGGATCGCCGCATCGGCATATGATCGTCGCACCCGTTGGCGGCAAGCTGCCGCCGCTGCGCGACGTCATCGCCAGATATGGGCTGAACGCCAGCAAGGCACTGGGACAGAATTTCCTGTTCGACGGGCAATTGCTCGCCCGCATCGCCGCGGTGCCCGGCGACATTCACGATGCGGAAGTGCTGGAGGTTGGACCCGGCCCGGGCGGTTTGACGCGTGCGCTGCTGGCCGCCGGAGCGCGCGTGACGGCGATCGAGCGCGACCGTCGCTGCATCCCGGCGCTCGCCGAATTGGCCGCCGCCTATCCGGATCGCCTGCGGGTGATCGAAGGCGATGCGCTCGATGTGGATGCGCCAAGTCTGTTCGAGGGGCGGCCGCACATCGTCTCCAACCTGCCATACAATGTCGGCACGGCGCTGCTCGTCGGCTGGTTGACGGCGGCGTGGCAGCCGTGGTGGCAATCCGCGACACTGATGTTTCAGAAAGAAGTGGCCGACCGGATCGTCGCATCCGCGAATGACGATGCGTACGGCCGGTTGGCGGTGCTGAGCCAGTGGCGATCGTCCGCGAGGATCGCGATGCCCGTCCACCGGTCGGCCTTCACTCCGCCGCCAAAGGTGATGTCCGCGGTGGTGCATATCGTGCCGGGCGACGCGCCGGCGGATGTCGACGTCCGCGTGATCGAGCGGATCACCGCCGCCGCCTTTGGCCAGCGTCGCAAGATGCTGCGCCAGAGCCTGAAGGGTGTGGCTGGCGCTCTCGCTGCCCTGGAGCGGATCGGCATCGATGCGACCCGCCGGGCCGAAACGGTGAGCGTCGCCGAATTCGTCACCTTGGCGCGAGAGGTCGGGCGCCAGTAACCGGGTCGGGCGTTGCCACTCGTCGGCCAATGCTTTGTCTTGACCAGCATCAGGGGGGCGAGCGCGTGGCGGCGATGGCACAAATAGCGGATCGTGGGCCTTGGACGAACGACCCTTCATCGCGATGCCGCGATGCTATTCCTTTGCGGCCGGCTGCGTTTCAGGCGATTTCGTTTCGGTCTGCGCCGTCGTCACCGGTGGCCCCTTGGCAATGACTGCCGCCAGCTGGTTTGCCTCGGGACAACCCGCCTTGCAGAGCGTGCGGATCTTGGCGAGATTTCCGCGGGCCACTGCGACCGCGCCCTTGGCCACCAGCGCCTCACCCTGCCCGCGCAGCGCACCGACGTCGTTCGGTTCCAATGTCAGCGCCTCGCGGTACAGCCTGATCGCCTTTCCGGGCAGGCCGCGCGTTTCCGCCACTTCGGCGAGTGTCACGAAAGCCTGACGGTTGCGGGGATCGACCGCCAAAGCCGTCTCCAGCAAGTCGGTGGCCCCGTCGAGATTGCCGGCCGCGCGCGCGGCGCGCCCTTCGGCGAGCAATTGCAGGGACCGCGCGTCGATCGCATTGTCGGGCCGCTGTCCGTTCAACGAGGTGGAAACGCATACCAGGGTCAACGTTGCGGCGATGGCGACGGACGTAACGCGCATGAAGTTCTCCACTCGGGGCATCGCGTCGAGGATTAGCAGGGGCTTATCAGCCGCGCGACAAAAAAGCCGTCGGTGCCGTCGTGGAATGGATCGAGCCGCGTGCCACGCCCCCGGCCCCGCCCCGCCGGCAGGTCCGAGGTGTCAGCAAGCCAGCCGGGATAATCGGTCAGGAAATCGTCGATCTGGCCAGCGCCTTCTTCATCCAGCAGCGAGCAGACGATATAGACCAATGCGCCGCCCGGCCGGACGAGTGAAGCGCCGACGTCCAATACGTGCCGCTGCTGTGCAGCGAACTTCCCAAGTCTGTCCGGCGTCAGCCGCCACCGTGCCTCAGGATTGCGCCGCCACGTACCGGTGCCGGAACAAGGTGCGTCGATCAGGACGCAATCGGCGGAGCCGCGCCAATCGGTGAGGGCATCAGCCTCGCGTTTGGGATCGAGCAACCGCGGCTCGATGATGGTCACCCCAGCGTTGGCCGCGCGCGGCGCCAATCGGGAGAGCCGTCCCCGGTCGACATCCGTGGCGAGGATATGGCCGTGGTTGCCCATTGCCGCGGCGATGGCGAGCGTCTTGCCGCCGCCGCCGGCACACAGGTCGACGATCGCCTGTCCAGCCTGAGCACGGGCCGCCAGGCTGACGATCTGGCTGCCGGCGTCCTGCACCTCGACCTGCCCGGCCAACGCATTGACGTTGGTGCCGGACGGCAGGCGCAGGCCATCCGCCAGGCCGGGAATGGGTACGCCGCCCAGCGCGTCGATCGCCGCGACATCTGCTGTCAACCGATTGATCCGCACATCCAGCGGCGCGCGCGCGATCAACGCGGCCTGCTCATCGGTCGATACACCCGATCGGTCCAGCGCATGCACGAGCCATTCCGGCATGACGCCGCTGGATGCGGCGCGTTCCTCGGGCCCGATGGGTGCCGGACCGTGCGTCGATCCGTCGAACGTAGCGGCGACGTCGCCGTCGTCCGCAGCAATCGCCAGCATGGCGGACCTGCCCGACGCCGGCATCTCGCCCGCCCGGCGAATGGCGGCATAGACCAGTTCCCGCACCGCGCGCCGATCCTTCGATCCTGCATAGCGCCGCGTCGCGAAATAACGCGTGACCAGCGTATCGGCGGCCGCACCGCCTCCCCGCGCGGCGACGATCACCTCGTCGAGCAGTTCGATGGCGGCTTGGGTGCGTGCGGCGGGCGTCACCTAGCGTGTCGGATAATTCGGCGCTTCGCGGGTGATCGTCACATCGTGCACGTGGCTCTCCTTCAGCCCCGCCCCGGTGATCTGAACGAATTGCGCACGCGTTTGCAGATCGGGGATCGTCGCCGACCCGGTATAGCCCATCGCGGCCTTGATGCCGCCGACCAGTTGGTGGATCACGTCCTTCGCCGGTCCCTTGTACGCGACTTGTCCTTCGATACCCTCCGGCACCAGCTTCATCTGATCCTTGATGTCACCCTGGAAATAGCGATCGGCCGATCCGCGTCCCATCGCGCCGACGGACCCCATGCCGCGATACGATTTGTAGGCGCGCCCCTGATACAGGAACGTCTCGCCCGGTGCTTCCTCGGTGCCGGCCAGCAGCGAGCCGACCATGCAGGTCGACGCACCCGCTGCCAGCGCCTTGGCAAGGTCACCCGAGGTGCGCAGTCCGCCGTCGGCGATCACCGGCACGCCGGCCCGAGCAGCCGCCTCCGCGCAGTCCATCACCGCGGTCAATTGTGGCACGCCGACCCCGGCCACCACCCTGGTGGTGCAGATCGATCCCGGCCCGATCCCCACCTTGATCCCGTCCGCGCCGGCATCGATCAGCGCCCGCGTCGCCGCGCCGGTCGCGACGTTGCCGGCGACGACCTGCACCGAATTGCTCAGCTTCTTCACACGCTCCACCGCTCGCGCGACGTCGCGATTGTGGCCATGCGCCGTATCGATGACGATCAGGTCGCATTCGGCATCGACCAGCGCCTCGGTCCGTTCGAACCCCTTGTCGCCGACCGTCGTCGCCGAGGCGACCCGCAGCCGACCCGCGGCGTCCTTCGTGGCGGTGGGATAGGTCACCGCCTTTTCGATGTCCTTGACCGTGATCAGCCCGACGCATCGATACGCGTCATCCACCACCAGCAGCTTTTCGATCCGGCGCTGATGGAGCAGCCGCCTCGCCTCTTCCTGCCCGACATCGGTCGACACGGTGGCGAGGTCGTCGTGCGTCATCAGCTCGGCGACGGGCTGCTTGGGGTTTTCGGCGAAGCGGACATCGCGGTTAGTGAGGATGCCGACCAGTTTGCCGTCCCGCTCCACCACGGGAATGCCGCTGATCTTGTGATGCGCCATCAGCGCCTGCGCCTCGGCCAACGTCGCGGTCGGTGCGATCGTGATCGGGTTAACAACCATACCCGATTCGAACCGTTTGACCTGGCGCACCGCGGCCACCTGTTCCTCGACAGACAGGTTCCGGTGCAACACCCCGATGCCGCCCAGCTGCGCCATGACGATCGCCATGTCCGCCTCGGTCACCGTATCCATCGCCGACGACAGGATCGGGATGTTGAGCGCGATCCCCCGCGTCAGCTGCGTGCGCGTATCCGCGGTGCTCGGCAGGATGTCCGACTCGGCTGGTACGAGCAGGACGTCGTCGAAGGTGAGGCCGAGCCGGATGTTCAAAATGCCGTTCCTCGCGGGAGGGAGAAGTGGCGGGCCATGTAACCGCAGCGCGGGCGTAGCGCTAGAGGGCGGCGTATCCGGTTGCGATGCGACCGACGATCTGCCGAAGCGCGAGGCGTCTTTGTGCGACGTGAGGGTATGCTATGCACGCGGGACGTTGCGCGGGAGTCGCTTCGGCGGAGGGCATATGGGTATCACGATCGCTGCATTCGCTTTGGTACTGGTGCTGTTCTACCTGTTCACGAGCATCAAGATCGTTCGCCAGGGCTATCAGTACACGATCGAACATTTCGGCCGATACATCACCACGGCCAGTCCCGGCTTCAATTTCTACCCCGCCTTCTTCTATCGCGTCGGCCGCAAGGTGAACATGATGGAGCAGGTGATCGATATTCCGGGACAGGAGATCATCACCAAGGACAATGCGATCGTGTCGACCGACGGCGTCGTCTTCTTCCAGGTGCTCGACGCGCCCAAGGCCGCCTATGAGGTCAGCGACCTGTACGTCGCCTTGCTCCAGTTGACGACGACCAACCTGCGCACCGTGATGGGGTCGATGGATCTCGACGAAACGCTGTCCAAGCGCGACGAGATCAACGCGCGGCTGCTCTCCGTCGTGGACCATGCGACGGTGCCGTGGGGCGTCAAGATCACCCGGGTCGAGATCAAGGATATCCGGCCGCCGGCCGATATTGTCACGGCAATGGGTCGCCAGATGAAGGCGGAGCGCGAGAAGCGCGCCAACATTCTGGAGGCCGAAGGGACGCGGGCATCGGAGATCCTGCGTGCCGAAGGCCAGAAGCAGGCGCGTATCCTGGAGGCCGAAGGACGGCGTGAATCGGCCTATCGCGATTCGGAGGCGCGCGAACGCGCCGCCGAAGCAGAGGCCAAGGCGACCCGCGTGGTGTCCGAGGCGATCGAACAGGGCGGGACACAGGCGATCAACTATTTCGTCGCGCAGAAATATGTGGAGGCCATCGGCAAGTTCGCGACCAGCCCCAATGCCAAGACGATCCTGTTCCCGGTGGAGGCGACGCAGCTGATGGGGACGCTGGGTGGCATCGGCGAACTCGCCAAGGATGCGTTGGGCAAGGCCCCGGCGCCCGCGCCGACGCGCGGCGAACCGAAGCGGGGACCCTTCGAACTGCCCCAACAGTGACGCTCGACGCGATCGGCGGTGCGGGCGGCGCGTGGCTGATCGGTGCCCTGGCGCTCGGCATCGCGGAACTGCTGATCCCCGGTGTCTTCGCCGTCTTCCTCGCGATCGCGGCGGCCGTGGTAGGGCTCGCCGTACTCGTCGCACCGGCGCTGCCGCTAGAGGGGCAGATCGCGGCATTTGCCGTGTGGAGTGTCGTCACCGTCGTGATCGGCAAGCGATGGTACGTCGATTTCCCGATTGCGACCAGCGATCCGCAGCTCAACGATCGGGCGGCTCGCCTGATCGGGACGACGGCCATTGTGGACGTGGCGATCGACGCGAACGGCGGGCGCGTTCGGATCGGTGACGGGTCGTGGCCCGCATGCGGAACGGACGCTGCGGCAGGCGAGCGCGTGCGGATCACCGAGGTGCGCGGCGGCCTGGTGGTCGTGGAAGCGATCGACACCTAAATCTATTCTATGCCGCCGGGCAGGTGTCAGATCGCCGCGGACCTGCTATATGGCGTACCGTGACGCAGAGCATTCCCCATCTTTACCCGATCGGCATCGATCCCGGCGACATCGACTTCATGGGGCACGTCAACAACGCGAGCTACCTGAAGTGGGTCCAGGATGCGGTGGTAAGCCATTGGCAGAAGCTGGCGCCGGCCGAGGCGGTCGCCGCGCATCTGTGGGTCGCGCTGAAGCACGAGATCACCTATCGCAAGCCGACCTTCCTTGGCGACGACGTGATTGCGACGGTGCTGCTGGAAAAGGTGCAGGGCGCCCGCGCATTCTACGAGACGGTGATCCGGCGCGGCGAAGAGGTGCTGGCCGAGGTGAAGTCGAGCTGGTGTTGCCTGGATGCGGAAACCCTGAAGCCGGCGCGGCTGGCGCGCGATATCGTCGAACAGTTCTTCCAGCGCGGCGATGGTCCGGGATCGGCCAGCGGTCTGGCCGAGGGCAAGGCGTAACCTCGACCAGATCGGATTGGCTGCCAGTTGCACAGGACGGCAGCAGCCGCATCGCCGGGGCCATGGGACGCGTGTCGCCCTATCGGACAAGCGCCTTGCAGGCGTATCCTTTCCAGAGCGTCTCCGTCTGACTGTGGCGGCCATGGCATTGTGCCAGGCGAGTGAGCTCTTCGCGAAGGGTGTGCCGTGGCGTCACCTCGAAGCGCTTCAGCCAAGCCAGGAACGGCCTTCTCCACAACGCCGGCCAGTCGTGCTGCGTATCGAAATCCACGACAGCCATGCGCCCGGCTGGCGCCGTCACCGCGAGCCCCTGAGCCAGGGCGTCGCGCCAGGGCGGGATCATCGACAAAGTGTAGCTGAACACCACGCGATCGAACCGCGGCAACCCGAAGAGCGATGCCGCATCGAACCGAGCGGCATCCCCTTGCGCCAGCGTGATGCGATCCGACAATCCTGCCGACGCGGTCCGGGCGCGCGCCGTGGTCAGCATGGCTTCGGAAATGTCGAGGCCGTAGAACCGTCCCTGTGGCCATGCACGGGCCGCACGGATCAGGTTGCGACCGGTGCCGCAACCGATCTCCAGCACCGTATCCCCGCGTCGCAAGTCCAGCTCGTCGATCAGGGCATCGCGGCCGAAGAGGTAATATTTGCGGGTCAGGTCGTAGATGTGGCGTTGCGCGCTGTAGATGCGATCCATGCGGACGGCATGATCCACCTCATGCCCCCGCAAGGATGTAGAGGTGCACGCCGCCGTAGATCGCCGAGCGGTCCTGGCCCGTGAAGGTGCGCGATGCCTCTGCCTGATATCGCCAGCGTGACAGGGTCGCCGGTGCGATCCGGCCGGGTATGATGTCATCCTCTCCCGCAGTGCGGAAGAGGATGCGCGCGCCCGGCCGGGCGGTACGGGTGATCTCCCCCCACAAGGCATCGAGTTGCGCGTCGGTCATCCAGTCCTGCGCATCGAGCAGGACGTAGCGGTCGCAAGACGCAGCCGGCAGCGTGGCGAGATGTTCCGCAAGATTGGCGTGAACCAGCCCGATCCGGTCGACCCGGCTCGCCACCGCCGTATAATGCCGCGCCTGCAGATATGGCGGGAGCGGCGCCGCCGGTCCCTCGCCATATCGACGTCCGAATGCCTGCCAGGCGAAATAATTATCGCTGAGGTCGAAGTCGCAGGCGAGCTTCTCCAGCCGTTGGCGCAGCACGTCGGCCATGCGTCCATCGCCGGCGAGCGCGTCGAACTGCGCGGGCGGGATACCGAGCCCGAACAGCGACGCGGGCTGATCCGTCAGCCATTTTACCAACCCCCGATCGAAGACGGGGGCGACGTCGCGTTCGAAGATCGCGCGCTGTTCGTCCAAGGTTTGTGCCGCGAGCAGCAGGCGCGGGTCCATGCCATGCAACCGCGCGACGAGATGAGCCGCGCCGATGAAGCGGCCCAGCAGACCCCGCTTGTGGACGCCATGGACGAACCCGCCGATCCTGCGCCGACCGATCAGGTCGCGCCCTTCCCAATAGCGCCGGGTCGGTTCGTCGATGTGGGGACGGATATACCGCTGGTATGCTGCGAGGTTGTCGCGGCTGGCGGCATTGCCGAAGAAGCGGAGGAAGCTGGCGTGATCCGGCAGATGGCGTGCCGCGGCGAGCTTCAGGGTGCCGAGCGCGATGTGCGCGGTGTTGAGGTCGACCGCGGTGATCGCGCCCGGGTCGGCGGTCAGGTAGGACAATGCGTTGCAGCCGCCCGAGGCGATGGTGACGACGTGGCAATCGGGGGTGATCGCCAGCGCCGCCATGTCGACGACGGGGTCTTCCCAGATCTGGGCATAGACGAGCCCCCGAAATGCCCAGGCGAATGCGCGTTCCAGTAGGCCCTGTTTCGACAATTGCCTGTGCCGCTGCATTGCGGCGGCCACGGCCTTGTGCGTCGCGCCCGTCATCGATCCGCCCCTGCTGTTCGTCAGCGGCACCTTGCGCCCGCATTGTGACGGGCGAGGGTCGATCGTGCGATGCCGCGATGACAGCCGCCGCCGGGGTGCGGGGCCGGCGGACGATGCCGCCGGCCCCGCGATCGGTCTACGCGGGTTGCGCCGCCTTGCCCCGTGGCGCCGACTGTCGAACGCCCTCGTCGACATGTTCGGCAAATTGCGCGAAATTGTCGACGAACAGGTCGACCAGTTTCGCGGCGGTGGCATCGTAGTCGGCGGTGTTCGCCCACGTCTCCCGCGGGTCAAGGATCGCTGCATCCACGCCCGGCACGGTAACCGGCACCGCGAAGCCGAAATTGGGATCGATGCGGAACTCGGCATCCTTCAGACTGCCGTCGAGCGCCGCATTCAGCAGCGCGCGCGTCGCCTTGATCGGCATGCGGTTGCCGACCCCGTATTTCCCGCCCGTCCAGCCGGTGTTGACCAGCCAGCAATCGACGCCGCCCTTCGCGATCCGCTCCTTCAGCAGGTTTCCGTAGATCGAGGGGTGGCGCGGCATGAACGGTGCCCCGAAACAGGTCGAGAAGGTCGCGTCGGGCTCGGTCACGCCGATCTCCGTTCCCGCCACCCGCGCGGTATAGCCGGACAGGAAGTGGTACATCGCCTGATCCGGGGTCAGCCGCGCGATCGGCGGCAGCACACCGTATGCATCGGCGGTCAGCATCACGATGTTCTTCGGCACCCCGCCCATATTGTCTTCGGAGGCGTTGGGGATGAAGTCGATCGGATAGGCGCCGCGGCTGTTTTCGGCCAGACTGTTGTCGTCGAGGTCCAGCTGGCGGGTGACGGGGTCCATCACGACGTTTTCGAGCACGGTTCCAAACCGCTTGGTGGTCGCGAAGATCTCCGGTTCGGCATCACGCGACAGGCGGATCATCTTGGCATAACAGCCGCCCTCGAAGTTGAAGACTGCGGTATCGGACCAGCCATGTTCGTCGTCGCCGATCAGCGTGCGGCTGGCGTCCGCGCTCAGCGTGGTCTTGCCGGTTCCCGACAGCCCGAAGAACACCGCCGTCGACCCGTCCGCGCCCATGTTGGCCGAACAATGCATCGGCATGACGCCCGACGTCGGCAGCAGATAGTTGAGCAGGCCGAAGACCGACTTCTTCATCTCGCCGGCGTATTTCGTGCCGCCGATCAGGATCAGCTTTTCCGTGAAGTTCACGGCGATGACGGTCTCGCTGCGCGTCCCGTGCCGCGCCGGATCGGCGCGGAAGCTCGGCAGATCGATGATCGTATATTCCGCCTCGAACCCGGCAAGCTCATGCTCCTCGGGCCGGACCAGCATCGTGCGGATGAACAAATTGTGCCAGGCGAGTTCGTTGACGACGCGCACCCGGACGCGATTCTCGGGCTGCGACCCGCCATACAGGTCCTGCACGAACAGATGTTCCCTGTCGCGCAGGGCGGCAAGGAAATCGGCCTTGAGCGAGGCGAAATGCTCAGGGCTCATCGCCTTGTTGGATTTACCCCACCAGACGGTGCCGTCGGTTTCCCCATCGCGGACGATGAACTTGTCCTGCGCCGAGCGCCCGGTGTGCTGGCCGGTCTCGACGACGAGCGGACCATCGGCGGACAGCTTGCCCTCGCCACGCGCCACGGCGGCTTCGACCAGCCGGGCCGTCACCAGATTCCAGTGCAGGTCGGCGCGGGTCTCGATACCCTGCGCGGCAAGTCCGGCGTGCGGAATACGCTCGTTCACTAACATCCTCCCTATGTTCCAGCCTGGCGCACGCATCCTGGGGAGGGTCTGCACGCGCGCCGGCGATGCATGTCGCATAAGCCGGGCGGACGCAGGCGTCAAACCACGCGACCGGCGCGAGGACGGTTGAGCCGGTGCCCGCTTTGCCCTACCGCGGGGCGATCATGGGACTGAGGCTATCCCCCGCATGACGGCGACGATCGCGCTGGTCGACGACGACCGCAACATCCTGACATCCGTATCCATCGCGCTCCAGACGGAGGGTTTCCTGACCCGCGTCTATTCGGACGGCGAGACGGCGTTGAAGGCGTTGACGGACAATCCGCCCGACCTTGCCATCTTCGACATCAAGATGCCGCGGATGGACGGGCTGGAACTGCTGCGCCGCCTGCGCGAGCGAAGCCAGATCCCGGTGATCTTCCTCACCAGCAAGGACGACGAGCTGGACGAGGCGCTGGGCCTTGCGATGGGGGCGGACGACTATATCGCCAAGCCCTTCAGCCAGCGCCTGCTGATCGCACGGATCCGCGCGATCCTGCGCCGTACGGAAATCGCGATGTCGCCGACCGAGGACAGCGGGGCCGCAGGCGCCGATCCGCTGGTGCGCGGCCGACTGTCCATGGACCCCGCCCGTCATCGGACGACCTGGAACGCCGAGCCGGTGACGCTGACCGTCACCGAGTTCCTCATCCTGGAAACGCTGGCCCAGCGACCGGGCATCGTGAAGACGCGGAACCAATTGATGGACGCCGCCTATCACGACGACATCTACGTCGACGACCGGACGATCGACAGCCACATCAAGCGCCTGCGCCGCAAGTTCCGTCAGGTCGATCCGACCTTCGATTCCATCGAGACCCTGTATGGCGCCGGCTACCGATTCTCCGAGGAGTGAGTCGCGGCTGGAGGGTGCCGATCTGGCGCTGCGCTGGTCTGGGCAGATCTCGCTCACCCGGCGTATCCTCGCGGTCAACATCTTTGCGTTGCTGCTGCTTGCGGGAGGGTTCTTCTATCTCGATTCGTATCGCAGCCGGATCGTCGATGGTCGTGTCGCGCAGGCGGATCGCGAGGCGCGACTGATCGGCGAGGCGCTCGCCATGGTCCGCGCCGACCAGCGCAACGACCTGATCGCGCGCCTTGCCGAGGATACCGGTGCCCGGCTGCGTGTCTTCGCGACCGATGGGCGGATGGTGGCCGACAGCCGCGCGCTGGGCGTCCGCAATGCCATCCTGCTCGATCCGGACAAGCAGGAATGGGACCAGACGGTCGCGCGGTTTCTGGACGCGGGAATCGACACGGTGGTGGGCGCATCGCGTCCGCCGCTGTACCGCGAACGCCGGGATGGCCGGCAATGGCCCGACGTCGCTGCCGCGCGCCGGCAGATGCGCCCATCGGCCAGCGTGTGGCGTGCGCCGGACCGGACGCCAGTCATCACCGCAGCAGCACCGCTGCCGGGCGGCGTGGTCATGACGACGATCAACGCACGCGACATCACGCAGACGGTGCGGATCGAACGGTTCAGGCTGAGCCTGGTGCTGCTGGTCGTGACGATCGTATCGGTGCTGCTGTCGCTGTTTCTGGCACGCACCATCGTTCGGCCGCTGCGGCGGCTGGCGCGCGCCGCCATTCGCGTCCGGCTGGGCCGCGCGCGCGAGGTGGTGGTGCCGCGCCTGCCGTCGCGCCGGGACGAGATCGGCAGTCTGGCGCGCGCCCTGTCGGACATGAGCCTTGCGCTACGGGCGCGGATCGACGCCACCGAGGCGTTTGCCGCCGACGTGACGCACGAGATGAAGAACCCCCTCGCCTCGCTTCGGTCCGCGGTCGAGGGACTGGGCGCGGTGAAGGACCCGGCGTTGCAGGCGCGGCTGCTGGCGATCGTACGCGACGACGTCCACCGGATGGATCGGCTGATCACCGATATCTCCGAGGCGTCGCGCCTGGATGCACAGTTGAGCCGCGCGAAGTTCGAACCGCTGGATGTCGCCGCGATGATCGACGCGCTGGTCGAACAGCGGATCGCGCGCGACGTCGAGCGCGGCGTGCGGTTGCGGTTCGATCACCAAGGCGGCGCGCTGGTGACGCTTGGTGAAGGTGCGCGGCTGGAGCGGGTGTTCGAGAATCTGATCGACAACGCGCTGTCCTTTTCCCCGGACGACGGCGTGATCGCGATCGCGCTGGGGCGCGAAGGCGAGGACATCGTCGTACGGGTCGAGGACGAAGGCCCCGGCGTACCCGAAGAGGCGCGCGAGGCGATTTTCCGGCGGTTCCAGTCGATCCGCCCCGAAGGCGAGGCGTTCGGACAGCATTCCGGACTGGGGCTCGCCATTGCGCGAACCATCGTCGAGGCGCATCAGGGCAGCATCGCCGTCGAATCGCGCGAGGATCGGCTGGGCGGCGCCCGCTTCGTCGTCCGCCTGCCGCTCGTCGATGGTCATTGAACGGTACGGAGCCATGGCGAGCCTTTCATCGGAAACCCTGCACGCGACTAGCGTCGCGATCGATGGCCGCGCCGTGCTGTTGGAAGGGCTGTCGGGCGTGGGCAAGTCCGACCTGGCGCTGCGCCTGATCGACCGGGGGGCGGTGCTGGTCAGCGACGACCAGACCCTGCTCGTGCGCAAGGGACAGCAATTGCTCGCCCGCGCGCCGGGGACGATCCGCGGCCAGATCGAGGTGCGCGGGGTGGGTATCGTCACCCTGCCGCATGTCGAGGATGTGCCGGTTGCGCTGATCGTGCGGCTGGGCGTCGAGCCGATGCGGATGCCCGAGCGACGCCAGCGGCGGCTAGCCGGCGTGGTGGTGCGCGAGGTGGCGTTCGAGGCGTTCCATGCATCGACGCCGCTGAAGATCGAATGGTCGCTGCGCCAGCCAGAGGCAACCCCGGCGTGAGGCGTCCCGCATGACCAAGGACATCCTGCTCGTCACCGGCCTGTCGGGCGCGGGCAAGTCGACGGTGTTGAAGACGCTGGAAGACCTTGGCTGGGAAGTCGTCGACAATCTGCCGCTGGTGCTGCTCGACCGGCTGCTGGACGCCCCGCTCGCCGCGGGTACCGCCGACGACAGCCAGCCGCTGGCGATCGGGATCGGCGCCCGCACCCGCGATTTCGATCCGAAGCGGATCGTCGAGCGCATCCGGTCGCTGCGCGACGATCACGATCTCGACATCGGCATGCTGTTCCTCGACTGTTCGGGCGCGGAACTGGAGCGGCGCTATTCCGAGACGCGGCGGCGGCATCCTCTCGCCCCGGATCGCCCGGCCGGCGACGGTATCGCGCGGGAACGCGAATTGCTGCGGCCGCTCCGCGATTGGGCCAATCGGTTGATCGACACCACCGACCTGGGCGCCAATGCCCTGGCGCAGCAGGTGCGGACGACCTTTGCGACATCGGGCAACGATGCGCCGGTGCTGTCGATCCAGTCGTTCGGCTTTGCCCGCGGGCTGCCGCGCAATGCCGATCTGGTGTTCGACATGCGGTTCCTGCGCAACCCGCATTGGGACCCCGTGCTGCGGCCGGGGACCGGACTGGACCCCGATGTCGCGGCCTATGTCGCGGCGGACCCGGCCTATGCGGCGGCGATGGAACAGATCGGCGCGCTGCTGGAGCTGCTGATCCCCCGCTATCGGGCGGAGGGCAAATCCTATGTCAGCGTGGGGATCGGCTGTACCGGAGGGAGACACCGGTCGGTTCATGTCGCCGAGCACCTCGCTGACCGGTTGCGCGCGGCGGGTTTTTCGCCCACCATCATGCATCGCGACCTGGGGGCCGCACCGCAGGACTCGCTCGAGGGGCCGCCGGCCAGCAAATGAGTAACGTATCTGAGATGATTGGCCTCGTTCTGGTGACGCATGGGCGGCTCGCCGAAGAGTTCGTGACCGCGATGGTGCATGTCGTCGGTCCGCAGGAGCGGATCGCGACGATCTCCATCGGTCCCGACGACGATATGGAGACGCGCCGCGCCGACATCGCCGCGGCCATCGCCGCCGTCGATGTCGGGCGCGGCGTGATCGTGCTGACCGACCTGTTCGGCGGCACGCCGTCCAACCTCGCCATCTCGCTGATGGAGCGCGGCCGGGTCGAGGTCATCGCGGGCATGAACCTGCCGATGCTGATCCGGCTGGGATCGGCACGCAAGGCGATGAAGGTGGTCGAGGCCGTCGCCGCGGCGCGCGAGGCCGGGCGCAAGTACATCTCCGTCGCGTCGGAAGTGCTGGGCGAGGCGGCGGCGTGAGCGAGATCGCGCGCACCGTGCTGATCACCAACAAGCGTGGCCTGCATGCGCGGGCTAGCGCCAAGTTCGTCACCCTCGCCTCCAGCCAGCCATGCGAGGTGCATGTCCGCAAGGACGATGGCGCGGTCACCGGCACGTCGATCATGGGCCTGATGATGCTGGGCGCGGCGATGGGGGACGAGATCACGATCAGCGCCACCGGCGACGGGGCCGATGCCGCGGTCGGTGCCCTGGTGGAACTGGTCGAGGCCAAGTTCGGCGAGGACTGACCGCGCGGACCGGCCGCATGGACTGACCGCGGGCGCCGAGCGCAGGGATCGAGCCTTGGGGCGCGGGTCGTTTTCGGCTTGCACCGGCCAGCGGCCGGGGCGATGGCGAAGCGGCCATGCCCCGTGAAATCACCGCCTTTTCGAACCCCCTCGTCAAATATGCGCGTGAGTTGCGCGACAAGAAGCATCGCCGCGGATCGCGCCAGTTCATGGCGGAAGGGCTGCGCATCCTGACGGAGGCGCGGGATACCGGGCGCCTGCCCAGCATCCTGTTCTACGCCGCCGGCAATGCCGACCACCCACTGGTGCACGCCCTGTCGATCGACGTCGAGATGGCGGGCGGCGAATCGATCCAGACGACGCCCGATATCCTGTCGAAGCTGTCGGGGAAGGACAATCCGCAGGCGGTCGTCGGCGTGTTCGACGAATTCGACGCGCGGCTGGAGGATCTCGACCGGTCGACGGCGGGGATCTGGCTGGTGGCGGAGCGACTGCGCGATCCGGGCAACCTCGGGACCATCCTGCGCACCGCGGATGCGGTCGGTGCGGGCGGGCTGATCCTGATCGGCGAGTGCGTCGATCCGTTTTCCGTCGAGGCCGTGCGCGCGAGCATGGGGGCATTGTTCACGATTCCGGTCGTGAAGAGCGAATGGACGCCGTTCCTCGACTGGCTGCGGCAGGGTCCCGGACAGCTGGTCGGGCTGAGCCTGGATACCGAACATGATTATCGCAGTGCAGCCTATAGTGCGCCGACGTTCCTGCTGACCGGCAACGAGGCGCAGGGGATGCCGGCGGACTATGCCGCGGCCTGCGACCTGCTGGTCAAGATCCCGATGCTGGGGAAGGCGGACAGCCTGAACGCCGCGGTGGCGACGGCGGTGATGGCCTATGAGGTGCTGGCGCAGCAGCGCGGATAACCTGCCAAGCAGGACAACATGAACAAGTGGGGCACCTGGATGGAAACGTGCCGACGGGACCGTTTCCGTTTCGGTGATGATCGGCCGGCGGCGATGAGAAGGAGCGTCGTGGCCGGCGGGTAACGCGCCGCGGCGGGGTAGGACAGCGCCGCCGTATGTCCGATCTTTGTCAGTACATTGGTGGGGGCGTCGTCCAACGTTCCCTGTTATCCGGCCGCGGGAGTCGATTCGGTGTCTGTTGCGCCCTGCCCTCACCCTGCGCCGCCTTCAGCGTCTTTCCCTCTCCCGATGGGAGAGGGACGAGGGGTCAGCCCCTGACCATGCCGGAGACGCGGACGCGGCCGCCCTGGTCGATGACGCGGCCGGACACCATGCCGCTGATCCACGCGCTGGCGCCCGGTTCGACGATCACGTCGCCGGCGACCATGCCGCTGATTCGGACGTCGCACCCCGATCGCACGACCACGTCGCCGGCGATCATGCCCGATACGCGACCATCGCCATCCATGATGAGATCGCCACTGTGCATGCCGCGCATCATTCGTCCTCCTATTCGGCTGCGTCCGGCAGGCGCAGCGGTTGTTCGTCGCCATAGCGTGCCAGGGCGTCCACCGGTTCCAGCACGGCGATGTCGCGCGCGCCCGGTTCGATGTTGAGGTCGCGGAACTTGCGAGCCGACACCAGCGCCCGACTTTCGAAACTGGAGACGAAGCTGTTGTAATTGTTGACCGCGCTGGTGAGGCCAGTGCCCACCTTGCGAAGGTCCTCGCCCGCCTTGGCGAGGCGGTCGTAGAGTTCCTTGCCAAGCACCCCGATCTCGCGCGCTTCGGTCGCGAGCTTTTCCTGCCGCCACACCGCCGCGACGGTGCGGGCGATGGCCACCAGATTGGTCGGCGTCGCCAGCAGCACGCGCTTGTCGAAGGCGAACTGCCAGATGTCGTTGTCGTGTTCGAGCGCGGCGGACAGGAAGTGCTCGCCCGGAATGAACATGATGACATAGTCGGGGGTATCGGCGAACTGCGACCAATAGCTTTTCGCCGACAGGCCGTTGATGTGCGCGCGAATGGAGGCCGCATGGGCAGCGAGCCCCGTGCGACGGTCGGCATCATCGACCGCGCCGAAGGCATCCTGATAGGCGTTGAGCGACACCTTGGCATCGATGATGAGCGATTTCCCGCCCGGAATGTTGACGATCGCGTCGGGACGCAGGCGGCCGCCCTCCCCGTCCGCGACGCTGACCTCCATCGCGAAGTCGGTGTGTTCGGCGAGACCGCAGCTTTCCAGCACGTTGCGCAATTGCTGTTCGCCCCAGCGGCCGCGGGCCTTGGGCGCGTTGCGGAGCGCGTTGACGAGCTTTGCCGCTTCGCCCGACACCCGCTCCTGACCGAGGCGCATCTGTTCGATCTGCCCCTTGAGGTCGCCGAAGGCGTCGCGGCGCTCCGCCTCGACCTTAGCGACCCCTTCCTCGTAGCGGAGCAGGCGATCATTGACCGGCTGGAGCAGCGATTTGAGATTGGTGCCGGCCAGTTCCTCGGACTGGCGAAAGCGCGCCTCGGCACGATCGAGGAAGGCCTTTTGCGCGTCGGTCAGCGCCTTGTTGGCGAGGTCGTTGAACTGCGTGGCCATCAGGTCCTTGGCCTCGCGCATGTCCGTCAGCCGCGCCTCGAACGCCTCGTGCTGCGCCGCCATGGTGGCGAGGTCGGCGCGGGCGGCGTCGCGATCGGCGCGGATCGCCGTCAATTCCGTGCGGAGCGATTCGGCGGTGGCGATGCGGTCTTCGGCCTGCGCACGCAGCGCGGCGAGGTCGCGGATCGCGTCGTTGCGCTCACGCTCGACGGCATCGCGGGTCTGGCGGATCAGATCGGCGTCCGCCGCCCTGCTCTGCGCGACGGCAAGATCGGCGACGAGGGTCGCCGACTTGCGACTCGCGAGCAGCCAGCCGACGACGAGGCCGGCGATGAGCGCCAGGATGGCGATGATGAGCGACTGATCCACGTCCGTATGTCCCGAAAGTCACGAAAGTCGCACTCGTGCAAAGGTGCGACCACTGCGACGAACACCCCGAAGGACATGCGTCAGCGGGGAACATACGTCGAACGCGGCGTGTAGGACAGCGTTAAAAAGGCCGGCGGGGTCAATCGTCGCGGGAGCCGATGCAAACGGACGGTGTCACGCCGCGCCAGCGTCAGCCCCGGCGCATCTTCGTCAGCTTCTTCATCACCATATCGCGCTTCAGCCGGCTGATGTGATCGATGAAGAGGACGCCGTTGAGGTGGTCGATCTCATGTTGCATGCAGGTAGCGAGCAGGCCAGTCAGGTCTTCTTCATGGCTTGCGCCCTGTTCATCCTGCCAGCGGACGCGGCAGGCGGCGGGACGCTGCACGTCGGCATATTGTTCGGGGATCGACAGGCAGCCCTCGTTGTAGGTGCTCGTCTCTTCGCTGGTCGAGAGGATTTCGGGATTGATATAGGCGTGGGGCGCCTTGATCGGCTTGTCGTCCTCGTCCTTGTCGTCCTGCAGGTCGATGACGAGGATGCGGCTGTCGACGCCGACCTGGATCGCGGCGAGACCGATGCCGTTGGCCGCATACATGGTGTCGATCATGTCCTGCACGAAGGCGCGCGTATCGTCACCGATCGTTTCGACCGGCTTGGAGATGACGCGCAGGCGCGGATCGGGGATTTCGACGATGGGAAGGACTGCCATGCCGCGTCCGCTAGGTCGCGCGACCTTTGGCGTCAAGATTGGCGGGATCACGCAACCGGACGGCGGGCGCGCAGCGCCTGCGCCAGCGTCCCTTCGTCGAGATAGTCGAGTTCGCCGCCGACCGGCAGGCCGTGCGCGAGTTGGGTGATGCGGATCGGGAAGCGTTCGATGCGATCGGCGAGATAATGTGCGGTGGTCTGCCCTTCGAGCGTGGCGTTCATGGCGAGCACCACCTCGTCGATGCCGCCCACCTCGACGCGGGCGACGAGGGCGTCGATCGCCAGGTCCTCGGGACGGATGCCTTCGAGAGCGGACAGGCGGCCGCCGAGGACGTGGAAGCGGCCCGGAAAGAGGCGCGAGCGTTCGAGCGCCCAGAGGTCGGCGACCTCCTCGACCACGCAGAGCGAGCGCTGGTCGCGGCGGGGATCGGCGCAGATCGCGCAGGGGTTGGCGGTGTCGACGTTGCCGCACACCGTGCAGGTTTCGAGCCGCTCGTCGACCGCTTCGAGCGCGGCGCGCAACGGGCCGAGCGCCGCCTCGCGCTTCTTGAGCAGGTGGAGCACGGCGCGGCGGGCCGAGCGGGGGCCGAGGCCGGGAAGACGTGCCAGCGCCTGGGTCAGGGCTTCGATTTCAGGAGACGCCATATTGGGAACAGATAGGGGGTTGCGCGCCCGCCCGCCAGCGCGTTGAAGGCGTCCCCATGCGGATCATCTTCATGGGAACCCCCGACTTCGCGGTGCCGACGCTGGAGGCGCTGGTCGCGGCCGGGCACGACGTCGTGGCGGCGTACAGCCAGCCGCCGCGACCGGGCGGGCGCCGCGGGCGCGAAACGGTGGCATCGCCGGTACAGCAGCGGGCCGAGGCGCTGGGGATCGCGGTGCGGCACCCTGTAAGCCTGAAGGATGCGCAGGAGCAGGCGGCGTTCGCGGCGCTGGCGGCGGATGTCGCCGTGGTGGCGGCATACGGGCTGATCCTGCCGCAGGCGGTGCTGGATGCGCCGCGCCACGGTTGCCTGAACGTGCACGGGTCGCTGCTGCCGCGCTGGCGGGGGGCGGCGCCGGTACAGCGGGCGATCCTGGCCGGCGATGCCGAGACCGGCGTCGGCATCATGCAGATGGAGGCGGGGCTGGACACCGGACCGGTACGGCTGGAGGGACGCACCGCGATCGACGGCAAGACCGCCGGCGCGTTGACCGACGAACTGGCGATGCTGGGCGCACGGCTGATGGTCGAGGTGCTGGACGACCTGGACGCGCACGCGCCGGTGGCGCAGCCGGACGACGGCGTCACCTATGCGAACAAGATCGACAAGGCGGAGGCGCGCATCGACTTCACCCGCAGCGCGGTGGAGGTGGAACGGCTGGTCCGGGCGATGAACCCGGCACCGGGCGCGTGGTTCGAGGTCGCGGGCGAGCGGATCAAGGTGCTGCGAGCCGAGGTGCTGCCGTTCAGCTTTCCGGGTGGCGACGGCACGACCGTCGATGCCGGGCTGACGATCGCGTGCGGCGACGGGGCGATCCGCCCGACATCGGTGCAGCGTGCCGGGCGTGGGGTGACGACGACCGCCGAGCTGCTGCGCGGCTTTCCGGTGCGATCGGGCGCGCGGTTGAACGAGGGTGCGCTTTGACGCGGTTCGCGCTGACGGTGGAATATGACGGCCGGCCGTTCATGGGCTGGCAACGGCAGAAGCATGGGCCGAGCGTGCAGGAGGCGCTGGAGGCGGCGGTGTTCGCGGTAACCGGCGAGCGGGCGGCGGTGCATGCGGCCGGGCGCACGGATGCCGGCGTGCATGGCCTGGGGATGCGGGCGCATGTCGACGTGGCGAAGGACATCGCGCCGTTCCGGCTGATGGAGGCGCTGAACGCGCGGGTGCGGCCGCACCCGGTGGCGGTGCTGGATTGCGTGCCGGTTGCCGACGACTGGCACGCGCGGTTTTCCTGTATCGGCCGGTCGTACGAATATCGCATCGTCAACCGGCGGGCGCCGTTGACGTGGGAGGCGGGGCTGGCGTGGCAGGTACCGCAGGTGCTGGATGCGGATGCGATGGCCCGGGCCGCGGCGGTGCTGGTCGGGCGGCACGATTTCACGACGTTCCGCTCGGCGCATTGCCAGGCCGATTCGCCGGTGCGGACGCTGGACGTCCTGTCGGTGGAGCGGACCGGGGAGCGGATCGCAGTGCGGGCCGCGGCACGGTCGTTCCTGCATCATCAGGTGCGGTCGATGGTCGGTTGCCTGGCGTTGGTGGGCATGGGCCGGTGGTCGGTCGACGATGTGGCCGACGCGCTGGCGGCGCGGGACCGGGCACGGCTGGGGCTGAATGCGCCGCCTGATGGCTTGTTCTTTGTGGCTGCGGCGTATTGAGGCGCGAAGGCGGCGAAGATCGACGTCGCCTCCCGCGCTTTCCCGCCTGCCGCTACCGCACGAAGCGGGCGGCCAGTTCGACGTGGGTGGACCAGCGGAACTGGCCGACGGGCTGGATCCAGTCGATGCGCCAGCCGCCATCGACCAGCAGCCGGGCGTCGCGGGCGAAGCTCGACGGGTTGCAGCTGACGTAGCCGATCACCCTGGCCTGGCAGGCGGCGAGCGCTTCGGCCTGGTCGCGCGCGCCGGCACGGGGCGGATCGATGACGATGGCGTCGAAGCGGTCGAGTTCGGCGACGGTCAGCGGGCGGCGGTACAGGTCGCGGTGTTCGGTGAAGACCTGCAGCTGGCCGCGCGAGGCGGCGGCCTTGAGCGAGAACAGGGCATCGCGCGCGCCCTCTGCCGCATAGACGCGGGCGGGCAGCGCGAGCGTGAAGGTGCCGAGACCGGCGAAGAGGTCGGCGACGGTACCCGCGCCCCGGGTCGCTTCGCGCATCGCGGCGACGAGCGCGTCCTCGCCCCCCTGCGTCGCCTGCAGGAACGATGCCGGGGGCAGCGGCACCGGGTGGCCGCCGAGGGTGATGGTGACCGGTTGCGGTTCCCAGCGGGTCTCTGCGCCATCGCCGCTGTCGAGCGTGAAGCGCGCGATGCCGTGGCGTTCGCAGAAGCCGGTGATCGTTTCGGCGGCGACGAGGCCGTCGGCGGTGAGGTTGGTCACCATGACGTCCGGCCCCTGGTCGGACAGCGTCAGTTGAACATCGCCGCGGCGTTTGAAGCCAAGCTTTTGCAGCAGCGCGCGCAACGGCCCGACGACCGCGAACAGCGCCGGCGCCAGGATGTGGCATTCGCGCATGTCGACGATGTCGTGGCTCTTTTCGGCGGTGAAGCCGAGGGTGACACGGCCGCCCTTGCCCTCTGCATGCAGCGTCGCGCGGCGGCGGGTGTTCGGCGGCGAGACGAGCGGTGGGCGCAGATCGGCCGTAAGGTTCTGTCCGTCGAGCGCGCTCGCGACGCGATCGGTGACGAAGGCGGCGTAGGACGCGTCGTCCAGATGCTGGAGCTGGCAGCCCCCGCATGCCGGGAAGTGCCGGCATGGCGGCGTCTGGTGATGGGGGCCGCGGGTGAGGGTGCCGTCGGCGGCGAGGCTGTCGCCGGGGGCGGCGAATGCGGCGTGGCGGCCGTCTGCGGTGACGCCATCGCCGCGGGCGGCGACGCGCAGGATCGTGTTGTCGGAAGTCATGCGCCGGCTCTGGCGGGGGTCAGCGCGTTTGCCAAGTCGTCGGCGACGAAGCTGGCACCGCAAAGCTGGCCTGCGCGGGCGTGCAGCCAGGTGCCGGCGCTGGCGGCGGCGAGCGGATCGGCGCCGGGATGCGCGAGCTGCGCGGCGATCGTGCCGGCAAGGACGTCGCCGGTGCCTGCGGTGGAGAGCCATGGGTTGCCACCCGGGTGGACGCGGGTGGCGGCGGCGCTCGCGACGATGGTGGTCGGGCCTTTCAGGACGACGATCGCACCGGCGCGGGCAGCCGCGCTGCGCGCCTGATCGAGCAGCGAGCCGGCGGGCGTGCCGAACAGCGCCTTGAATTCGCCGGCGTGGGGGGTGAGCACCACTGGCCGTGTGCGGCGCGCGGGCGCGTCGAGATCGAGCAGGTGGAGCGCATCGCCGTCGATCACGAGCGGATGGGCGTCGGCGGCGACCAGCGCGGCGAGCCGGTCGCGCGCCACGGCGTCGCGGCCGAGGCCGGGACCGATGAGGATGGCACCGATGCGCGCGTCGGACAGGGCGTCGCCGTCGAAGGGGCGGTGGACGATGGCGTCGGGACCGCCCTGCCCGCCGTCACCGTAGAGCGCGACATAGCCGGCACCGCTGCGCAGTGCGGCGACGGCAGCGAGGCGGGCGGCACCCGCCATGTGCCCGGCGACGATGGCGACCATGCCGCGGGTATATTTGTGCGAGGCGGGGCCGGGACACGGCAGGTCGGGCGTGCCGGCGACGGTGACGGCGGCCGGACGATCGATGCCGAGGTCGATCAGGCGGACCGCACCGCAGGCAGCGGCAGCGGGGTGGAGGACGTGGGCCGGCTTCAGCGCACCTAGCGCGAGCGTCACCATCACCGGCGCGTGCCGCGCCCAATCGGGAGCGGTGGCGGCGTCGGCATCGGTACCGCTCGGCAGGTCGGCGGCGATGACGAGGCGGGCATCGCGGGCAAGTTCGGTCATCCGCGTGTCGAGATCGTCGTCGAGGGCGCGTGAAAGACCGGTGCCGAACAGGCAGTCGATCAGGATCGGAGCGGGTCGTGCCTGTGCGAAGGGCTCCACTTCGCCAACCCACCGATCACGGGCGTTACGGGCGGCCGGGGTCTTCGGATCGGCGGTCGCGGCGATCCGGACGGGGAAACCCTGGGAGTGCAGGACCGACGCGGCGATAGAGCCATCGCCGCCGTTGTTGCCGGGGCCGCACACCACCAGGATATCCGAGCCCGCCGCGAGCCGTCGTACCGCCGCTGCGATGCCCTCGCCCGCGCAGCGCATAAGCGTGTCGACGGACGTGCCGGCCGCGACGGCGGCGTCTTCGGCGGCGCGCATGCCGGCCGCCGTCAGGATCGGCTGGCCGTCGATGGCGATCACGACCCGCTCTTGATCGTCGCGGGCAGGCGGTAGCGATCGTCGCCGATGGCGACATCGATCGAGCGCGGATCGGGGATGGTGACGCGCGCCGGTTCGGCACCGTCGGCGGCGACGACGCCGCGGCCATCCCTGGTCACCAGCAGCCGGTGGAAACCGCCATCGGCATGGCGCACCGTGAGGATCAGGCCGCGTTCGCCCTGCGCCTGTTCGACGGTGCAGGTGCGCTGCAACGCGCCCTGCCCGCGCGCGCACAGGATGTTGCCGTCGTCCTCTGCCGCCTTGGCCTGATCGGCCTCGACCCGGGCGAGGACGTTGGTGTCGGCAGTCTGCGGGCCGGACTGGCCGCACGCGGCGAGGAGCAACAGCGCCCCCGCCGCGATACCACGATCAGATGTCGGCATAGACGTGGGTTTCGGCCTTGGCGCCGGGATGGGTGACGGCACCTTGCCATGCGGGTCCGACGTTTCGGGCATAGCGCCACAATGCGCCCGAGCCATAATCGTTCACCCGCGGTTGCCATGCGGCCCGGCGAGCGGCGAGCGTCGCGTCGTCGACGAGGAGATCGATCGTCCCCGCCGCGGCATCGATGCGGATCGTGTCGCCATTCTCGACCAGCGCGATCGGTCCGCCCTCTGCCGCTTCCGGGCCGACGTGGCCGATGCAAAAGCCGCGGGTCGCGCCTGAGAAACGGCCATCGGTGATGAGCGCGACCTTTTCACCCATGCCAAGGCCATAGAGCGCGGCGGTGGTCGACAGCATCTCGCGCATGCCGGGGCCGCCCTTGGGTCCTTCGTAGCGGATGATGAGCACCTCGCCCTCGACGATCGAGCGCGCCTCCACCGCGGCGAAGCAATCCTCCTCGCAATCGAAGACGCGCGCGGGGCCCTCGAACTGCAGGCGGTGCATGCCCGCGACCTTCACGATCGCACCATCGGGCGCGAGGCTGCCGCGCAGGCCGACGACGCCGCCGGTCGGGCTGAGCGGCGTCCGGACGTCGTAGATGACCTTCTGATCGGGGTTCCACGTCACCTGATCGATGTTCTCGCCCAGGGTCTTGCCGGTGACGGTCATGCAATTGCCGTCGAGTAGGCCGTTCGCCAGCATCGTCTTCATCAGCATGTAGACGCCGCCCGCCTCGTACATGTCCTTGGCGACATATTGGCCGCCGGGCTTGAGGTCGGCGATATAGGGCGTCGACTTGAACGCCTCGGCAACGTCGAACAGGTCGAAATCGATGCCCGCCTCGCTCGCCATCGCTGGCAGGTGGAGCGCGGCGTTGGTCGACCCACCGGTGGCGGCGACGACGCGGGCGGCGTTGATGAAGGCTTCGCGGGTGCAGATGTCGCGCGGGCGCAGCTGCCGGCCCACCAGTTCCATCACCTGTGCGCCCGCCGCGACGGCGATCTGTTCGCGCGTCGTATAGGGCGCGGGGACCATGTTGCTGTTGGGCAGGCTGAGGCCGATCGCCTCGCCGACGCACGCCATGGTATTCGCGGTGAACTGTCCGCCGCAGGCACCGTGGCCGGGACAGGCGACCTTTTCCAGCTCGTGCACTTCGGACAGCGGGCAGGCGCCGGCGGCATATTTGCCGACGACCTCGAATACGTCGACGACGGTGACGTCGCGGTTCTGGAAGCGGCCGGGCAGGATCGAGCCGCCGTAGACGAAGATCGAGGGGATGTTGAGGCGCAGCATCGCCATCATCATGCCCGGCAGCGACTTGTCGCAGCCGGCGAAGCCGACCAGCGCGTCGTAGCAATGGCCACGGACGGACAGTTCGACCGAATCGGCGATCACTTCGCGGCTGACGAGCGAGGCCTTCATCCCCTGATGGCCCATGGCGATACCGTCGGTGACGGTGATCGTATTGAACCTGCGCGGCATGCCGCCGCCGTTGATGACGCCCGCCTGCGCCGCATCCGCCTGCGCATCGAGCGTGGTGTTGCAGGGTGCGGAGTTGTTGCCGGCGCTGGCCAGCGCCACGAAGGGCTTGGCGATATCCTCTTCGCCGATGCCCATGGCATAATAATAGCTGCGGTGCGGGGCGCGCTCTGGCCCCACCGAGACGTGGCGGCTCGGCAGGCGGGTCTTGTCGAACTGGGTCATGGCGACGCCCTATGTCGCGAGAAGGCCCTTCGACGCAAGCTTCTTACGCGTAATATCGGATGCGCGCACACCGCAGCGTGCGATCCTCCAGCGAGAAATAGAGGGAAATCAGATTGTCCTCGATCACGGTGGAGGCGGCAAAGGCGATATCGGTCTTGCCGCGATCTTCCGGCGGTGGCGGCAGGATGACGGGTTCGAGGCCGCGGCCGGTGACGGTGGCGAAGTCGGGCGAAAAGCTGATCCAGCCGATCCGCCAGCGCGCATCCAGCGTCGCGCCGTTGTAGAACATGACCGGATCGGCGCCCGGCACCCGGCAGATCGGGCCGGTCGACAAATGCCAATTGTCCCACGAATCGACGCGGATCGGAAAGGGATCGGCGAGCGATGTCCAGGGATCGCCGAGCGTGTCGGCCCGCGCGATGCCGATGCGGGAGGCGCCGATGCCCCGTTCTTCGGCAGCGGCATATTCGTAGAACAGGCGCCAGTCGCCTGCGGCGGTCTGCGCGAAGGTCGCCTCCTTGATGTTGCCCTCACCCGCCGGCGCGGCGAGCGCGACGCGGCGCTTGATCAGTCGGTCGAGCGATGGCCCGGACGCGGCGATCAGCACCCCTTGCGAACGGGCGGCATCGACACCCGTATAATAGACGACATAGCCGCCATCGTCGGTGACGAGGACGGTCGGGTCTTCGCAGCCGCCCGCATCCGGATCGGCGGGATCGTCGCCGGGCGCGATCGCCAGTTGCGCGTCGAGCGTGAAGTGCAGCCCATCGTCGCTCCAGCCGCTGGCGATCAGGCCGGTGGGATCGTGCAACCTCAATGGCGCGGGTACGCCGCGGACCAGCATGCGGAATCGATCCCCTTCCCGCCAGACGAAGGGGCTCATCAGGTCCATGCCGTCGATCGGCGAGCCGGGGGCGATGGTGACGGTGTCGAGCTGCTCGACCGCGTAGGTGGGCATCAGGCCCCCGGCGCGACGATGAGCGACAATGCGCCATCGATGGTGACGGTGGTGCCGGTGATATAATCGGCGGCCGGCGAGAGGAGGAAGGCGACGAGGCCTGCGACCTCGTCGGCGCTGCCCGCCCGACCCCAGGGGATGTTCGCCTCCTGCCGGGCGCGATAGACGGGATCGGCGACGGCATGGGCATTCATCGGCGTCAGGATCATGCCGGGGGCGACGCCGTTGACCGCGATCCGGTTCGGCGCGAGTTCCAGCGCCAGCGTCGCGGTCAGCTGGGCAAGGCCGCCCTTGGCCGAATCGTAATCCGCGCCGCCGGGCCGCGGCGCGCGTTCGTGGATTGACGATATGTTGACGATGCGGCCACCCTGCCCCGCCTTTTCCGCAGCCCGCGCAAAGCGGCGGCAGGTGAGGAACGGTCCGTAAAGATCGGACCGGACGACGCGATCGAATTGCGCGAACGGCATGTCGACCAGCTTCGTACCCGTCATGTTGAGGCCGGCGGAATTGACGAGCCACGTTGCGAAGCCGAAGGTGCGCTCCGCCTCGGCGAACAACGCCTCTACCGCGGCTTCGTCGGACACGTCGCACTGGACGGCGTGGGCGTGGTCGGCGCCACCCGCCGCGCTTGCCACGCCGTCAGCAGCGGCGGCGTCACGGAAATAGGTGAAGACGACGCGCGCTCCCGCCTTCGCCAGCGCGGCGACGCAGGCGGCGCCGATTCCGGATTCGCCCCCGGTAACAATTGCGATCGGCGTGTCGGTCATGGCATCCCCTGGCGTCATCGTCAGGAGAAATGCGACCGGATCACGTTCGTTCCGGTGACAAATGCGTCATGCGAGCGGCGACCGGCAGGCACAGTGGCGGGAAACCCGTCCGTGCGGATAGCCGGCATGCCCGCATCATGCGGGACGAGCGTCAGAGAGCTTCGAGCGCCCTCGCCACGCCTTCCATGGTGAACGGCTTTTGCAGGACCGGGCGATCACGGAATTGCGCATCGACGCTGTCGTCGCTGCCGCCGGTGGCGAACACGAACGGAATGTCGCGGGCGGCAAGCGCTTCGGCGACGGGCGTGCTCTTCTCGCCGCCCCGCAGGTTGACGTCGAGGATCGCTGCGTCGATGCCGCCGTCGTTGACGCGGGCGAGCGCGCTCGCGACGCTGTCGACGGTGCCGACGGCAGTCTTTTCCAGCACCTCGAGGAAATCTTCGAGCATCATCGCGATCAGCGGTTCGTCCTCGACGATGAGGATCTGGGTCGGAGCAGCCATCCCCGGCCCATACCCATGGTTGTTGCGCAATGCCAACATCTTGTTTTTTTTCGGCGGCGCAACACGCCGGGAAACGGCGCCCTATCGGCCGACCAGAACGTCGCGTGCCGCTTCTGCCAGCTGCTGCACGCTGAACGGCTTGGGGAGGAAGGCGACGTTGTCGAGGTCGATCGACCGGCGCAGCTGTTCCTCGGCATAGCCCGACATGAAGATGATCGGCAGGTCGGGATAGCGATCGCGCGCGTGGCGGACCATGGTGGGGCCGTCCATCGTTGGCATCACCACATCGCTGATGAGCAGGTCCGGGCGGCCATTGCGGTCGAGCAGGTCGAGCGCCGCCTCGCCATTCTCGGCGGTCATCACCGTATAGCCCTGCCGCGTCAGCGCGCGTTCGGCGACGGCGCGGACCATGTCCTCATCCTCAACCAGCAGGATGGTGCCGGTGCCCCACATTTCGACCGGCTTTGCAGGTGGCCGCGCGAGCGGCGGCTTGGTCACCGTGCCGGCGGCGTGGACCGGCAGATACATGGTGAAGGTGGCGCCCTGCCCCGGCTTCGGATCGGCGAAGATCCAGCCGCCCGACTGTTTGACGATGCCGTAGACGGTGGAGAGGCCGAGGCCCGTTCCCTTGCCAACTTCCTTGGTGGTGAAGAAGGGTTCGAATATCTTGGGCAGGATTTCGGGCGGGATGCCGCCGCCGGTGTCGCTGACCACCAGTGCGGTATAGTCGGCGACGGGCAGGATGTCGGACGCCATCGCGCGGACTTCGCTCGCCGTGACGGCCTTGGTCTGGATGGTCAGCGTGCCGCCGCCGCGCGGATTGTGGGTGAGCATCGCGTCGCGCGCGTTGACCGCGAGATTGACGACGACCTGTTCGAGCTGGCCCGGATCGGCGCGCACCGCGCCCAGGTTGCGGCCGTGGGTAACGTCGAGCGTGATCTGTTCGCCCATCAGTCGCTTGAGCAGGTTCGATACCTCGGCGACGACATCGGGGAGTTGCAGCGTCTGCGGGCGAAGCGTCTGCTGGCGGCTGAACGCGAGCAACTGGCGCGTCAGGCTGGCGGCGCGGTTGGAGTTGGTGCGGATCTGCTGGATATCGTCGTAATCGCTGTCGCCGGGCGAATGGCGCATCATCATCAGGTCGCAATGGCCGATGATCGCGGTCAGGATATTGTTGAAATCGTGCGCGACGCCGCCGGCGAGCTGGCCGACCGCCTGCATCTTGGTCGCCTGCGCCACCTCGCGCTTCAGCCGCGATTCCTCGCTATTGTCCTTGAGGCTGAGCAGCACCGCGGCATCGCCCAGCCCGCGGGCGCCGGCAATGGTGAGGGCGACCGGTTCCTCAGGATGGCTTTTGAGGCGGACGGCCATGTCGGAGGAGTGGGTCGCGCCGCCGGCGAAGCGGCGGATGGCGTCGGCGACAGCGGTCTTGTCCTCGCGCACCACCAGGTCGCCGGGATAGAGCGGCGGAGCATGCGGATCGACACCGGCCGCGCGGATGAAGGCGTCGTTCATCTGCAGGAAGCGCCCCTCGCGATCGACCAGCGCCATGCCGAAGGGCATCAGGCTGACGAGGCTGCGGACATGGGCGGAGGCGCTGGCGCCGATCGCCGGGGCGGTATCTTCGTCATCGAGCAGGGCGACGAGGACGGGCGCGTCGTCGCTGTCCAGGAACGGGATCTGGACGACGCGAAGCGGCGTGCCGTCGAGCCCCTCGCGTTCGAAACGGACGAGGCCGCGGCTGTCGGTGATCAGCAGCCGGGCGAAATCGCGGCCGTCGATCGGCCCGGCCGCGCCCAGCGCGCGCTCCGCGAGGACGCGGTTGCCGGCACGCACGCGCCCGTCGGGGCCGATCAGCGCGGCCATGACCCCTGCCCCGCCGAGCCGGTCGCCGGTCGCCCCGCCGATCAGCGCTTCGGTCGAGGCGGCGAGATCCTGGCGTTGCAGGACGACGAAGCGCCAGACGAGCATGTCGCCGTCGTCGCCGGCGCGGGTGATGTGCGCCGTGACGCGATGGCGGCCGACGATCAGCCCTGCGACCTCGCCACTGCCGTCGCGCCAGGCGATGCGGCCGGCGTTGCCGAGGACGGCGACGCCATCGCCCTCCAGCGGCAGGCCGGGCGGTGTCGGGAAGCCGCCGAACAGCGTTTCGAAGGCGTCGTTGGCGCAAACCAGCCGGCCGGCACGATCGGTGATGGCGACCGCATCGCCGCTGGCCTGCGCGACGGCGCGGGTGAACGCCCAGTCGATCGACTGCGGATCGGCGACACCCGGCTGGCGAAGCAGTCGCCAGCCAAGCAGGAGGCCGCCAGCGACGATGCCGAGCCCCAGGAACCCGGCGGCGACCGCGATGCTGCCGACGAGGAAGAGGACCAGTCCGGCGGCCACGACGGTCGCACCGCCCGCGACGAGGATCGCGGTGCGCCGAGGGTCGGGGCCGGCAGGGATCGGAAGGGACGCCATGTCGGTGCCGTCATCGCGGGATGTGGCGCCCGCCGTCAAGCGATTGGTTTGGCGGGTGGAGCCTGCGATGCGAACCGCCAGAGGGACGACGCCCATTACCGCGGGTGGGGACCGTCAATCCGGGCTGGCTGCGGGGTTCACTCCGCGGCCGGGCGGGCCGCAGGGGCATGACACCATGCCCCCGTCACCTCCGAACCATCCCGGGGTGACGGAGGATAGAGCCGGGGCCTTACCAGATCTTGATGCGATCGGCAGGCGCCAGATAATAGGTCTGACCCGGCTTCACGTTGAATGCCGGATACCAGGCATCAAGGTTGCGCACGACATAGGCACGCCACTGGCCCGGCGTGTGCGGATCGGTGGTGAGCTGGTTCTTGATCGACGCCTCGCGTGCCTTGGTCTGCCATACCTGGCCGAAGCCCATGAAGAAGCGCTGATCGCCGGTGAAGCCGTCGAGCACAGGGGGCTTCTTGCCCTTCAACGACAGCTTGTACGCATCATAGGCGACATTGATGCCGGCGAGGTCGGCCATGTTCTCGCCGAGCGTCAGCTTGCCGTTGACGTGGCTGCCCGGAATCGGCTCGTACGCGCCATATTGCGCGACGACCTTGTCGGTCAGTGCCGTGAAGCGCTTGACGTCCTCGGCGGTCCACCAGTCGGAGAAATTGCCCTTCGGATCGAACTTGCGGCCCTGATCGTCGAAATGGTGCGACAGTTCGTGACCGATCACGGCGCCGATCGCGCCATAGTTCACCGCCGGGTCCGCGTTGGGATCAAAGAACGGCGGTTGCAGGATCGCGGCCGGGAACACGACCTCGTTCATCAGCGGGTTGGCGTAGGCGTTGACCGTCTGCGGGGTCATGAACCATTCGCTGCGATCGACCGGCTTGCCGATCTTGTCGAGCTGGCGCTTGTATTCGAATTCCGCCACCCGATCGGCGTTGCCGAGCACGTCGCCCTTTACCACGCGCAGGTTGGTATAGTCGCGGAACTTGTCCGGATAGCCGATCTTGGGCGTGAACGCCGCCAGCTTGGCGCGCGCCTTCACCTTCGTCTCGGGCGCCATCCACGTCAGGTTGGACAGGCGGATGTCCATCGCGCTGATGAGGTTGCGTACCAGTTCATCGGCCTTCGCCTTCGCGGCAGGCGGGAAATACTTCTGGACGTAGACCTGGCCGACCGCCTCGCCCAGGCTGCCGTTGACGAGATCGACGCCGCGCTTCCAGCGTTCCTTGAGCTGCGGCGTACCGGACAGCGTGGTGCCGTAGAAGGCGAACTGGGTGTTGACGAAGTTCGACGACAGCAGCGGCGCTGCGTTCGAAATGGTGTGGAACGCCAGATATTCCTTCCACGTCGGCAGCGGCGTGGCGGCGACGATCTTCGCCGTCGCGGTCAACGCCGACGGCTGGCCGACGATGACGCGGGTCTGCGCGCCCAGCCCCTGTGCGGCGAGCATCGTCTTCCAGTCGAAGCCGGGCATTGCGGTGGCAAGCTGCGCCACCTCCATCGGGTTGTAGCCCTTTTCGACCTGACGAAGTTCGGCACGCTCCCAATGGACCTGCGCGATGCTCTTTTCGAGGTCGAAGATGCGCTGAGCGGCGCCCTGCGGATCGGGCTGTCCAGCCATGCGCATCATGTCGGCGATATAGGCGACGTACTTGGTGCGCGCCTCGGCGAACTTGGGATCGTCCTTCAGGAAGTAATCGCGATCCGGCAGGCCGATGCCGCCCTGACCGAGATAGACGGCGTAGACCGTATTGTCCTTGAGGTCCTGCTGCACGCCGGCGCCGATCGGCACGTCGATGCCGTGCATCGTCGCTTCACCGAATGCCTTCGCGAGGTCGGCCTGCGTATTGATCGCGGCGATCTTGGCGAGATAGGGCTTCAGCGGCGCCGCGCCTGCAGCCTCGATCGTCGCGGCATCCATGAACGTCGCATAGGTGTCGCCGATCTTGGCGGAAACGGGATCGCCGCCGGGGTTCGCCGCCGCACCTTCGATCACGGCGCGGGTGCGCTCGTCGGACAGGTTGCGCAGGATCGCGAAGCCGCCCCAGCTGGACCGGTCGGCCGGAATTTCGGTACGGGCCATCCAGGCGCCGTTGACGTAATTATAGAAATCGTTGCCGGGCAGGACCTTCGTGTCCATCGCGGTGAGATCGACGCCGAAGTCGCCGAGCTGCGGCTTGCCGGGCGCCGTTGCCGCCGGGTTCGTGGCAGCAGGCTTGGTCTGAGCGTAGACGACGCCGGATGCGGCGGAGGCGAGCAGAAGAGCGGCGAGAACCGGTTTGCGCATCATATGTCCTTGAAAAAGGGATATCGGGAGACTGGTGTTCTTCGGGAAGGCGACTCTGATGTGCGGTGTTGTAACCGGTTAAAGCGCCTCGTCAAATATGGTTTCCATTGTGACGATGTCGCCACTTGCGGGCGATCCACAGCCGCCAGCCGAGCGCCGACAGCGCATAGCCGAGCAGTGCGCACACCGCGGTGAGCACGATAAGGCCGAGGCCGAACGCCGGCCCTTTCGACCACAGCCAGTGGAAGGCACCGGTGATCCATTGCAGCCAGCCGGTCGCCGCCTCCGTCACCGGTTGGGTGATCGCGGGCGCGTCGCTGCGCAGCATCCAGGCGCCGATCCGGTAGGCGACGAACCACAGGAACGGGGTGGTGAACGGATTGGTGATGAAGGTGGTCAGCGCGGCCACCGGCACGTTGGCGCGGAAGGGCAGCGCGAACAGCGCCGCGATGGCGATCTGCGCGACAGGAAACAGGAAACCCGCGACCATGCCGAGCGCGACACCGCGAGGCACCGAGCGGCGATTGAAGCGCCACAGCCCCGGCTCCATCACCCGATGCGCGACCGGACGGAGCAGCCGGTTCGATTCCATCGATTCGCGCGTCGGCATGTTGCGCCGGCACCATGCGAGACTTTTGTGGACCACGCCCGGCGACCGGGAATCCATCAGCCCCGGTCGCGCATGATTCGTCCGGCTTCCCGCTTCCATTCGCGCTCCTTGATCGCAGCGCGCTTGTCGTGGTCCTTGCGCCCCTTCGCCAGGGCGAGTTCCACCTTCGCGCGACCGCGGCCGTTGAAATAGACGCTGAGCGGCACGAGGGTCATACCCTCGCGCGCGACCGCGCCGTGGAGCTTGTTTATCTCGCGTTCGTGAAGCAGCAATTTACGGGGACGCTTGGCCTCGTGGTTGAAGCGGTTGCCGTGGCTGAATTCGGGGACGTTGGCGTTGACCAGCCATACCATCCCGTCGCGCACCTCGGCATAGCTTTCGGCGATGCTCCCCTCGCCGAAGCGAAGCGACTTCACCTCGGTGCCGGTCAGCGCGATCCCCGCTTCGTAGACGGTGTCGATGGTATATTCGAACCGCGCCTTGCGATTCTCGGCGACGATCTTCTTCTTGTCGAAGGTGGCGGGTTTGGGACGCGACATGTCCCGGCGATGTAGGGGGTGATGTGCCGCAGGGGAAGCGGCGCGGCGACGATTGCGCGCGCCGATGCATGTGATAGCGTCTCATCCATGATCGACCCACGCGCCGTGATCGGAACGTCGTTCGTGCATGCGGCGCTGGCCGCCGTGCTGGCCGGGGTGTTTGCGCCGTTTCCGATCATCATATGTGCCGACTGCGGCGGCGGATGGTGGTTCCCGGAACCCGATCCGATCGCCGCGTTCGAACTGGGCAGTCGTATCAACGTCTACCCGATCGACGCCGTGCCGACGCCGGTCGTCGCGAGCGGATCACCGATGGCGGTCGTCCTGCGCAGACCATGCGCCGGGCAAGACCCGGTCGATCGCCTGCCGCAGTTGATCGACGCGCGGTTGCCGAGCGCGACAGACGTCGGAAATCTGACCGCCTGCGTCCACATAACCGCCACCGGGCGGCCGGATGCCATCCGGGTCGTCAGTCGATCGTCTCGACAGGCGACGGTGGTATTGCGCCGGCTTATCCCGACGTGGACGTTCATGCCCGCCTATCGCAACGAACGACCCGTGGATTCCTGGGTCGAAGTTCAAGCCGTCCGTTAAACGAGGCCCGCATGCGCCAGCGCCGCATCGACTGCGGCGCGGGATGCGTCCGCCGGCCAGGTCATCGGCAGGCGGATGCCGGCGGGGAAGCCGGGGCGGACGCGGGTCATCGCGTATTTCACCGGACCGGGCGAGGCGTCGGTGAACAGGGCGTCGTGGAGGGGATAGAGACGGTCCTGCAACGCCAGCGCGTGCGCATAGTCGCCGGCCTGGCAGGCCGCCTGGAATTGCGCGCATAGCCGCGGCGCGACATTGGCGGAGACGGAGATGCAGCCCCTGCCCCCCATCGCGTTGAACGCCAGCGCCATGTCGTCGTTGCCCGACAGCTGGACGAAGTCGGGGCCGCAAGCGTCGCGATGCGCGGAAACGCGGGCGATGGCGCCGCTGGCGTCCTTCACCGCGATGAACACGGTCGGAAAGGCGTTGACGATCCGTGCCAGCGTGGCGGGCTGAATGTCGGTCACCGTGCGGGCGGGGACGTTGTAGAGGACGATCGGCAGTTCGGCCGTCTCTGCCAGTTTCGCGAAATGGCGGTAGATCCCTTCCTGGCCGGGGCGGTTGTAATAGGGCGGGACCATGAGCGCGGCATCGGCACCGGCATCGCGAGCGCGGGTGATGTTCGCGGCGGCGACGGCGGTATCGTTGGACCCCGCGCCGGCGATCACCGGCACGCGCCCGGCGGCCTGATCGACGCAGACGCGGACGATGGCAAAATGTTCGTCCGCGGTCAGCGTCGCCGCCTCTCCCGTGGTGCCGCAGGGAACGAGCGCCGACGATCCTTCGGCGATCTGCCAGTCGATCAGTGCGCGATATGCGGCCTCGTCGAATGCGCCATCATCGGTGAAGGGCGTGACGAGGGCGGGGATGGAACCTGAAAACATGAGGTAATTCGCGCTCCTGCTGCGCCGGGACGGGTTTTCGTTCAGGACAGATACGGGTGGAGGCCATATGATGTCCACATGCACCCAGCCACACTCCCGATCGGTCTTCTTCTCGCCACCTTCGCAGGCGTCACCGCCGCGCCCCTGCAGATGCAGATCCAGCCGGTGCCGCAGGCGGCGGACCAGGATCAGCTCGACCGCTATCGCACCCAGATGGCGAACATGTCGCCGCGCGCGCCGCAAAATCCCGCGGACGGTGCGATCGCCGCCGCCATCGCGCAGTGGAAGGCGATCGGCCAGACCGATGCGCTGCCGTTCGACAGCTATGCCAGTTTCCTGATGACGCATCCCGGCTGGCCGAGCGAGGCGGCCAACCGGCGGGCGGCGGAACGGCAGGCGGCGAACGCATCACCGGCGAACGCCGCCGCCTATTTCACTCGCTTTCCGGCGCAGACCGGCGCCGGACTGACCGCCCAGGCCCGGGCATTGCAGGCGCTGGGCCGCGGTACGGAAGCGCAGGCGGCGGCGCGCGCTGCCTGGCGCAAGGGCGGCCTGTCGGCGAACGACGAAGCGATGGTGCTGACCGGCTTTGCGGGCGCGCTGACGCCAGACGACCATGATGCGCGCATGGATGCGCTGCTGTGGCAGAATGCGACCGGAGTGGCGGCGCGGCAGATCGCTTATACCAGCCCGGCGAGGCGGCCGATCTTCGAGGCGCGACTGGCGTTCCGGACGAATGCGGCCAATGCCGCCGATCTCGCGATGCGGACGCAGGATCAATATGCGAGCGATCCGGGCTATGTCGCCGACCGTGCGACGTGGCTGCGCAACACCGGTGCATCGCCGACCGCACGATCCTGGCTGGCCCGGCCGCGGGCGCTGGCCAGCCGGCCGGGCGATGTCGAGAAATGGTATGAGGTGCTGCTGACCAACGCGCGGGCTGCGCAGGCGGATAGCCAGTATCAGCTGGCCTATGACATCGCCCGGCAGGTCGACGACGCCTATCCGGCGGGGACCGACGTTTCGACCAAGCCCTATGGCGAACGCGACGATTATACGAGCCTGGTGTGGCTCGCCGGACAGGTCGCGATGAAGCAACTCGGCCGGCCTGCAGATGCGATGGTGATGTTCGAACGCTACGGCCGCGGCAGCCAGGCGCCGCAGACGCGGGCGAAGGGCTTCTACTGGGCGGGCCGTGCGGCGGAAGCGGCGGGCAAGTCGGCGGAGGCGGCGAGCTATTACGCGCGCGCCGGCGGCTATCGCGATCAATTCTACGGCCAGCTGGCGCTGGAGCGGACCGGCAAGCCGCTGGTCGCCCCACCGGCGATCGGCACGCCGGCGATCGCACCGGCGGTGCGACAGGCCTTCGCCGCCCGCGAGACGGTGCGGGCGGTACGCTTTCTGGGGCAGATCGGCAGCTGGCAGGACCAGACCGCCTTCGTTCGCCAGATTGCGGCGCAGGCGACCAGCGATACCGACCACCTGCTCGCGGCCGAACTGTCGCGCGAGATCAATCGGCCGGACCTGGGCGTGATGGTCGGGCGCAGTGCGATGCAGAACGGGCTGAGCGACTATTCCGCCGCCGGCTTCCCGACGGTGACGGTGCCGACCGGTTATGAGGACAATTGGACGCTGATCCACGCCATTGCGCGGCAGGAGAGCCAGTTCGACAAGACCGCGGTCAGCCATGCCGGTGCGCGCGGATTGATGCAGCTGATGCCCGCCACCGCACGCGAACAATCGGGGAAGATCGGCATTTCGTACGATCCGGCGTCGCTGACCACCGATCCCAATCTGTCGATCATGCTGGGGTCGAGCTATTTCCAGCGGATCTTCGGCATCTATGGCAGCTATCCGTTGGCGATCGCCGCGTACAATGCGGGCGGTGGTAACGTGAACAAATGGCTGCGGGCCAACGGCGACCCGCGCACCGGCGCCGTCGACATGGTCGATTGGATCGAGGCGATCCCCTATCAGGAAACGCGCAACTATGTGCAGCGCGTGGTCGAGAATGCCGTCGTCTACGATCTCATCAACCCCGCCCGCGCCAAAAGCCGCGGGCCGGCGAACCTCAGCTGGTATCTCGGCAAGCGACCGGGCTGACGCGGTGGAGCAACGGCCGAACTACATCACGCCGGCGGGCTATGCGGCGCTGCGCGGCGAATATGAGCAGCTGTTCGGCGTCGAGCGGCCGGCGCTGGTCGAGACGATCGCCTGGGCGGCGGGCAACGGCGACCGGTCGGAGAATGGCGACTATATCTACGGACGCAAACGGCTGCGAGAGATCGACCGGCGGTTGGGCTGGCTGTCGAAGCGGATGAAGGCGGCGAAGGTCGTCGATCCGGCGCAGGCACAGGACCGCGACCGGGTGTGGTTCGGCGCGACGGTGACGATCGCCGACGAGGACGATGCCGAACGCGTGCTGACCATGGTCGGCGACGACGAGGCGGAGGCAGGGGCCGGCCGCGTCGGCTGGAGCGCGCCGATCGCGCGGGCGCTGCGCGGTTCTACCATCGGCGACCTGCGGCGGGTGACCCTGCCGAGCGGCGAGAAGGAATATGAGGTGATCGCCATCGCCTACCCGGCGGGGTGAGGAACGGTGCGCCCCCTGTCCCGTTGGAGGCGGCAGAAGGAGAGCGACGATGACCGACAACCCACGCACCGAAACCGCCCGCGAAAACGATGACACGGATCTGATCGAGGGCATGATCCCCGCCGACGAGGCGGTGGCCGGATCGGGCGGCGGCACACTGGCGCAGGATGTCGGCAGCAACGCTGACCTGACCCGCGCGATCGACGATCCCGAGGCACGCGACCGCGCGGCCAAGCAGGACGATGTGGATCAAGGGCAGGCGCGGCCGGCGGATCGCGGCCCCGGCCGCTGAACGACGACGGTTAACGGTTGACCCCATGCGGTCGGACGGCGAGGTTCGCGCGCATGGAAGATAATCTGCGTAACATCGCCTTGCTGATCGATGCCGACAATGCGTCCTGGCATGCGATCGACCCCGTCCTGACGGTGCTGGCCGAACTCGGCACCGTCAACATCCGCCGGGTCTACGGCAATTGGTCGAAGCCCGCCCTGAAGGGCTGGCGCGACATGACGGTGAAGCACGGCATCGAGCCGCAGCAGCAGTTCGACCTGACCAAGGGCAAGAACGCCACCGACATGAAGATGACGATCGACGCGATGGACCTGCTGTTCCGCGGCCGGATCGGCGGGTTCGGCATCATGTCGTCGGACAGCGACTTCATGCCGCTGGCGATGCGCATCCGCCAGGACGGCATACCCGTCTATGGATTCGGCAATGCCAAGACGCCCGAGGCATTCAAACAGGCGTGCACCCGCTTCATCGACGTCGGCGCGCTGGTGAGCGAGGCGAAGGCGGAGACCGTCGCGGCCAGTGCCGCCGCCGGCAAGGGCCCTGCCGCCGCAAAGCCGGCGAGCGTCGACGTGCCGATCGGCGATTCCCTGCCACCCGCGCTGACCGGTGCGGCGAAGGTGAAGAAGCCGATCGACCCGGAACTGATCGCTTTGCTGATCGATGCCTATCAGTCGGTAAAGCGCGACGAAAAGGGCTATGTCAGCCTGTCGGCGATGGGACAGCTGGCCGGCAACCGGTCCAGCTTCGACACGCGTAACTACGGCTATCAGCGGCTGTCGGACCTGATCCTGGCGGTGCCGAACTTCCAATCGGAACGCCGTGAAAGCGGGGTCTTCGTCAAGCGCGTGCGCTAGCGACGGAGGCGCAATAGGATCGTGGCATGACCAAGATGCCGTCTCTCGTCACGTCGCCGCAGCGCGTCAAGTTATGCGTGGACGACTACCTGCGGCTGGATGCGGCGGGGGCCTTCGACACGTATGGCAAGACCGAACTTCTGGACGGCGACGTCGTCTATATCGACGCGCAATATCGCCCCCCATGCGCGGATCACGTCGCGACTGTACCGGCTGATATCGCGCGGATTGACCGATATCAACAGCCCGCTGGAGGCATTGGTCGAAGGATCGGTATCGATGCCGCCGCACACCGTTACCGAACCGGATATCGCGGTGACCGCCGAACCGGAAGGTGACGGGCTGATCCCCCTCGCCTCGCTCGCCATGGTCGTGGAGGTGGCGGACTCGACGCTGGACAACGATCTGGGCCGAAAGCAGGCCATCTATGCCGGTGCATCGGTCCCGGAATATTGGGTTGTCGACGTGCAGGGCGAGATCATCCACCAGATGTGGAAGCCCGAAGGGGAGGTCTATGCGCAAAGGCGCCAGATCGCCTTCGGCCAGACGATCGGCGCAGTCACCATTGCCGGCCTGTCCGTCGCAACCAACCGACTTTGATCACGCAGTCCGCGGGTCGGGCATGACCATCAGCGCGCGGGTGCCGGGGTCGGCCTCCTCATAGGCCAGCTCGCCGCGCAACTGGCGCGCCAGGCTGGCGATCATGCGCATGCCCAGGCTTTGCCGCGAGGCCGATTTGAGGTCGAATCCGGCGGGCAGGCCGTGGCCTTGGTCGCTGACGATGAGATGGAGTTCGCCCTCGCGATCGGCGATCGTCACCGCTATCTCGCCGCCGTCGTCATAGGCGTATTTGATCGCGTTGGTGACCAGTTCTGTCACCAGCAGGCCGATCGGGATCGCCGCATCGGCGCTGATGTGCACCCTCGCAATGTCGCAATGGATCGTATGGAGCGGCGCCTGTTCGCGCAGCTGCTCGACGATACCGCCGATCAGGTCGTCGAGCGCCACGATGCCGACCTGTTCGCCGCGCCACAGCCGGTCGTGCGCCTGCGCGATCGCGGTGATCCGCGCCTGCGCATCGCCGAGTAATCGCGCGATCCGTTCGTCGGGATCGGACTGCATCTGGAGATTGAGCAATCCCGACACCATCGCCAGGCTGTTCTTGACGCGATGGCTCGCCTCGCGCGTCAGCAGTTCCTGATGCTGCAGCGCATCGTTCAGGCGACGCTCGGCCTCCTGCCGTTCGATGGCGACGCCGATGAGGTTGGCGAAGCCCTGCATGAAGGCGAGATCGGACGCTTCGAATTTGCCCTCGTCCTGACTGTCGACCTCGAGCACGCCGAAGCGCCGGCCGCCAGCCTCGACCAGGACGTTGATCGCGCGGCGGATACGATGGTCAGCCATGAAGGCGGGGGTGCGGAAACGCGTTTCGTTCTCGAGGTGGTTCGAGATCACCGGTTCGCCGGTATGATAGGCATAACCCGCGGGCGAGCCGAGGTCGGCGCGCATCTCCGTGCCGCCGACGACGCCGTCGCGCCAGCCGACACCGTTGCGGACCAGCAGCACGTCCTCGTCGGTGCAATGTTCGAGGAACTTGCAGTAGCGCGACCGCATGCCTTCCGCACATAGCTCGACGGCACGCTGCAGCATCGGCTGAAGGTCGCGCGCGCGCAGCGCCTCGATACCGAATTTGGCCAGCACCGATTGCTGCTGCAGTCGATATTGCAGCTCGCTGGCACCCGGCGGTTCATCCCCGCCCGGTGATTGTTCGACGACCGCCAACCCTTTTCATCCCCTCGCCGCGGATATCCGCCTGCTACGCTGACCCACGCCCATAGAACATAAGCGAGCGTTTTCAACTCGCTGCTACACGGGCCTTGGTGGAGGAGCCGTGCCGGTCCTCCACCCTCGTCGGGTCAGCGCGTCAGCTTCTTGTAGGCGAGACGCGTCGGACGATCGGCGGCATCGCCCAGTCGGCGGCGCTTGTCCTCCTCGTAGCTTTCATAATTGCCCTCGAACCATTCGACGTGGCTATCACCCTCGAACGCAAGGATGTGCGTGCACAGGCGATCTAGGAAGAAGCGATCGTGGCTGATCACCACCGCGCAGCCTGCGAACGTCTCCAACGCCTCCTCGAGCGCCCGCAGCGTCTCAACGTCGAGATCGTTGGTCGGTTCGTCGAGCAGCAGCACGTTGCCGCCCTCCTTCAGCATCTTGGCCATGTGGACGCGGTTGCGTTCACCGCCCGACAGCTGGCCGACCTTCTTCTGCTGATCCGGCCCGCGGAAGTTGAACGCCCCGACATAGGCGCGGGTGCCCAGTTCCTGTTTGCCGAAGCGGAACACCTCCAGCTCGTCAGAAATTTCCTGCCAGACGTTCTTGTTCGGATCGAGGTGGTCGCGGCTCTGGTCGACATAGCCGAGCTTCACCGTCGAGCCGACCTCGATCGTGCCGCTGTCGGGCTGTTCCTGGCCGGTGATGAGCTTGAACAGGGTCGACTTGCCGGCACCGTTGGGGCCGATGACACCGACGATTCCGCCCGGCGGCAGCGTGAAGTCGAGGCCGTCGAACAGCAATTTGTCGCCATAGGCCTTGGTCAGCCCCTTGGCCTCGATCACCTTGCCGCCGAGACGCTCGGGCAGTTGGATGAGGATCTGCGCCTTGCCGGCGACGCGATTCTCCTGCTTCGCCATCAGTTCGTCGAAAGCACGGATACGCGCCTTGGACTTGGTCTGGCGGGCCTTGGGGGTCTGGCGCATCCAGGCGAGCTCGTCGGCGATCGCCTTCTGCTTGCCGGCCTCCTCGCGCTCTTCCTGTTCGAGGCGCTTGGCCTTCTTTTCTAGATAGCCCGAATAGTTCGATTCATAGGTGTAGTAACGGCCGCGATCGAGCTCGAGCACCCAGTTGACGACATTATCCAGGAAGTAGCGGTCGTGCGTCACGAGGATGACGTTGCCGGTATATTCCTTCAAATAATTTTCCAGCCACGACACGCTTTCGGCGTCGAGGTGATTGGTCGGTTCGTCGAGCAGCAGGATGTCCGGCTTTTCGAGCAGCAGCTTGCACAGCGCGACGCGGCGCTTTTCACCGCCCGACAGCTTCGACACGTCGGCATCGCCCGGCGGACAGCGCAATGCTTCCATCGCCACCTGGAGCTGATTGTCGAGCGTCCAGCCGTCGACCGCGTCGATCTTGCCCTGGAGGTCCCCCATCTCTTCCATCAGCGCATCGAAGTCGGTGTCGTCCTTCGGATCGCCCATTTCGGCTGAGATCGCATTGAAGCGGTCAACGAGGTCCGCGACGGGTCGCACGCCGTCCTTTACGTTGCCCATCACGTCCTTGGTCGGGTCGAGCTGCGGCTCCTGCGCCAGATAGCCGACGCGTACGCCCTCGGCCGCCCAGGCCTCGCCGGTGAAGTCGGGGTCCATGCCCGCCATGATCTTCATCAGCGTCGACTTGCCGGCGCCGTTCGGGCCGATGATCGCGATCTTCGCCGACGGGATGAACTGGAGGTGGATGTTGTTGAGCACCGGCTTGTTGGCGCCGGGGAAGGTCTTGGTCAGGCCCTTCATGACGTAGGTGTACTGGACGGCCATGGTCGGCACGCGCTCCTGATCGATACGGACGGGAATTCTGCGGTGCGCATGTAGCGACCGCGAAGCCCGGGCGCAAATGGCTGGCGCTTGTGCCGGGCGCCGTCATCGCTCACACCGTCGCCAACAGGAATGACAAGGGGATTGACCAAATGACCCGTCTCGCGATCGCGCTGCTCGCCCTCGCCTCTTCGACCGCAGCGGCGAGCGTGGCATCCGCCCAGCGTGCCGCACCGCCGCTGCCCGCGCGCGTCGATCCCAGGGTCGCGGCGCTGCGCGATGCGGCGCTGAAGGACGACGTCGCCTATGACATCGTCGAGGGGCTGACGACCGAGGTGGGCCAGCGCCTGGCGGCGACAGACGCGGAGGCACGGGCACGGACGTGGAGCGTCGCGCGGCTGAAGGCACTCGGCTTCAAAAACGTGCATGTCGAGACGTACCAGATGCCGGTGTGGCTGCGCGGCGCGGAAACCGCCGAGGTCGTCGCCCCCTTCCCGCAGACACTGAAGCTCGTCGCGCTGGGCAATTCGGGCGCAACGCCGGCGACCGGGCTGACCGCCCCGGTGGTGGTGTTCCGCAGCTATGGCGATTTGGCGAATGCCGCGCCGGACAGCGTTCGCGGCAAGATCGTCTATATCGGCAATGCGATGCGGCCGACCCAGGATGGATCGAGCTATGGCGCCTATGGCCCTGCCCGCTTCGTCGGGCCGGCACTCGCGGCACGGCTGGGGGCTGCGGCGGTCGTGATCAAATCGATCGGTACCGACCATCATCGCAATCCACACACCGGCGGCACCAACTTTCCCGAGGGCGTCGCGCCGATCCCGGCGGCCGCCCTGTCGGTGCCCGACGCCGAGTTGATCGAACGGATGGCGGATCGCGGCAAGCCGATCACGTTGAAGCTGGTGCTGACCCCCGCTTCGCCGGTACGGGCACGTCGGGCAACGTCATCGCCGAAGTACCGGGCAGCGACCCCAAGGCCGGGGTGGTGCTGATCGGCGGGCACCTCGACAGCTGGGACCTTGGCACCGGTGCGATCGACGACGCATCGGGCGTGGCGATCACCGCTGCCGCCGCCAAGCGGATCCTTGACGGGCCGAAGCCGCGGCGGACGATTCGCGTCGTCTGGTTCGGCGCGGAGGAGCCGGGCGGCTATGGCGGCAAGGACTATGCCCGCGTCCATGGCGGCGAACGGCACGCGACCGCCGGCGAAAGCGATTTCGGCGCCGACCGTATCTGGCGGTTCGAGGTCAACCTGCCCGACACCGCCAAGCCGATCGCCGACCGGTTGCAGGCCGCGCTGGCGCCGCTCGGGATCGCCCGCGGTGCCGGCGTCGGCGGCGATGGCACCGATGTCGGACCGACGCTGGCGCTCGGTGTCGCGGCGATCGACCTCGACCAGGACGGGACGCGCTACTTCGACACGCACCACACGCCGGACGATACGCTTGACCGGATCGACCCCGAACAGCTGCGCCAGAACGTCGCCGCATGGACCACCATGCTCGCCGTCGTCGCCAATGCGCCGGAGGATATCGGGCCGGTGACACCCCGGCGTTAGGAGCGCCAATGTGGTCGCAAGCAGGCCGGGACATGACCGTCAGATGAATTTGGTGATTGACCGGGGGAAGTCGTGCGGTATTTGGGCTGTCTCGCGACGGCGATCGGGCCGGCCGCGATTTTTGCTTTGCTTGGGAGCATTCGAATGAAGAAGATCGCTTTCGTTCTCGCTGCCGCCGGCCTGATGTCCGTCGCTGCCTGCTCGAAGTCGCCTGAAGCTGCCGCCGTTGAGAACAACGCGGACATGCTGGCGGACAACATGGAAATGCAGGCGGATAACATGGACGCGCTGGCCGACAACACCTCGAACGCGTCGGCTGAAGCCGTGCTCGAGAACGCTGCGGACAACATCAACTCGGCAGCGGACAACGTTCGCGATGCAGCCGAGGAGAAGGCCGACAACATGTAATCGCGCTGCGCCGGGTTTCGCCCGGCGCGCCGGTCATGCTGTCGCACGATCCGAAAAGGGGCGTTTTCCACACGGGAAGCGCCCCTTTTTCTATGCGCGAGCGCGGCGCACGGCTTTTTCTTTGACGACGGGTGCGCTAGCGCACGGGTCGCGTGTGGGGCCTGTAGCTCAATGGTTAGAGCTGGCCGCTCATAACGGCTAGGTTGCGGGTTCGAGTCCTGCCGGGCCCACCACGTATGTTGCGGCGTGTCGATCGACGCGCGAGCAGCCTTATCGCAGAATGCCCGATCGATAGGTGTGGCGCGCTGTGGACGTGCGATCACGACATGATCCGCTGCCGTTCGGGCAGTCGCGCGACATCCGGACGATCGATCCTGGTCGCGACGCCCCGACGCATTGCACGGCTTGCCAGATCGGTCCGGGCGATCTACTGCCCTCTCGTCCGCGGTCGTTCGCCGACGCGCCTGCCGCGTCCGCACCGACAACCGCCGACATGTCGGGGAGTGGCGCAGGCTGGTAGCGCACCTGGTTTGGGACCAGGGGGTCGCAGGTTCGAATCCTGTCTCCCCGACCATGATTCAGTCAGCGTTGACATTCGCGGGTTTCGGCTGTTCCGGAGCAGAACCGTAAGCATTGGCGTTGCATTCACCTTCCGCCGCCACCGGTGCATCGGTATGACCGATGCCACCCGGAACCGGATCAGCCGCAGCAGTGCTTGTGTTTTTTCGCCGAGCCGCAGGGACACGGGTCGTTACGACCGACCTTTAAAGCCGACGCTGGCGTTACCGCGGGCAAAGACCCGACGATTCGTGCACGCGCTGCATAGAGGCGCTGTACGATATCGGGCAGATCGTCCGCGACACGGTCCTGCATGGCGTTGATCGCGATGCTGTCCAGCCCGCTCTCCTCGTGTGCGATCGCGATCAGCGTGCCGAGGTGATGCCACGACGCGGCCCAATCGGGATCGGTGGCCAATGCGTCCCAGGCCGTCGGGCGCAGCGCGATCGCCTCGGCGAAGCCGTCCACCCAATATTCCCACAGGACCTCGCCATCGCGCTCGGCGATGTCGAAAATCGGCTGAAGCCTGCCACGCGCGAGGTCGCGCGAGACCTCATAGCGACGCGCCGCCACCGCCTTGGTGAACCATTGCACATCGAGCGGATCGTCGAATGGCGGGACGCCATCGACGTCCGCCCCCCAGACGATGGTCATCCATTCATCGGCTGGAACCGCTTCGGGACAGACGACGAGGCCGGTGAGGAAGCCATCCAACTCGGTGAGCAGCATCGGCTCCTCGACGGGCAGATCGGCGAGCGCAGCGTCGAGGCGACGGAAGCGGGAGGGAATCCGTTTCACAGACTGAGGTTGCGGCGTCGCATCTCGGTTTCGGCCATCGTGCGAAGCGGCGTCGGTTCGCCGGCGGCGAAAATGTCGGCAAAGTCGAGCAGATCGTCATCGCCGAGCGCCGCTACGGACGCCTCCACGGCGGCGAGGCGATCGAGCGCACGCTCGGTTTCGGCCGACAGTCGCTTCATTCGAGTCTTGAGCATGACGAAGCGCTAGCAGGAACGACAGCAATTTGCAGTGCCGGATCGTATTCGATCACTGCGTCGGTCGAGGTTTCGGATCGGGTACGCATCCGCCGGACGCCCGATCGCGGGGTTCGTCCGCCCGGGGGAGCGGTGCAACAGGTGTCGCAGCGGCAGCGCCCTTGCCGGGTTTCGATGGCGCCGGCGATGCGTCGGGCGGGTGGCGCCGCCGTCATCGCGATCCCTCGTGGCGTAACGCCGGTGATCGCCTGCTAATCCGCTTGACCGCAGCGCACGCACGAGCTTGGCTCCGTCATCGAAAAGCCAAGGAAAGCCACCTCTTATGACGCCATCAGATCTCGTGGTGCCGACTTACGTCCAGATGCTGGGTGCGCTGTCGAAGTGGCTCGACAAGGCCGCAGCGCAGCGGCCGGCGGATGAAGCCGATGCGCTGCTGGCATCGCGGCTTGCACCGGATATGTTTCCTCTCGCCACCCAGATTCGTTTCGCATGCCGGCAGGCGCAGGAGGGGGTATTTCGGCTGGCGGAGCAGGATTTTCCTCCGGCACTGCAAACGCTGCTCGATGAGGGGCGCAATGCGGGTGACCGGCCCGGTACGCTTGCAGACGCGCAAGCCCGGATTGCGGAGACGTTGGCGGTGGTGGAGGCCACAGTGGGCGCAATCGCGATCGAATCCTCCGCCCCGATCGCTCATGCTCTACCGAACGGGATGACCCTGGACCTGACGGCAGAGCAATACGCGCGCGACTGGGCACTGCCGCAATTCTATTTTCACGTGGTGACCGCGTATGCGATCCTGCGCGCTGAAGGTATCGAGCTGGGAAAGGCCGATTACGCGGCGCATATGATCGGCTATTTTCGCCCACCCGCCGCGTCGTGATTGCGATCGCGGTCGCGGTCGCGCATTTCGCCGCCGCAGCACGATCGACGATATTGGCGGCCGATCAACAAGGGGTTGCCGATGCCGCGCCGGGGCACCTGCCCTGACATCGGATAGTCGGCGGCGGCGTCTACTCTGCCGTTTCCTGCCGGCGGCATTGGTCAGCGAGATACAACGGCGCCAGAATCAACAAGGCCAGAATCAACAAGGGGAGCCGAAGCTCCCCTTGTCTTTAGCATTTCAGCATATGGCCTGCGTCTTGGGAACTCAGCCGTACGCCGACTGCTGTTAGTTGCTGTCGCTGTCGTCGTCGGCAACGATCACGATGCCGGCAACGACCGCAGCGGCTGCGACCAGCGCGATGATGATGCCACCACCAGCGAGTTCGTTCTGCTTCTTCGAAGCCGAACCGGTGCGGACCGACTTGGCAACCGACAGGCTGGCAGCAGGATTCGCAGGAGCAGCCGCGGCGGGCGCCACGGCGAGAGTGGCTGCAGCTGCGGCCATCAGGTACTTGGCAACCATGGTGGTTCCCCCTCATAAAGTGAGCGTCACCAATGGCATGATTCTCATAAAAGACAACCAGAATTTTTGGTGACTTACCATCGCCTTAGATTGCAGTTTTAAGTCAGCAGTGGCCCGACATGCGTCCAGCCGGATGTGATGGTGCAAATATAGTATCTCCAGACACTTGAGCCATCTTCGAACACGCCGACGCCGCCCATCCGTTATTGCTGATGCGCAGTTCGACCGCACGCCGCCAGGGCCATTACTCGTGAACTATATGATAGGTTTGGCGACCCCGCCATGGGTTCAGGCATCTGTAATGTGCGCCGCGGCTGCGATGAGTTCATCGAGCGTTGTCGGCATCGCGTTCAGGCGATCCAGACAATCCAGCATCCGGTCCCACCATGTCCAGAACCGGGCGAGGTCGGCAGCATCGCGCACGTAAGGCGTGTGTCCGGATGCCAGCGACGGTGAGTGGAACGAGAAACTTAGCAAACGTTGCTGCCCCTCCCCCAAGGCGCTGCGCACCGCTTCCAGTGCATCGTCGATCGGCATGTCCTCCGGCGTCAGGGCGACGCGTTGCAACAGGCCCGTCCCCGCGCCCAGCCCGTGGCCGAAGGGGAGCCGACCGAGAAGCGGATGGAGGGCCGGACCGAGAGCGCGCAGCCTGCCGGTGAAGACGGTCGTGAGCGGTATCTCGACCAGCGAGTCCCAGCGGTAGGCGGCGCTGCCGATGGCTGAAAAGTCCGGACCGCCATCGCCGCGATAATCATAGCGTGCCCGAACCGAGGCATCGATGCGATAGCCACGCTCGGCGAGCAATGCCGTGGTCGCAGGCCCGATGCCATAGCGACCGGCGCGATAGGCCAGGGGACGCCGGCCGAATGCCTCGTGCAACAGATCGGTCAGCGTATCGAGTTTCGCTGCTTCCAAGGCGATCGGCAAATTGCCGGCATAGCTGTCGCCGGGCTGGAGCGGTGCGTAGGGCGGGTTCACCCATGGATGGAGCTGCGCACCTATCGAGGATCGCCCGTCCGCCACGACCGTGTTCAGAATGTCCACGGCGGCAGCGTCGCTGGCCACCGGATGATCCACCATGCAGGCGAGCCCGATGCCGCGTTCGGCGAAACGCCGGTGGGCCGCGGGAAAGGCGCGCATCGCAGTGACCGCGCGGTGCCGCCGGTCACGCGGCGCCGACCAGTCGAACTCCTCCTCGACATCGACGAAGACGATGAACCGGTCGCCGAACGTCGCGGGCCACGCGATGACGTCGCCCGGTGCGGGGCGCGGCGGCCGATATGGCGAGACGACGCCGTCCGCCACGGTCAGTTGATTGCCTGCCCCACCGCAACATTCGACGCGGCGGGTAGCCGCAGCGTCAAGAGGTGCTCGCCGAAGATCAACTCTCCGCCCAGTTCACGAGCGAGGTTGCGCGCGAGGCGGAGGGCGAATCCCGTACCGAGCAACGGCGCGCCGCCCTCCGCTTCGCTGGGATCGGGCGTGTCGCCATCGATGCTGAGCAACACATTCTCCTCGGCGGTGCCGAGCGATTGCGGACGAGCGAAACAGAGCGCGACCTGTCCGTCGGGTGCGGGAGCCTCCGCAATGTCGATCCTTTCGCCTGCGACGGCGGCCGCGGTAAGGGCGGCCAGCAGGCGCGACAGCAGACGCTCCAACGCGCGGTCGTCGGCCAGTGCGGCATGATCGCCCATCGGGTGGATATCGAGCGCGGTTCCCCGCAAGGTGGCAAGCGGCTCGAGATCCTGCGCGATGCGGACCAGCATCGGCTCGATCGCCACGGAGCCGGCGCGCAGGTCCAGCGCCTTCCCCTCTATCCGTGCTGCGGTGTCGAGATCCTCGATCGCGCCGAGCAGGCTGGTCGCAGAGTCACGGATCGTCATCGCATGCTGGCGGTATACCGACGACACGGGCCCGAGCAGTTGCGCCTCGATCAATTCGGCGAAACCGGCGATGGCGTTGGTCGGGGTTCGCAGCTCGTGGACCAGTTGCCGCAGCAAATCCGATGCCGCGCGGCGTGGTGCGCGACTGACATCCTCGTCGCTGCGCGGACGGCGGGCGATCGCGGAATAGCCGGTGAATCGGCCCGTCGCCGTGTCGAACTGCGGCATGCCGGTGACGCGCCACGTTCCTGCGGCGTCGGATCGCCCGTCGACGTCCAGGCGTGCATCGGCGAAGCGCTGACGCTGCCGGAGCGCACCGTTGATGACGGCGTCGATCCGGACGTCGCCCTGGGGTGCACCGTAAGCGAGCGATGCGCCGATGAGCGCGCCGCGCGACACGCCGTCGACCGCGCAGATCACCCCCTTGCTGTCGGTGTCGAAGCGGAAGCTCGTCACCTCGCCATCCGGCTCGGCCATGTCGTTCGCCAACGGGATTGCGGGCTCACGCTGCCGCTGGAACGCATCGATCCGCGCCACGAGGTCGGCGATCTGGAATCCGCCGTTGGCAACGGGGCGCGGTTCGGGTGGCGCGACGGGCACGGGCGAATGCGCCGGCAATGGCGGCGAAGCGATCACGGGATCAGGAGCCGAGCCGAGGTCCGGGGCCGGCGGCACATCGGTCACCGGCGTACTCACGACTGGATCGTTGGCGGCGATCGGCGGATCGTAGGGCAGGACGAAATCGGCAGGACCGAAGCTTTCCAGCCCACGGCTGACGGCCGCCGGCAAGTCGCGGCGGTGGCGCAACAGGGCGCGGCCATGCGGGTCCAGGCGCGGCAATATGGCCAACCACGCATCGTCATCGATGCACGCCGTGCGCAGCACCGGCGCGGAGACAAGGATTTCATCCTCCGCGAAAAAGGCGATGAGCGACGCCGGCGGGCTCGTGAACGCCAGCGCGCGCGCGCTGGCCGACCGTACCGCGACCGGCACCGCCTGCCGTAACAGACGAAGGCGGGCGAGCGAGGGTTCGTCGGGTGGGATACGACCGCGACCCATCAGGTCGATCAGTTGACGCCATGCGGATTGCGCGCCGAAGCCGCTCTCCATGTCCGCCGAAAGCACGGTTTTCAGGCTGTCGTCGAAACGCACGTCAACTCCCGCATCGGGCTTATCCGACGATAAGCCTCGACCGTCCTTATCGAGGGTGACTCATCGTGGAAACCGCTCATTTGCGGAGAGGATCGGCGCGTCGCATAGTGGGACAATTGCGTTGCGCCGCAATTTTATTATGATTAGAGAGTTGCGCCGCCGCCAACCGGCCTGTTTTCGGAGTTTCGTACGCAATGTCCTTCGATCGGATCGATCGTCAAATTCTGGCTCACCTGCAGCAGGACGGGCGGATGACCAATGTCGAGCTGGCCGAACGTGTCGGGCTGACCGCCCCGCCCTGCCTGCGCCGCGTACGTGCGCTGGAGGAAGCCGGCGTCATCCGCGGCTATCACGCGGATCTCGATCCCGCCAGCCTCGGCTTTCCGATCACGGTGTTCGCAATGGTGTCGCTGCGGAGCCAGGCCGAACACGATCTGACCGCATTCGAAGCGCATGTCGCCGACATTCCCGAGATTCGCGAATGCCACATGCTAAACGGCGAAATCGACTTCATCCTCAAGATCGTTGCCAGCGATCTGAAGAGCTTTCAGGAAATTCTCACGACGCACCTGACGCCGGCGCCCAATGTCGCGAGCGTCAAAACGTCGCTGACGATCCGCACCGCCAAGTCTACGTCCGGCATCCCCGTCATCATCGACTGACGGCAAAGAAAAAGGGCGGCTCCTCGCGGAACCGCCCCATGATCGATTGATCGGTTTTATGCCGCCGGTGCGGCGGTCGACGCCGGCGACGAACCCACCTGCGTCCAGGTCGTCCACAGCGCCGCGATACCTGCCCGCGGATTGCCGGTCACCGCCCCGAAGGCAGCCTGCGCACCCGCCTTGTCACCCGAGCGCGCCAGCGCGATGCCGAGCCTGGTATTCACTTCATTCGCGTCGACGCCGCCCTTGGTCAGCGCGGTACGATACAGTTCGACTGCCTTGGCGTAGTTGTTCTGGCCGAGATAGGCATCGCCGGTCGACGCGGCGATCTTGCCGTCCTTCGCCGCCATCGCCTGCTTTTCACTGGTCGCCAGCGAGCCTTCCGCCTTGATCGCGGTATTCGCGGCGGTCAACAGCCCCTTGGAGAAGGTGCTCGACGCCGGAATCTTGCCGGACGCCATCCCTTCCTTCAGCACCGCAGCCGCCTCGTACGGATTGCCGCGATCGTAGACGCTCTTGGCGTAATCCTCGTACATCGCCTGGTCTGGCATCGCGCCGACCGCGCGCATCAACCGGTACAGATCGACATTCTGCGCCTTGTCCGGAGCCGCCAAGCTGTTCTGCGCAAAGGCATATTGCAGGATCACGTCACGCCAGACCTTGGCGTTCGGATAGGCTGCGACGTACTTCTGCATCCAGGCGAGCGTTTCCGGCGCCATCTTCTTGCCGTTGGCGGTCGCGATACCGAAGCGATAGTAGGATTCCGGGACCGGCTGACCTGCCGCCTTCTGCGCCGTGATATAGCGGTCGAGGTCGGCCAAGCCACCGGCGGTGTCGCCGGCCTGAACCTTCACCTTCGCCAGCTGAAGATCGAAATCCGGGCTGCTGTAGCCGGCGGTCTTCGCCTGGTTGAAATACTGCGTCGCGACCGGATACTGACCGCTGTTGTAGGCGAGCTGGCCACGGCGGAACAGGTATTTGCCGCGATCGGCCGCCGGCGTCGACTTGGCCGCGAGGAGGGCATCGAGCGGCTTGGCCAATACGGTTTCGTCGATCGGCGCCTTGGGATTGGCGGTCTGCGCCATCGCGAGCTTCGTGTTCTCGAGGTCGTAGCGGAGGGCGGCGGCGATATATTTGTCGTCATCCGTCGTCGCCGCGGCTTCGATCTGGACAACGAGCGGCTCCGCGACGGCGGGGTTGCGCTGCTTGATGGCATCCTGCGCCTGGAAGGCGATCGCCTGAACCGGCTTGCTCAGCTTGAAGCCGGGTGCAGCCTGCTCTTCCTTCTTGTCCTTGGCGGCCGCGGGCGCGACGATCGCAAGGCCGCTCACGCCGGCGGCCAGCACCGCGGCAAGCGCGAGCTTCGACAGGGTCTTCATGCTAACTCTCTCTCCAACAAGTGGGGCATCGCTGCCGCTAACGTTCGCAGGCCTCTAACGGTCCGCCGCGGGCCGTTCAAGCTGGGGCAATCGAACGATTTCCCTGAACGGCGACCGCTGAACCACGATTGAACGCGGTCGCCATGGCGGCTACCGGCAGCGACGATGATCGCCGTTATCTCCCCCGCCAAGACGCTCGATTACGAGACGCCGCTGCCCGCAATGTCGCCGACGACGCCGCATTTCGCGGCGGAGGCGAAGACACTCGCCGCAGCCGCGGCGCACCTGACCCAGAAGAAGCTGTCGGAGCTGATGCATATCTCGCCCGCGTTGGCGAAGCTGAATGCCGACCGGTTTCGCGACTTCGCCGATGCGCCTGAGCGGCCGGCGATGTTCGCCTTCGATGGCGATGTCTATACAGGGCTGGACGCCGGCAGCCTGGAATCCGAGGCATTGCCGTTCGCGCAGGATCATCTGCGGATGCTGTCGGGGCTGTATGGCCTGTTGCGCCCGCTCGACCTGATGCGCCCCTATCGACTGGAAATGGGCACGCGCTGGGCGCCGCGCCGCAAGAAATTGACCGATTGGTGGGGCGACCGGATCGCCAAGGTGCTGGCCGCCGACGTGGCACAGGATGGATCGGGCGTGGTGCTGAACCTCGCCAGCCAGGAATATTGGGCTGCCGTCGATGGGCAGTTGCCGGCGGGCGTCCGCGTCGTCAGCGTCGATTTCCGCGATGGCGAACGCTTCGTCAGCTTTCATGCCAAGAAAGCGCGCGGATTGATGGCCCGCTATATGATCGAGCATCGCATCACCGACATCGAGGCGATGAAAAGCTTCGACAGCGCCGGCTACGCCTATGATGCCGATGCCAGTAGCGACGATCAGTGGCGGTTCGCACGATGAGCGCAGGCGGTGCGAGCGCGGTCGTCATCGGCGCATCCGGCGGGATCGGTGCGGCCTTGCGCGATGCGATCGCGGATGAGGGCGCACATGCGGTGGTGCACGCGCTGTCGCGATCCGGCGAGACGCCGATCGATATCGAGGATGAAGCGAGCGTCGCGGCCGCAGCGGCACGGATCGCAGCCGGCCCCCCGCCCGCGCTCGTGATCGTGGCGACCGGCCTGCTGCACGATGGAGATCGTCTGCCCGAGAAGAGCTATCGCGAACTGGACGGGGCATGGCTGGCGAAGACGATGGCGGTGAATGCGGTCGGACCGGCACTGGTCGCCAAGCATCTGCTGCCGCTGATGCCGAAGCAGGGGCGGACCGTTTTTGCGGTCCTGTCTGCACGGATCGGCAGCATCTCGGACAATCGGTTGGGCGGCTGGTATGGCTATCGCATGGCAAAGGCGGCGCTCAACCAGCTGGTGCGGACTCTGAGCATCGAGGAGAAACGGCGTAACGACCGGTCCATCGTCGTCGGTCTGCACCCCGGCACGGTGGACACCGCCTTGTCCAAGCCATTCCAGGGCAACGTCCGGCCGGGCACGCTGTTCACCCCCGATCGCGCCGCATCGCAGCTGCTCGACGTACTCGACGGATTGAAGGTGCCGGACAGCGGCAAGCTGTTCGATTTCGAAGGAAACGAGGTCGCGCCCTGATCGCCGGCGGCGTGGATCAAGATGACAGAAACGTCATGATCCGGCCACGTCGGCGTCAATCGACCGCGCGCATCGTGCCATCACGACGACGCGGGCTCCCCCGCGTCCGCCGGTGGAGATGATGCCATGATCAAGTCCCTGCCCTTCGCCCTGCTCGCCGCAGCCTCGCCGTGCTGCGGTTCCGCCGCCCTCGCCACGGGCGGCCAGACCACCGCCGCCAAGACGACGGCGACCAGCCGCACCACCACGACCACCAAGCCCATGGTCGGCAAGCCGACCGTCGCGACGCACACGACGACCAAGACGACGACCGCCGCAAAGGGGCGGATGGTCACCGTGAAGACCAGCACCGGCAAGACCATGACCTACGATTGCGGCAAGGCCGGCAACGCCAACAAGGCCGCCTGCAAGAAGTGAGGCTCCGCTCACCTCGGTGAGCGATCCGCGCGCGTACGCGTAGGTGCGTACGCGCGCGTGACTTTCGGTGCGGACGTGCCTACATGTTCGGCACACATCTGTAACAATCCGAAAGCGTATTGCCTTGGCCGACGAGACCACACTCGCCGAACCCCCCTCCCATCACGACGGCATTTCGACGATCTCCATCGTCGACGAGATGAAGTCGAGCTATCTCGACTATGCGATGAGCGTGATAGTCGCGCGGGCGCTGCCCGACGTGCGCGACGGGTTGAAGCCGGTGCATCGCCGCATCCTGTTCTCCGCGCAGGAGAACGGGTTCCTGTTCAACCGGCCCTACCGCAAATCCGCCCGCATCGTCGGTGACGTGATCGGTAAATACCACCCGCACGGCGACACCGCGATCTACGACGCCCTGGCACGGATGACGCAGGATTGGTCGATGCGGCTGCCGCTGATCGACGGCCAGGGCAACTTCGGCTCGATGGACCCCGATCCGCCCGCCGCGATGCGCTATACCGAGGCGCGCCTCGCCCGTGCCGCCAATTACCTGATGGAGGATCTCGACAAGGACACCGTCGATTTCCAGCCGAACTACGATGCCAGCGAGCGCGAGCCGCAGGTGCTGCCGGCGCGCTTCCCCAATCTGCTGGTCAACGGCGCGGGCGGCATCGCGGTCGGCATGGCGACCAACATCCCGCCGCACAACCTGGGCGAAGTGGTCGACGCCTGCCTCGCCTATATCGACAATCAGGCGATCACGATCGACGAGCTGATCGAGATCGTACCGGGGCCGGACTTTCCGACCGGCGCGATCATCCTCGGCAAGGCCGGCGCGCGATCCGCGTACCACACCGGGCGTGGATCGATCATCGTGCGCTCGCGCCACATTGTCGAGGAAAGCCGCGGCGATCGGCGCTCGATCGTACTGACCGCCATCCCCTTTCAACAGGGGAAGAACGCGCTGGTCGAGAAGATCGCGGAAGCTGCGAAGGACAAACGGATCGAGGGCGTCAGCGACATTCGCGACGAATCGAACCGCGAGGGCGTGCGCATCGTCATCGACCTGAAGCGCGATGCGACGCCGGAAGTGGTGCTGAACCAATTGTGGCGGCACACGCCCGCGCAGGGGTCGTTCCCCGCCAACATGCTCGCCATCCGCGGTGGCCGACCGGAAACGTTGAACCTCAAGGACATCATCCAGGCGTTCGTCCAGTTCCGCGAACAGGTCATCACGCGCCGGTCGAAGTTCGAGCTGAACAAGGCACGGGACCGGGCGCACATCTTGCTGGGGTTGGTGATCGCGGTCACCAACCTCGACGAAGTGGTCCGGATCATCCGTGGATCGGGCAGCCCGGCCGAAGCGCGCGCCGCACTGCTGGCGCGCGAATGGCCGATCGCCGAGATCGCCCCCTATCTCAGTTTGGTCGAGGCCGTCGAGGGCACGCAGGTCGGCGACGGGTACAAGCTGTCCGATACGCAGGTCCGCGCAATCCTCGATCTGCGCCTGCATCGCCTGACCGCGCTGGGCCGCGACGAGATCGGCGAGGAATTGAAGGGGCTGGCCGATTCGATCGCCGCCCTGCTGGAGATCCTCGGCAATCGCGTCCGCCTGTATGAGGTGATGCGCGAGGAGCTGGTCGACGTCCGCTCAATCTTCGCGACGCCGCGCCGGACCGAGATCGCCGCTGCCGCGGACGGGATCGACGACGAGGACCTGATCGAGCGCGAGGAGATGGTGGTCACCGTCACCGTGCAGGGCTATATCAAGCGGACCCCGCTCGACGCCTTTCGAGCGCAGAAGCGCGGCGGCAAGGGCCGCGCCGGCATGGCGACGAAGGAGGAGGATGCGATCACCTCGCTCTTCGTCACATCGACCCACACGCCGGTGCTGTTCTTCAGCAACCACGGCAAGGTCTATCGCAAGAAGGTATGGCGCCTGCCCGAAGGCGGCCCGGCTACGCGCGGCCGACCGATGATCAACCTGCTGCCGCTCGCCGAGGGAGAAACGATCTCAACCGTCCTGCCATTGCCCGAGGACGAAACCCGCTGGGGCGACCTGCACGTGATGTTCGCGACCGCCAACGGGACGGTCCGGCGCAACGCGATGGACGCCTTCGCCAACATTCCGACCAACGGCAAGCTGGCGATGCGCTTCGATGAAGGCAGTAACGACAAGCTGATCGGCGTCGCGGTGCTGACCGAGACGGACGACGTCCTGCTGGCAACGCGCAACGGCAAGGCGATCCGCTTCGCCGCGACCGACGTGCGCGAATTCCAGAGCCGCACGTCCACCGGCGTACGCGGCGTCAGCCTGATCGGCGACGACGAGGTCATCAGCCTGTCGATCCTGCGCGGGTTTGCGGCGACTACGGATGAGCGCGATGCCTATCTGAAAGCCGCCCCGTGGAAGGAGGGCGAGCGCGAGATAGCGCTGTCGCCGGATCGCATGGCCGAATTCGAGGCGGCGGAGGAATTCATTCTGACCGTCACCCAGAATGGCTTCGGCAAGCGTACCTCGGCGTATGAGTATCGGCGCACGAACCGCGGTGGCCAGGGCATCACCAACATCGTCTCTGCCGGCCGCAACGGCCCGGTAGTGGCGAGCTTCCCGGCGCATTCGGGCGAGCAGCTGATGCTGGTCACCGATCAGGCGAAGCTGATCCGCATGTCGGTTGGCGACGTTCGCGTCACCGGGCGGAACACGCAGGGTGTTACGCTGTTCAGCGTGGCCAAGGACGAGCATGTCGTCTCCGCCGCTCGCATCGACGAGGAGGAAGATCCCGAAAACGACGCCGAGGCACTGGTTGCCGAGGAATTGAGCGATGCGCCTGCCGCGCCGGCCGAAGGCCAGCTGACGGTGGACGACGGCACGGGGCCGCACACGATGGACGAGGCGGTCGATGACAGCGACGACGGCGGCGAGGAGGATGCATGAGCGATCTGCCGACCACGGCCTATAAGGTGTTGACCGCGGATCAGATGGCGGCGCTGGAGCGCGACGGTCGCTTCGCCGGTGCGGCCATCGACCTGCAGGATGGGTATATCCATATGTCGACCGCCGCGCAGTTAACAGAAACGGTCGACAAGCATTTCGCCGGCCAAAGCGATTTGCATGTCGTCGCCGTTGATCTGGGCAGCTTCGGCGCATCGTTGAAGTGGGAAGAATCACGCGGCGGCCAGCTTTTTCCGCATCTGTACGGGCCGCTGCTGCTCGAGACGGTGATCGCCTATGCGCCGATGAGCCGTGGCGAAGACGGGATCATCCGTTTGCCGGTAACCGGCTGATCCCGCAGGCACCTCCGCTCGCCGATCAAGGCGGGCGGAACCGCATCGGACCGACCATCGTTACCCTGTCACAACGACAGAAGATGGAGAATCCCCATGCGTACCCTAGCCCTGACGATCGGCAGCCTGATGATGGTGCCCGCCGCGGCTCTGGCACAGCAAGCCCAGCCTGCCCCCGGCGCCGCGGCGCCTGCCACCTCTGCCACCGCAGCCGCACCGACGGTCGGTGCGACGATCTACGACAGCGCCGGTGTAGCCCTCGGCACCGTCGCCAGCATCACGCCCCAGGCGGTGATCCTCAACACCGGCACAGCACAGGTTCCGGTGCCGCCCGCCTCGATCGGCAAGACCGACAAGGGGTTCGCAATGGCGATGACCAAGACCGATCTCGATGCCGCGGTTGCGAGTTCGCAGGCGCAGGCACAGGCGGCGGTGAAGGCGAAACTGACCCCCGGTACCGCGGTCAGTGGCCTGCAAGGTGCATCGCTTGGCACGATCAAGTCGGCTGACGCCCAGTTCGTTACGGTCACGACCGCGAAGGGTGACGTGAAGCTTCCGATCGCGGGCTTCAGCGCCGATGCCAGCGGCAAGGTGATCGTCGGAATTACCGCCGATCAGCTGGCAGCGGCTACCGCCGGTACCAGCGCGAGCGCTGCCGCGCCGACCAAGTAAACGTGGTTTGAACGCGGTGACGGGGAGGGCGAATGCCCTCCCCGTTGTCGTATCAGGTGCAGGTCGTCACGGTTTGATCGACCAGTCAGCTAACGCCGACCAGCGGTCGGGTAATCTAGTTGATCACTGAAACCGGTCACCTGAAACGCCATCACGCTGTCTGTGGCTGCTCCGCCAAGGCGCTGCGGATCGCGTCCAGCGCCTCCGTGGCTTTGGTGCCGTCGGGACCGCCCCCCTGCGCCATGTCGGGACGGCCGCCGCCGCCCTGCCCGCCAAGCACGGTCACCGCGCGGCGCAGCAGGTCGACCGCGCTGATCCGGCCGACGAGGTCGTCTGTAACGCCGACCGCGATCGATGCGCGGCCGTCGTTGACCGCGACCATGACCGCGACTCCCGATCCCGTCAGACGCTGCTTCGCGTCGTCCACCGCACCACGAAGTCCCTTCGCCTCGAATCCATCGAGCACCTGGCCGATGAACGCGACGCCGCCGACCTGTTCAGGACCGCTGGCTACCCCGCCGCTGCCACCGCCCAGGGCGAGCGCCTTTTTGGCATCGGCCAGTTCGCGCTCAAGCCGGCGGCGGTCTTCGAGCAACGCGGCGACGCGTGCAGGCACCTCATCGGGCGTGGTCTTCAGTGCGGTTGCGGCCTCGCGCAAGCGTTCGTCACGCCCGATCAGATAGGCGCGTGCGGCCTCGCCGGTCAGCGCCTCGACCCGGCGGACGCCGGAGGATACCGCGCCTTCGCCCACGACCTTGAACAGGCCGATGTCGCCCAGCGCGTTGACGTGGGTGCCGCCGCAGAGCTCAACCGAATAGGTCTTGCCGCCGTCCTCAGTCCCCATCGACACAACGCGCACTTCGTCGCCGTATTTCTCGCCGAACAGCGCCATCGCACCCTCTGCGATCGCCTCGTCCGGAGTCATCAGGCGCGTTGTCACGCTGCCGTTGCCGCGAATCTGGGCGTTCACCGCCGCCTCGGCGTCGGCAAGTTCCAGTGCGCTCATCGAGACCGGATGCGAGACGTCGAAGCGCAGCCGTTCGGGCGCGACTAGCGACCCCTTCTGCGCGACATGGGTCCCGAGCCGCTGCCGGAGCGCTTCGTGCAACAGGTGCGTGGCGGAATGGTTGGCACGGATCCGCGCGCGTCGGGCAACGTCGATCTGCAGCCGCACCGCGTCGCCGACGGTAACGCCGCCGCTCTCGATGGTCGCATGATGCACGAAGATACGGCCGAGCTGCTTCGAGGTTTCCCCCACATGGGCGCGCAGGCCAGCATCAGTCGAGATCGTCCCCGTGTCGCCGACCTGACCGCCGCTTTCACCATAGAATGGCGTCTGGTTGACGATGATCGCCACCGTATCGCCGGCGTTCGCCCGTTCCACGCGCGCGCCGTCCCTGACCAGCGCGACGACCTCGCCCTCACCGGCATCGGCGGCATAGCCGATGAATTCGGTCGAACCCGTTTCCTCTGCGATGTCGAACCACACGTCATCGGAGGCTTTCGCGCCCGATCCCTTCCAGGCCGCACGCGCCGCGCGCTTCTGTTCGGCCATCGCAGCATCAAAGCCGGCGCGATCGACGGTCAGCCCGCGTTCGCGCAACGCATCCTCGGTAAGGTCGTAGGGGAAGCCAAACGTATCGTAGAGCCGGAAGGCGGTCTCACCAGCGAGCGTCGCGCCATCGGCCATGCCGGCGGTGGCTTCGTCGAGCAGCTTCAGCCCCTTGTCGAGCGTCTTGCGGAACTGCGTTTCCTCCTGACGCAGCGTCGCCTCGATCAGCGGCTGCGCGCGCACCAGTTCCGGGTAGGCGGCGCCCATTTCCGCGACCAGCGCCGGGACGAGCCGGTACATCAACGGCTCCTTCGCGCCGAGCAGGTGCGCGTGCCGCATGGCCCGGCGCATGATCCGCCGCAGGACGTATCCCCGTCCCTCGCTCGCCGGCAGCACGCCATCGGCGATCAGGAAGCAGGACGAGCGCAAATGATCGGCGATAACGCGATGCGATGCCTTGTGCGGCCCGTCCGCATCGGTGCCGGTCAACGATGTCGATGCGGCGATCAGCGCCTTGAACGTGTCGGTGTCGTAATTGTCGTGGACGCCCTGAAGCACTGCGGCGATCCGCTCCAGCCCCATGCCCGTGTCGATCGACTTCTTAGGCAGTTCGCCGACGATCTCATTGGCGTCCTGCTCATATTGCATGAACACGAGGTTCCAGATCTCAACGAAGCGGTCGCCATCCTCGTCCGGACTGCCGGGAGGGCCGCCGGGAATATGAGCGCCGTGGTCGTAGAAGATTTCCGAGCATGGCCCGCATGGACCGCTGTCGCCCATGGCCCAGAAATTATCCTTGGTGGCGATGCGGATGATCCGCTCCGCCGGCAGGTATTTGGTCCAGAGGGCATAAGCCTCGTCGTCGGTGTGATAGACGGTGGCGGTCAGCTTGTCCGCCGCGATGCCCCAGACATCGGTCAGCAAGGTCCAGGCATGATGGATCGCCTGTTCCTTGAAATAGTCGCCGAACGAGAAGTTGCCCAGCATCTCGAAGAAGGTGTGGTGGCGCGCGGTATAGCCGACGTTGTCGAGGTCGTTATGCTTGCCGCCCGCGCGGACCGACTTCTGACTGCTGGTCGCGGTGACGTAGGGGCGCGATTCCAGCCCGGTAAAGACGTTCTTGAACGGCACCATGCCGGCGTTGACGAACATCAGCGTCGGATCGTTCTGCGGCACGAGCGGCGCGGACGGCACGATCGTGTGCCCCTGCGATGCGAAGTAATCGAGAAAGCCGCGGCGGATGTCGTTGGTCGAGGTCATAGCGTCAGCGGCTTAGGCGAGACTTCCGCCACCCTCAAGCGCCGTTGCGCGGCCCAGCGAAGGCCGCCGGGTAAATCCTCGGCAGCGAATTCGAGCTGAAGCACGCGGCGGCGCCCACCCGACGCGGCGCGGGCCGATCCATGCAGGATCGGCGTCGCGTAGAACCAGACGCTGCCGACATCGGCGAGGCAGGTAGCAACTCCGCACGCCGCCACCACGTCATCGATCGTGTCTTCCGCGATACAGCCAAGCCGGTGCGACCCCGGCGCGACCCGCAGCGGGGCATTGTCGGGCGGCACGGCATCGAGATGGATGCGCACGGTGAGCATGCGTTCGAGCAGTTCGATCGGCGGGGCGACATGAAGCCGATCCTGTTTGCACGTCCACGGGCCGAAACCCGGAACCTCGATCCGTTCGGCAACCTCGATCGTGCGATCCTGATGCCAGCCCAGTGCCCAATTGGCGCCGTCGCGCTTGTCGAACAGCAGCGCGCGAACCGGACGCGCCGATCGCCCCAGCAATGCCTCGACATCCGGCCGGATGTCTTGGACCGCGGCAAGGTCGTTGCACGCGGCCGCGTCGATCCGGACGCCTGGCCGGTCCGCCGCCAGTCGCGCAAACAGCCGATCCAGCCCGGCGAGCGCCGCGCGGTCCAATGTCCGCGGCCAGCGTGCGTAGCCCTCCTCGTGCAGCAACTGCTTCATGCGAGCGGCGCGTCGATCGACCTGGGCGGCGTGCTGAACCAGCGCGGGCCGTCGGCGGTCAGGTGGAAGCAATCCTCCAGCCGAACGCCGAAGCGACCGGGCAGGTAGATGCCGGGTTCGTTGGAAAAGCACATGCCCGCAGTCAGCCGCGTCAACTCGCCGCGGACGAGATTGACGGGTTCGTGACCGTCCATGCCGATGCCATGGCCGGTACGATGCGACAGGCCGGGCAGCGCGTAGTCGGGACCATAGCCCAGCCCGGTATAATAGGCGCGGACCGCATCGTCGACGCTGCCGGCGGTGGCGCCGATCTTCGCCGCCGCAAGTGCGACCTGCTGTCCGTGCGCGGCGTCGTTCCACACCTTGCGCTGCGCGACTGTGGCGGCGCCCTGTGGCACCCAGGTGCGCGACACGTCGGACTGGTAGCCCTGCACGGTGCAGCCGCAATCCATCAGCAGGATTTCGGCGGGTGCGATGCGATGGACCTCGCGGCTGCCGTGCGGCAGCGCGGCGGCGGGTCCGATCAGGGCGAGCGCGAATTCCGGGTCGCCGCCGAGCCTGCGCGTCGCCGCGTTCATCAGCGCGCCGATCTCGCCCCCCGTCATGCCGGTTTCGATACGCGGCGCGAGCCAGCGATAGGCCGCGATCGTGACGTCGGTCGCAACCTGCATCAGCGCGAGTTCGGCGGGCGTCTTGATCATGCGGCAGCCACGGACGACCGGATTGGCGACGACCTGCCTGGCATCAGGCGCGAAACGGCCGAGATCGGTCGGTATGAAGAGGCGGGTGGTTTCCTCTATGCCGATCGTCGCGCGATCGAGCCGCCGTTCCTTCAGCCACGCCGCGACGACGGCAAGCGCGTTGCCGTCCTCCTGCCAGACGCGGACCTCTGCCGGGACGGCGAGCGACTGGCGGACGGATGGTTCCTCGAAGAACGGGGTGACGATCAGCGGCTGGCCGTCCCGGGGGAGGATGGCTAGCGTCGGGCGTTCGCTGCGGCCCCATCGGATGCCGGTGAAATAGGTCATCGAGGAGCCGGGCTCGATCAGCACCGCGCCCATGCCGTTGGCCCGCATCAGCGCCTGCGCCCTGGACAGGCGACGGGCGCGTTCGTCCGCCCCGATCGGGATGGCGCCCGCCGTGATATCGTGCAGTTCCGCCAGATCGGGTTCGGCGGCGCGCAGCACGCCAGTGGACAGCAGCGGGATCGCGGCTAAACCGGCGAGCAGCGTGCGGCGGGAGGGGGAGACGACCATCGCGGATCGATAGGGCGCTTGACCCGACGGCCGCAATCCCCTTCCCTGCCGTGCAGTTTCGGGAGTGCATGAATGGCCAAACGGCTGACTGTGTTTATCGTGATCGGCCTGCTGCTCGGCATCGTCACGGGGTTGGCGATCCACGGCTGGCTGGACGACGGCACGCCCGCCGCGGCGGCGCGGCTGAAGGACGTCGCCGGCTATGTCTCGATCGGCACGACGATCTTCCTGCGGCTCATCAAGATGATCATCGCGCCGCTGGTGTTCGCGACGCTGGTCAGCGGGATCGCGCAGATGGGCGATACCGCGGCACTGGGCCGGGTTGGCGCGAAGGCGATCGGCTGGTTCGTCTGCGCCAGCCTGCTGTCGCTGGGGCTGGGGCTGATCCTGGTCAACGCGATCCATCCGGGGGTCGGCATCAACCTGCCGCTGCCGCCGGTCGGCGCCGATGCCGGCGTGTCGACGGATGCGTTCAGCCTCGCCAAGTTCATCACCCATATCGTCCCCGCATCGATGGTCGAGGCGATGGCGACCAACGAGATCCTGCAGATCGTCGTCTTTTCGATCTTCGTCGGGGTGGCGATCACCGCGGTCGGCGACGTCGCCAAGCCGCTGATCCGCGCCGTGGAGGCGCTGGTGGCGATCATGCTGCAGATCACCGACTATGTGATGCGCTTTGCACCCATCGCCGTATTCTGCGCGGTCACCGCGACGCTGGCCGAGCGCGGCGCAGGGGTGATCGGGCAACTCGCGTTCTTCATGGGCAGCTTCTACCTGGCGCTGTTCATCCTGTGGGCGGTCCTGCTGGGCTTCGGCTTCCTGTTCATCGGGCCCCGTATCCGCGACCTCATCCGCTACATCCGCGAGCCGCTGCTGGTCGCGTTCACGACCGCATCGTCCGAGGCCGCCTATCCACGGATGCTGGAGGCGCTGGACCGGTTCGGCGTGCCCCCCAAGATCGCCAGCTTCGTGTTGCCGCTCGGTTATTCGTTCAACCTCGACGGATCGATGATGTACGTCACGTTCGCGTCGGTGTTCATCGCCCAGGCCTATGGCATCGACATGCCGCTGGGGACGCAGATCGCGATGCTGCTGTTCCTGATGATCTCGTCCAAGGGCATCGCCGCGGTGCCGCGCGCCAGCCTCGTGGTCATCGCCGCCGTGCTGCCGGTGTTCGACATACCCGAGGCGGGGCTGCTGCTGATCCTGGCGATCGACCATTTCCTCGACATGGGCCGCACCGCGACCAACGTGATCGGCAATGCCGTGGCGAGCGCGGTGGTGGCGAAATGGGAAGGCGGATTCGATCCGCGCGAACCCGCCGAGATCGAGCCGGCGCACGCACCCGCGCACGTGCCGGAGCCACCGGCACCGACCAGCTTCCGCCACTAGCCGGTCGGCGGCGGCCATCAGGCGTAGGCATAGGGGCCGCCCCTGGCGAGGGCGGCCTGATAGGCCGGACGGGCGTGCACCTTGTCCAGCCAGGCGATCGTCGCGGGGCGGGAAGCGTCCAGGCCGGCACGGCTGCGCGCCGCTTCCAGGGGGAAGCTCATCATGACGTCGGCGGCGGTGAGGTCGGCACCGCCGAACCACGGCCGCCGGGCGAGTTCCGATTCGACATAGTCGAGGTGGACGTCAATCATCGGCTGGATGCGCTTCATCGCCGGCTTGCCCATCAACGGTATGCGGCCGAGCACCAGCTTGAGCAGCAGCGGCGGCATCATCGATCCTTCGGCATAATGGAGCCAGAAGCGATAGCGGAGTGCGTCGTCGCGGCGCGCGGGGGCGCCGAGGCGACCGTCCGCCTTTTCAACCAGATATTCGACGATCGCGCCGGTTTCGGCGATGACATGGGTGCCCGCGCCGTCGGTATCCTCGATCACCGGTGACTTGCCGAGCGGGTGGACGCGTTTCAGTTCGGGCGGCGCGAGCATCGTCTTCCTGTCGCGCTCATAGCGTTCGATGCGATAGTCGAGGCCGAGTTCCTCCAGCATCCACAGCACCCGCTGCGACCGGCTGTTTTCGAGATGGTGGACGACGATCATGCTCTCTCCCCTTGATTGGCGGTGGCCCGCCAGATCCATGCCGACGCCGGAAAGACGACGTCGTTGTCGGTACGATAACGTTCCAGCGCGGTTTTGAGCCGCGCGTTCGATGTGGCCGGATCGGGCGCCTGCCGCAACGCGGAGGCGAGCGGACCGATGCGGCGGAAGAAGGCGGCAGCGTCCGCCACCGGATCGTCGCCGGCGCCGACGCGGTAGCCGAAATCGACGCGGGCATGGCCGTCGATCGTCCAGCCGGCGTCCGAGAGGATGGCGGCGGTGACGGCGGGATCGGCGAAACCGAACGGGCCGGGCGCATAGCCGGATGCGGCGGGCGGGGGCGTGCCGGTGACCTGTTCGACGAGGTCGGATGCCCAGGGATTGTCGGCACGATGCCGGAAGCAGGAAAAGACCAGCGACGCGCCCGGGCGGCTGGCCTGGCGCAGGCCGGTGAAGGCGACGACGGGATCGGCGAAGAACATGACGCCGTGGCGCGATAGCAGCAGGTCGAGCGGGGCGAGGTCGGCGGCGACGGCGGTGGCATCGCCCTGCCGGAACGTGAGATTGGCGTGCCCTGCCCCGCGATCGCGGGCGACGGCGAGCAAATCGGTGGACAGGTCGACGCCGGTGATCGTCGCGTGCGGGCGGGCGGCGGCAAGCGCAAGGCCGGTCGAGCCGGCACCGCAGCCGATGTCGAGAACGCGGATCGGAGCGTCGGAGGCGGCGGTCCGGATCGCGGCGTCGAGATGCGGCGCGAGGGCGGCGAACGAGCGTTCGATGCGCTGCCATTCCGCGGCCCATGTCTGGCCGACGCGGCCGGTCCAGTCGTTGGCGGTGGTCATGATCAGGTGTCCCTGCGCTGGGTAGGGGGTGGCGGCGAGTTCTGGTTTGTGGGCGATGTTCGGCCAGCGCGGCAGGTCCGGTCGTCGGTGGTGGTCATGATTGGGCGTTCCTGCGCTGGGTATAGGGTGGCGGCGATATCTGGATTGCGATCGATGGCCGGTCGGCGCGGGTGACCCAGCCGTTGCTGCTGGTTGTGATCGGGCGTCCCTGCGTGGAATGTAGGGGGCGATATCCGGACTGCGGTCGATGTCCGGTCGGCGCGGGCGGTCCAGCCGTTGGTAGTGGTTGTGATCGGGCGTCCCTGCGTGGGATGTAGGGGGGTCGATATCCGGACTGCGGTCGGTGTCCGGTCGCGCGCTCGGTCGAATCGTTGGTGGTGGTTGTGATCGGGCATTCCTGCCCCGGGTGTAGGGTGGCGTCGATATCCGGCGGGAAATGGATCTGGTTGGATATGCATGCAGGACGCATCGTGCGGGGTTGCGCTCCCCGTTTGGCCGGGATGGCGTGCCAACCCGTGCTGGCTGTTTTGTGCACCTCTGGAGGCGCCGCCGGGCGGGACGGGGTCGATCCTTTCGCCCTGTCCGGGTGGTACGTCGGCTTTGCGTACGCGATCGGGGTGACGATGCGGGGCGGTCGGGTCGAGGGCAAATCGGGTGTTGATGCAATCCAATTTGGCCGCGACCGCGGCGTTGCTGTTACCGCAAGCTGCCGGCGCCAACCGCTCGATCCGGCTCGCGCATCTTGATGCGCGTCGTGATCCGGTGTCGGTGCGTCCGACGCCGTCGGAAGTTGCCGAAGTTGACACTACGTCACGCCCGGAATGCCCCGTATGCGAAAAGGGCCCGCCGTTGCCGGCGAGCCCTTTCTGCATCCCGAGGGGACACCCGGTCATCAGATGTCGTCTTCGGCATCCGGCCCGGTCATCATCTCTTCGGCGACCTTTTCGGTGCGCTGGCGGATCGCCTTTTCGAGGCGGTCGGCCATTTCGGGATGTTCGCGCAGATAGTTCTTCGAATTCTCGCGGCCCTGCCCGATGCGAACGCTGTCGTAGCTGAACCAGGCACCCGATTTCTCGACCAGCCCGGCCTTGACGCCGAGATCGAGGATCTCGCCGATCTTGGAGATGCCCTCGCCGTACATGATGTCGAATTCGACCTGCTTGAACGGCGGCGCGACCTTGTTCTTGACGACCTTCACGCGGGTGGCGTTGCCGGTGACCTCTTCGCGGTCCTTGATCGCGCCGGTGCGGCGAATGTCGAGGCGCACGCTGGCGTAGAACTTCAGCGCATTGCCGCCCGTCGTCGTCTCTGGGTTGCCGTACATCACGCCGATCTTCATGCGCAGCTGGTTGATGAAGATCACCATGCAGCGCGAGCGGCTGATCGAACCGGTCAGCTTGCGCAGCGACTGCGACATCAGACGTGCCTGGAGGCCGACGTGGCTGTCGCCCATCTCGCCCTCGATTTCCGCGCGGGGCACGAGTGCGGCAACCGAATCGACCACCAGCACGTCGATCGCATTCGAACGCACGAGCGTGTCGACGATTTCCAGCGCCTGTTCGCCGGTGTCCGGCTGCGAGACGATCAGTTCGTCGATGTTGACGCCCAGCTTCTTGGCGTAGACCGGGTCGAGCGCATGTTCGGCGTCGACGAAGGCGGCAGTGCCGCCACCCTTCTGCGCCTCTGCGATGACATGCAGTGCGAGCGTAGTCTTGCCCGAGGATTCAGGACCATAGACCTCGATCACGCGGCCGCGCGGCAGACCGCCGACACCGAGTGCGATGTCAAGGCCGAGCGAGCCGGTGGAGATCGTCTCGACCTCCATCGACTGTTTCGCGCCGAGCTTCATCGCCGAACCCTTGCCGAAGGCACGGTCGATCTGGGCCAGAGCGGCGTCGAGCGCCTTCTGGCGGTCGGTGGTAGCGGTTGCCATGCCGGTATCGATCACTTTCAGATTGGCGGCCATCGGGAGTTTCCCTCGCTAGAACAAGCGCGCCACCGGGGCAACGCATCTGTTCTCCATGTACGTCATTTGTTCTCACGGAACAAGAGGGGAACTTTTGAATGAACGAACAGATACATGGGACCGGAACGGAGCAAGTTCGGCTTGCCGGCGCGGGTGACCCGCGTACGTTCGACACCAGTGGAGGACGTGGCGATCCAGCGATTGATGGCGATGGCGGCAACACTGCTGACAACAACAACGCTCGGCCCGATGCCGCAGCCCGCCATGGCGCAGGTGCAGGCCGGCGGACAACGCTGCATCGGCTGGACCTTCGTACGACAGGTCGCGGGCGTCTACGACAGCTCGTACGTCCAGTACGCCAATCGCTGCGGCGATCCCGTCGGTTTCTTCTGGCGCCAGTCGACGGTGTATCAGACCAGCAATCCGCCAGCATGCAACGCCATGACCGGCGCCCATAATTCCGGCTATGCGCCGGTGGGGTGGACCAACCGCGTATCGCAATCCGCGACCGGAACATTGGTGATCGTCATCCACGAATGCCCGGCGCGGACGCGTGCCTATATGAAGACGGACGGCATCTTCTACTGCCGCTGACCTCAGGTCACGAGCGTCGCCAGCACCCACCAGTTCCTGTCGCGCATCGCAGCCGCCGCGGCGTCGCGCGCCGCAATGTCGGTGAACAGGGCGAAACAGGTGGCGCCGCTGCCGGACATGCGGGCGAGCGTGGCGCCGGGCGCGTGCCCAAGCGCGGTCAGGACTTCGGCGATCACCGGGGCGAGCTGCAGGGCGGCGGGCTGGAGGTCGTTGCGGCCGGCGACGGCACGGGCGAGCAGGTCGCCGTCATGCGCGATGCCGCCGCGGTCCACGCCGTCCCATCTGGCGAACACGGCGGCGGTCGACACAGCGACGCCGGGGTTGACGAGCAGCATCGGCGTGCCGGCGAGGCCGTGGACGGGAATCAGCGCCTCCCCCTTGCCGGTGCCGAGCGTGGTGCGGCCGAGCAGGCAGGCAGGCACGTCGGCGCCAAGCCCCTCGGCGATGACGAACAGGCGCGGGTCCTGCGGGGCGATGGCGTGGAGGCGGGCGAGCGCGCGCAGCGTGGCGGCGGCATCGGCCGAACCGCCGCCGATGCCGCTGGCGACGGGAAGGTGCTTGTCGAGGGTGATCGCGTGGCGCCGGTCGATGCCGAAGGTCCGGCAGAACGCCTGGGCGGCTTTCTCGACGAGGTTTTGCGGCTGGGGCTGCCCCTCCGCCAACGCCCCCCCGCCCGGTCAGGGGCAGATCGGAGCGCCTCTGCATAGGGGCCGGTGACCCGGAGGCTGTCGGCCTGTGCGGGGACGACCGTGATCGTGTCGCCGTCGGCGGCGAAGGCGAACAGGGTTTCCAGTTCGTGATAGCCGTCGGGGCGGCGATGACGGATATGGAGCGCGAGGTTGATCTTGGCGGGCGCGGATTCGACGATCACTTGGGCATCAGTCCCTGAACGATCCTGGTGGACAGACGCGCCTGGTCGCCGGCGGGTGCCGTGAGCGCGGCGGCGCGCCAGGCGTAGCGCGCCTCGTACCGGCGGCCGATCGTCCAGTACAGGTCGCCGAGGTGTTCGGCGATTTCGGCGTTGGTCGGATCGGCCGCCGCCGCACGTTCGATCAGCGGGCGCGCCCGCGCGGTGTCGCCGGTGATGAAATAGGCCCAGCCGAGCGAATCGGTGATCGATCCGTCGTCGGGCTTCAACGCATGCGCGCGTTCCAGCATCGCGGTCGATGCCTTGACGTCGATGCCGCGTTCGGCCTGCGCATAGCCGAGATAGTTGAGCGCCAGCGGTTCATCGGGCGCGATGGCCACCGCCTTTTGCAAGGCGGCGCGGGCGCCGGGCCAGTCGCCCGCCTGTTCCAGCGCGCCGCCATATTGCAGCCAGGCACTCCATTCCTGCGGATCGGCATCGACGATGCGGCGATACCATGTCGCCGCATCGGCCGGCCGATCGGCGGCGACAAGGCGGTCGGCATAGGTCTGCCAATCGGCAGGGCCGGCATCGCCGCGGGTGGCGCCGGTACAGGCGAGCGCCAGCGCCTCCGCATCGCGGCCGGCGTTGGCGAGCATCGCGATCCGCGCCGCGGCGGCGGTGGTGGCGAACGGGCTGGCGGGCGGCATCGCATCGAGCGTCGCGAGGGCGAGCGGGACGGCGCCGTCCCGCGAAAGCGCGGCGGCGAGCAGCAGGCGGGCGCGATCGTTGGCGGGACTGGCGATCAGCGCAGTGCGCGACAAGGCGATCGACAGCGGGGCGGCATCCTGATCGGCCAGGTCGCTGGCGATCCGCCCGAGCAGGCGCGATACGCCGAAGCCGAGCGTCGGCCTGGCCCCTGCCCCCTGCCGCAGCGCGACGAATACGGGATCGTCGCCGACCAATAGTGTGCGTGCACGATCGGCGTGGCCGGTGCCGAACAGCAATTGTGCAGCGGACAGTCGCAGGTCGATCGGCGAGCCCGTTTCGCGCAGGGCCTGCACCGCCGCCAACCCGCCATCCACGTCGCCGCGGGCGATCCGGACCAGCGCCATCGTCTCTGCGGCCAGGCGCTGGGCGACCGGGTTCTTGCCGGCGGCGGCGGCGGCGGACTTCGGGTCCGCACCACGGGTGTAGGCGATCCAGGCGCGCAGCGAGGGCACGAGCACGGCGAGCGGGGTCGGCGCGAGCGCCGCCACCGCCGCATCCGTACCGGCGCCATCGTTGCGGGCGGCAGCGAGGGCGAGCGGCAACAGCGGCAGGTCGGCGGGCGCGTCGGCGGTGCCGCGCAGGACGGCAGCGGCACGTTCGGCGAGCGGGATGTCGCCGGATGCCAGCGCTTCGCGATAGGCCCGCGTCGCGATCGCGGTGCTGGCGGGCGCCGCCGCCAGGGCGCGGGTATAGCCGGCAAGGGCGCGGTCGCTGTCGCCGGCCGCATCGGCGGCGCGTGCCTTCAGATAATCGGCGACGGGGGACGTATCGGCCCCCGCCGGCGCGATGGCGCCAAGACTGAGGACCGATGCGAGGAACAGACGCTTACATGTTGGGATAGTTCGGGCCTCCACCGCCCTCGGGTACGACCCAGTTGATGTTCTGGGTCGGGTCCTTGATGTCGCAGGTCTTGCAGTGGACGCAATTCTGCGCGTTGATGACGAACTTGGGATCACCGGTGTCCTGACCCACGATTTCGTAAACGCCGGCCGGGCAATAGCGTTGCGCGGGTTCGTCGTACATCGGCAGGTCGTATTCGACCGGCACGTCCGGGTCCTTCAGCGTCAGGTGAACCGGCTGATCCTCCTCGTGGTTGGTGTTCGACAGGAACACCGAGGACAGACGGTCGAAGGTGAGCACGCCGTCGGGCTTCGGATAGACCGGCGGCTTCACCATGTCCTTGCGCCACAGGGTCTCGTGGTCCGGGTGATGCTTGAGGGTGAAGGGCATGCGGATGCCGAAATGTTCGAGCCACATCGTCACGCCCGAGAGGCCCGAGCCGAGGAAGTCGCCGAACTTCTTGACCAGCGGCACCACGTTGCGGACGATCGACAGTTCCTTCTTCACCCACGACGCCTCGAACGCCTCGGGATAGGCCGTCAGCTCGTCATGCTCGCGCTGCGACAGAATCGCATCGGCGGCGGCCTCGGCGGCCATCATGCCGCTCTTCATCGCGGTGTGCGTGCCCTTGATGCGCGGCACGTTGAGGAAGCCCGCCGAACAGCCGATCAGCGCGCCGCCGGGGAAGACGAGTTTGGGGATCGACTGCAGACCGCCGTCGCTGATCGCACGCGCGCCGTAGCTGACGCGCTTGGCACCCTTCAGGATCGCGGCGATCTCGGGATGGGTCTTCCACTTCTGCATCTCCTGGAACGGCGAGAGATACGGGTTGGAATAGTTGAGCCACGTGACGAAGCCGAGGCTGACCTGGCCGTTCGCCTGATGGTACAGCCAGCCGCCGCCGTTGGCATCGTCGCCGAGCGGCCAGCCCTGCGTGTGGATGACGCGGCCGGGCTTGTGGAGCGCGGGATCGATGTCCCACAATTCCTTGACGCCGAGGCCGTAGACCTGCGGCTGCGCATCCCTGGCGAGGTCGAAGGTGCGGATGACCTCCTTGGACAGATGGCCGCGCACGCCCTCTGCGAAGAAGGTGTATTTGGCATGGAGTTCGAGGCCGGGGGTATAATCGCCCTTGTGCGTGCCGTCGCGGGCGACGCCCATGTCGCCGGTGGCGACGCCCTTCACCCGGCCCTGATCGTCGAACAGGATCTCCGCGGCGGCAAAACCGGGGAAGATCTCGACGCCGAGTTCCTCCGCCTTCCCCGCCAGCCAGCGGCACAGATTGCCCAAGCTGCCGGTGTAGGTGCCCTTGTTGTGCAGGAACGGCGGCGTCCAGAGGTGCGGGAGCGTCACCTTCTTCTTCGCCGACAGCACCCAGTGCAGATTCTCGGTCACCGGTACTTCGGCGAGCGGGCAATCGTCGCGCCAGTCGGGCAGCAGTTCATCGAGGCTGCGCGGATCGATGACCGCGCCCGACAGGATGTGTGCGCCGACCTCCGACCCCTTTTCGAGCACGCATACGCTGAGGTCCGCGCCCTTTTCCGAGGCGACCTGTTTGAAGCGGATCGCCGCCGACAGGCCCGCCGGGCCCGCGCCGACGATCACCACGTCGTAAGGCATCGACTCTCTTTGGGATTCACGTGTCGTCATCTCATCCACTCCCGGGTACGGTTGCGGTTGTCGGCGCCGGGGGATAGCGGTCAGGCGCAGGCCGACAACGTCTCGTCTCCGAACCGCGATCGGACAAGTTGACGAAAACGTCAACCTACAGAAAAGGGAATGCGTGGGGGCCGATCAGCATCTCGATTGGATGAGCAGCGCGATGAGCGCGCTCGACTGGTGGCAGGAGGCGGGCGTCGACGTCCTCGTCGACGATGATCCGCGCGACTGGCTGGCCGAGCCGATGGCGGCGCCGGTCGCCTTTGCCGTGGCCGCCGCGCCGGCAGCCGTGCCGGCGGCGATGCCCGCGGCGCTGGCCGATTTCATCGCCTGGCGCGGCGGCGATGCGGTGCCCGAGGTCGCGTGGCGGGGCGTGTCGATCGCGGCATCCGGCCCGGCGGACGCGCAGGTGATGGTGCTGGTCGATTGCCCCGACAAGGACGACGGCGATGCCGGCACGCTGATGACGGGCGCGACCGGCGCGCTGTTCGACCGCATGCTGGCCGCGATCGGGCTGAGCCGGGAAACGGTGCATCTGGCGGCGGTGTGCGCGAAGCGGCCGGTGGCGGGCCGGATGCCGCGCGACGTCGAGGCGCGGCTGGCCGAGATTTCGCAGCACCACATCGGCCTGGTCGCGCCGAAACGGCTGCTGTTGCTGGGCAATGCGGCGAGCCGTGCGATTTTGGGGGCGGAAATGCCGGGGACGCGTGGGTCTTTACACCCGTTTAACCATAAGCGTGGACAGACAGGGGTGGTCGCCAGCTTTCATCCGCGCTTCCTGATCGAGAAGCCCGCGGCGAAGGCCGAGGCCTGGAAGGATCTGCAATTGCTGATGGGGGGATTATCCGCGTGACCCGCAAGCTGGCGCTGACGTTTGGAACGGCCGTGACGATGATGGCCGCGCTGCCCGCCTGGGCCGACCCGGTGGCCGCGCCCGCGGGCGAGACGCGCAACGTGGGGGCGGGCAACGCCGACCATATTCCGGACCAGCTGGATGCCACGCAGCGCGAGGGCTATCGCGCGGTGTTCCAGGCGATCCGCGACAGCCAGTGGCAGTCGGCGCAGCTGGGGCTGGACGCGATGAAGCCCGGCCCGTTGCACGCCATCGCGCGTGCCGAACTCTATACCGCCAAGGGATCGCCACGGATCGAGCTGGAGCCGCTGATGGCGCTGCTCAACGAAGCGCCGGAGCTGCCCGAGGCGGCGGACCTCGCCCGCCTCGCCAAGGCCCGCGGCGCGAGTGAGCTGCCCCCCCTGCCCCAGGCGCAGCGGCTGATCTGGCAGGATGGTGCGCCGCGCCGGGTGCGCGCCAAGACCAACAAGAGCGACGAGATCGCCGCCGACCTGGCGGTGCGGATGCAGCCGTTCGTCAAGGCCGACATGGGGCCGGACGCGCAGGCGCTGCTGGAAAGCACACAGGGGCTGACGCCGGAAGCGCAGACCGAATGGCAGGCCAAGGTCGCCTGGATGTATTTCCTGACCGGGGACGATGCGAACACCCGCAGCATGGCGGCGAAGGCGGCGAACGGCATGGGCGACTGGGCGGTGCAGGGCCGCTGGATGGGTGCGCTGTCGGCGTGGCGGCAGAACGATTGCGCCGCGGCGGAGACCGGGTTCGAGGGCGTGGCGGCGCGCGCGACCGACGTCGACCTGCGCGCGGCGGCCTTATATTGGGCGTCGCGTGCCGACATCGTCTGCGGCCGGCCCGACAAGGTGCAGGCGCGGCTGCAATCGGCGGCGCAATTCTCCGAGAGCTTCTATGGCCAATTGTCGCGCCAGGCCCTGCTCATCAAGGACAAGGGCAAGCCGTCGACGCAGGTCGTCGCCGCGGATTGGGCGCGGCTCGACAAGCGGCCGAACATCCGTGTCGCCGCGGCCCTGGCGGAGATCGGCGAAACCGACCTTGCCGACACCGTCGTTCGCCAGCAGGCGCGGATCGGCGATCCGGCCGAATTCGGTAGCCTGGTCCGCGTCGCCGAGGCGCTGAGCCTGCCTGCCACCACGGTCTGGCTGGCGCACAATTGCCCGCAGGGGATCGTCGCGACCGCCGAGGCGCGTTACCCCACCCCGAACTGGACGCCGTCGAGCGGATGGCGCGTGGACAAGGCGCTTGTCTATGCCCACACGCTGGAGGAAAGCGGTTTTCGCAACAAGGTGGTGAGCCCGGCCGGCGCCTATGGCCTGATGCAGATCATGCCGGCGGCCGCGACTGATTACTCGCGCGAACGTGGCCTGCCGCTCGACAAGGCGGCGCTGACCAAGCCGGCGACCAACATGGATATCGGCCAACGCCATCTGGAGCGGCTGCGCGACATGGCCGGCGTCACCGGCGGACTGCTGCCGAAGGTGATCGCCGCCTATAATGCCGGTCCCCGGCCGGTGGGCGACTGGAACGCCATCGTCCACGACAATGGCGATCCCCTGCTCTACATCGAGAGCATCCCTTATTGGGAGACGCGCGGCTATGTGACGACGGTCCTGCGCAACTATTGGATGTACGAGGCGCAGGGCGGCCGCAAGGCATCGGTCAGCCGTTCGGCGCTGGCGCAGGGTATGTGGCCCCGCTTCCCCGGCCTGCCCGGCGCGGCGGCGGTGCGGGTGGCGGCCCGGCCGAACCCGACGACGATCGCCGCGGTCAACGGCAGCGTCAGCCCGCAGTCCACGACGGTGTCGACCCCGGCGAAGGATTGAGCGGTTCGGCCCGAAGGCTGACGAGGCTAGGTCGGATCGATCTTAAAAGCGAAGGCGGCATTCGGGCCAGCTTGCTTCCTCGTCGGAGGCCGGGACCCGGTTGGGACAGCCGCTGCGACGCTGGCGTTCGCTTCATCGCCAGCCTGCGACCTCCGCCGGGGAGGTAGCAGGCTGAATGTCGATACACCCCAGGTTCAAGTGGGGTGTCGTGTCACGACGTCCGTCACGCCGGACCTGATCCGGGTTCCTGCGTTCGTGCTCGTCGATCGATAGCGCTCCCCTCCCGCTCAAGGCCGGGATGATCAGGCGCTGCGCCGGTATATCCGCGAGCGGCGTGCGGTAAAGGTGACGCTCAGTTCCCAGCCTTGCGCGTGTCGATCATCGTCAGGATGCCGCGACTGCCGCCGCCATGCGGCTGGAGGACGAGGCGAAACCGCCGGCCCGATGGATGGATGCCGGCGACGATGCGCGCGCTGGACGACGTCTCATATCCCGCGCGCCTGGCCGCCGCCGCATAAGCGGCGCGGAATGCTGCCGGTGGCAGGGCGCTGGCGATCCGATAGGTTTCGGGCGGCACGTCGTTGGTGCCGGCGGGCGTGATGTCCATGTCGACCAGCGTGGTGCCGACGGGTGGCATGACACCGCCGATCGGGGGCAGAACGCTGGCAAGCAAGGCGAGGCAGGCCGGGACCATCGATTCCTCCGGGCGGTGGACGCCATGATGGGCGCAACGCCCGCCCGCGACAATGGCGGCGACGACAGGCGGCCGGGCAATCTTTCCTCACGTCGCCGGCATTGCCCTGTCTCATCCAATGGGTATGGTCCGTTCGAACGGGAGGCGCGGGCGGCGTCCCCATGCGAGAGGATGATCCGATGCTGGGCGGAATGCAGGATTTCGAACTTCGGGTATCGGCGCTGATCGATCATGCGGCGCGTGAACACGGCCGCCGCGAGATCGTCAGCCGCTGGGCCGACGGCAGCGAGACGCGCAGCGACTGGTACGGGCTGCATGAGGATGCCCGGCGGCTGGCGCAGGCGCTGGAGCGGCTGGGCGTCAGGCGCGGCGATCGCGTGGCGACGCTGGCGATGAACCATGGCCATCATCTTGCCGCCTGGTACGGGACGATCGGCATGGGCGGGGTGATCCACACTATCAATCCGCGGCTGTTCGACGACCAGCTGGTCTATATTGCCAACCATGCCGAAGACCGCGTGCTGTTCTATGATCGGGCGTTCCAGCCGATCGTCGACCGGCTGCGCGACCGCTGGACCACGATCGAGCATTACGTCGTCATGGATGGCGACGGCCCCGGCACGTTCCGCGCGCTGATCGAGGCAGAGGACGGCGATTACGCCTGGGTGACGGGAGCGGAGCGCGAGCCCTGCATGCTCTGCTACACCAGCGGGACGACCGGCAATCCGAAGGGCGTGCTGTACGAGCATCGATCGACGGTCCTGCATTCGATGCTGGTGGTGTCGCCCGCGGTACTGTCGCTGTCGTCGGCGTCGGTGCTGTTGCCGGTGGTGCCGCTGTTCCATGCCGCCGCCTGGGGCACGCCGTTCGCGGCGCCGCTGGCGGGCGCGAAGCTGGTCTTTTCCGCCGTCAACGACGCCAGGGTGCTGTGCGAGCTGATGAACCGCGAGGACGTCACCATCTCGTCCGGCGTGCCGACGGTGTGGCTGGCGATGTTCGCGCATATCGATGCGACGGGCGAAACGCCGCGCGCGCTGCGGCTCGCGACGATCGGCGGATCGGCGGCGCCGCGGGCGATGATCGAGCGGCTGATGGACATGGGTGTCGAGGTGAAGCATCTGTGGGGCATGACCGAAACGTCGCCGGTGGCGACCGCCGGCGCCCCCCCGGTCGGCTGGGCGGATTGGCCGAGGGACCGCAAGCTCGATTTCCTGACGAAACAGGGACAGATCCCGTTCGGCGTCGAACTGGCCGTGATCGACGACGACGGCCGGCACATGCCCCGCGACGGCATCAGCGCGGGGCGGTTGCACATTCGCGGGCCGTGGATCGTCAAACGCTATTTCGGGGCGGAGGCGGATGCGATCGACGCCGACGGCTGGTTCGACACCGGCGATGTCGCGGTCATCCACCCCGACGGCACCATGCAGATCACCGACCGGTCGAAGGACGTCATCAAATCCGGCGGCGAATGGATCAGTTCGGTCGATCTCGAAAATGCCGCGATCGGTTGTCCCGGCGTGGCGGAGGCGGCGGCGATCGGCATCGCACATCCGAAATGGGACGAGCGACCGCTGCTGATCGTGGTGCGAAAGCCCGGCAGCGACGTCGGCGAGGCGGCGATCGTCGACCATCTGGCCGGCGTGGTGGCGAAATGGTGGCTGCCGGACGCGGTGGTGTTCGTCGACAGCCTGCCGCACACCGCCACGGGCAAATTGTTGAAGACGGCGCTGCGCGAACAATACAAGGATTACCGGCTGGCCGCTGCCTGAGGGTGAGCAGCCGCTACCCACCTTGAGGTCGGATCGACATTCAACAGTGAGACGGCAATTGGATCAGCTTGCTTCCCCGGCGAAGGCCGGGGCCCAGTAGGGAAAGCAACTGTGACGCTGGCATGCGCCTCATCACCAGCCTGCCCCAACTGGGTCCCGGCCTCCGCCGGGGAGGTAGCAGGCTGAACGTCGATACACCCTAGCCCTCAGCGGAGACCGTGCCTGGTCGGGACGATGGCGATCGGCGAGCGCGTCGCATCCATCACGACTCCCTCCCCGACCGGGCCCCGGCCTTCGCCGGGGACGTGACGGGCGAAGAATGCCTTTTGCCTGCGCATTTCGATCAAGGGCTGACTTTTCCTAGCCCTCCCCTCTAAGGTCCGATCATGGCGATCGGACTGGAAAATGCGGGGTTCAGCGACGCGCTGGTGATCCTGGGGGCGGCGGGGCTGGTGATCCCCGCCTTCGCGCGGTTCCGGGTGAGCCCGGTAATCGGGTTTATCCTGGTGGGCATGCTGGTCGGGCCGTTCGGGCTGGGGCAACTGACCGACCGGGCGCCGTGGCTTTACTATCTGACCATATCCAACCCGCATTCGATCGAACCGTTTGCGGAGTTCGGGATCGTCCTGCTGTTGTTCTCGATCGGGCTGGAGCTGTCGTTCAAACGGCTGTGGTCGATGCGGGCGCAGGTGTTCGGGACCGGTGCGGCGGAACTGATCGGGTCGGCGGTGCTGATCGCGATCGCGGTCCACCTGCTGGGGCAGGAGTGGGGCGGGTCGGCGGGACTGGGGCTGGCGCTGGCGCTGTCGTCGACCGCCCTGGTGCTGCCGCTGGTCGGCACGACAAGCCCGGTCGGACGCGCCGCGTTCGCGATGCTGCTGTTCGAGGACCTAGCGCTGGTGCCGATCATCTTCGCGCTGGGGGCGATGGCGCCGACCGCGACCGACGAGGGCTGGGCGGGAATTGCCGGGGTCGCGCTGCGCGGCGCGGCGACCGTGGTCGTCATGTACGTCGGCGGGCGCCTGGTGCTGCCGCGATTGTTCGCGCAGGCGGCGCGGACCAAGAGCCCGGAGCTGTTCCTCGCCGCATCGCTGCTGGTCGTGATCGTCGCCAGCGTCGCGACGACCGCGGCGGGCCTGTCGCCGATCGTCGGCGCGCTGCTGGCCGGACTGCTGATCGCCGAGACCGAATATCATACCGAGGTCGAGGTGATGACCGCCCCGTTCAAGGGGCTGGCGCTCGGCGTGTTCCTCATCACCGTCGGCATGAGCGTCAACCTGGCCGAGGTGGTGGCGAACTGGTCGTCGCTGCTGGTCGCCGTCGTCGCGGTCGTCGGCGTCAAGGCGGTGGTGACGTTCCTGCTGCTGCGCGTCGCGCAGGCGGGGCGCGGCACCGCGGCGGAAACCGGGCTGCTGATGGGCAGCCCGTCCGAAACGACGCTGATCGTGCTGGCGACCGCCGCACAGGCACAGCTGATCCTGCCCTCCACCGCCGCATTCTGGCAGACCGTCACCGCGATCGGCCTGACGATCACGCCCCTGCTGGCGAAGGCCGGGCAGATGCTGTCGCGGGGAATCGAGGGCAGCATCGCCGGCGATGGCCTGCCCCCCGACGACAGCGGCGAGGGACCGGGTACGGTGCTGATCGGCTTTGGCCGGGTCGGCCGGATGGTCGCCGACATGCTGATGATCCATGACCAGCGCTTCATCGCGGTGGAGGCGGACATCGATACCGTCGCGGAGGCGCGTCGCAGCGGCTATCCGGTATTGTTCGGCGATATCGCACGCAACGAGCTGGTCGATCGGCTTGACCTGGCCCATGCCCGGGCGCTGATCCTGACGATGGACGATCCGGTGCTGACGGTGCGGCTGGCCCGGCGGATGCGCGCGCTGGCGCCGAGCCTGCCGATCATCGCACGCGCTCGCGATCCGCGCCACGCCGCCGAGCTGTACCGCGCCGGGGTGACCGATGCGGTGCCGGAAACGCTGGAAAGCTCGCTGCAACTGTCCGAGGCGGTGCTGGTCGACCTGGGCGTGGCGATGGGGCCGGTGATCGCGTCGATCCACGAGAAGCGCGACGAGCTGCGCCAGTCGATCCGCGCCGAGGCGGAACTGGACCGCGAGCCGCGGATCCGGCGGGTACGGCGGCTGGCCGACGCCGCCGGCCCGCGGCCGGTGGGGTGATCGCGATGGCCCGGCCCGCCGCGCTGCTTGCGCTGCTGATCGCAGGCGGCGTCTATTGGCAGGTCGTATGCCAGCTGGACCGCGTCGCCGAACCCTGGGACGCGGCGCGTTACTGGACGCTCTGGTACCCGGTGTCCTTCGTCCTGGCCGCGGTGGCGGGCGCGGCGATGCCGAAACGGGCGTGGCTGGCGGGGATCATCGTCACCGCGGCGCAACTGCCGGTGATGTGGGCCAATACGGGTATTCCCGCGTTGTGGATGCTCGGCGTGGCGATGTGTGCCGTGCTGGCGGTGCCGGTCAGCGGTGTCGCGGCGCTGGCAGGATGGACAGCGACCCGCGCAAGGCGAGCGCTCTAGACGACAGGAGAGCATGATGCCCCGGATCGACCCGGCGACGATCGAACCCAAGCGTGGCAGCGACTATCCGGCGCCGTTCCACCTGCCGCTGGCCGGGCGGGAGGCGCGCAACGTCATGCCCGCCGGTGCCGATTTCGTCGCCAACCATGTCATCGTGCCGCCCGGCGGCTGGTCGTCGCAGCGGCATTGGCATGTGGGCGAGGACGAAATCGTCGTGGTGCTGTCGGGCGCGGCGATCCTGGTCGACGAGGAGGGCCGGCACCCAATGGCGGCGGGCGAGATCGCGGTGTTTCCGAAGGGCGACGGCAACGGCCACAAGCTGGTCAACGAAGGTGACGCGCCGCTGGTGCTGCTGGCGGTGAGCCTGCCCGAGGCATCGAAGGTGGTCTATTCCGACATCGACCTGATCTGGACGCCCGAGGGCGGCGAGCAGCAGCGCAACGGCACGCCCTATCCGCGGCGCGATCAGGCGTAGAGGTCTACCACGGTCGCCCCCTCGCCCACCGCGTCGAGCAGCAGCGTGCGATGGCAATGCCGCGGATCGCGTTCATAGCAGAGCAGCGCGCTCGGTTTTTCGGCGGCGAGGCCCAGCATGATCGCGGCGGCGGCCTGCGCCTCCGGCAGGGCCAGCTGGTCGTCGTATACCGCCTCCAGCGTGGCGACGTCGCCCTTCTTGGCGGCATCGCGGCCACGCTTGGGGGTGCCGAGCGCCTTCAGGTGGACATAGTCGATGCCCGCTTCGGCGAGGCTGGCGGCAAGGCCGGATTTGGAAAAACCGGGACGGCGCGACAGCGGCAACGCCCGCACGTCGATGACGCGGGCGACGCCGGCGGCCTGCAGGGCGGCGAGAAAGTCCGCCATCGTCGTCGCTTCGTAGCCGATGGTGTAGATCGTCGTCATGCCACCCGTATAGATCAAAGGCCGGTGGCGGTGTTGCAGTTCTTCTTCGCCGGGAAACGCGAATCGGGCGTCGGCGTGGTGAAATCCTTGTTGCGGGCGCGGAACATCGCGCTGCGCGTGAAGCTGGTCGGCAGCGACAGCCAGCGAAACGGCATCGCGCTGAAGATCGGCTGATAGCGATAGCTGACCTGGACGTGGAACAGGATTTCGTCGCGGATCAGCTGGCGACCCTGCGGCAGCGTCGCCACCGCGGTGTTGAGGTTGCAGCCGAGCGCCGGCGGCGTCACGAAATCGCCGTCGAACCGCTGCCAGAGGATCTTGTTGTCGACCTTTCCGTCATTGTCGTTGTCGATGCCCTGCACGCCGGTGATGACGACCCGGCCGAACCGACGCAGGTCGAACGGCCGCGCGGTGAGGTCCAGCGCGCTGAACAGGTCGTAGATCTGCCCTTCCGCCACGCCGATCTTGCCGGTGCCGCTCTGCGCGACGAGGTCGGCGCTCATCGCCGCGAGCCGTTGCACGCGGTTGTTGGCCATCACGTAATTGGCGAATTCGATGCCCGTCAGCACGAAGCCGAGGAACAGCGGCAGCATCAGCGCGAATTCGAGCATCGACACGCCGCGGCGGTCAGCGAAAAAGCGGCGAAGCATCAACTGCGCACCACGGCTTCGTTGCGGACGACGGTGGTCGCGTTGAGCGGCAGCACGCCGTTGCTGCTGCCGACGAACCGGCCGACGAAGCCGAACAGCAGCCGCTTGGGGAAGCGCACCGTATAGCTCACCACGTCACCCGGCCCGCCCAGCGTTCCGGTCTTGGCGGTGGTGTTGTCCCACTGCCCGTTCTTGTTGCGATCGACATAGGGCTCGCCGGTGTCGTACCGGCCGTTGCCGTTCTGGTCGGTGTAGGTTTCGGGGTAGGCCGAGCTGAAATCGGCATAGACCCTGGTCTGGATCGAGATCGCCTGGCCGGGCGCCGTGGCGAAAGCCGCCATCGAGCGCGTGACGCTGTCGATCATGACCTGACGCCGCGCCGCCTCGTCCGTTTCGAGGCTGGCCGTCGCCTTGCGCGCGGCATCGACCACCGCCCCCTCCAGCACCTGTCGGGCGAGGATCATGTGACCCATCTCGATCGTGCCGCAGATCAGCGTCAGCATCGCCGGCAGGATGATGGCGAATTCGACGACGGTGACACCCCGTCGATCGCGCCGCAGGGTGGAAAGACGCGCCACCGTCACTGCACCAGATGAAGGTCGACAAGCTCGGCGGCTATGTCGTTGAAGGCGGCGGTGAGCGTCGCGGCATCGGAAGTGCGGTAGACGTGGCCGGGCGCGCATTGTTCGAACATCTTCAGCGTGTTGGCGTCCGTGGTGGTCAACGCGACGATGTATACGGTCGGCGGGTTCGCCTCTGCCTGCAACGCCGCGCAGGTCTTGGCGAAGCGCCGTTCGGACTGCCCCGTCAGGCCGCCGGCGGAGGCGGAGATCGGCGCGTCGGCATAGTTGCCGTAGAAGGTCCAGGTACGGTCGGTATAACCGTTCTGCGATGCGCCGAGCGCGGTTTCGCCGTCGGTCATGAACACGAGCGCACGCTTCGGCGATTCGCGGGTGGGATTGGTGCGCTTGAAGACGTCGTCGCGGACCAGCAACCGGTACCCCCACAACAGGCCGGCGTGATGCAGCGTGCCGTTGGCCGGGTAGATCGCGGCATTCTTGGTATCGATGATGTTGGTGTAGAAGCTGCGATCGCGGCCATAGCCGACCGGCACCGCCTCTTCGGGGCATTGCCAGTTGGGCGAGGGCATGTCGGTCTTGTTCTTGTTGCCGTCGTTGACCGACCCACCTGCCGGATTGACGGTCGCTTCGGTCGCATCCTTCCAGTCGGACGAGAAGCGCGGGATGCGATCATAGTTGATCTTGAACGCCGGCCCCTGATTCGTCGTGAAATTGAAGCCGTTGGCGGGATCGTAATAGTCGCCGTTGGGCGTGGTCACCACGTCGTTCCCGGCGCTGGCCGCGCCATCGTTCAGGCCGATGTACATGGTGTAGAACCAGCGACGATACGGGTTGTAGCCCGCCGGAACGCCATATTGGGCGGGATTGAGCATGTAATTGGCGTAGTTCGGATCGAGCCGGTACAGGTTGTTGCCCGGTTCGACGTTCGAAACCTTGTAATATTGGCCGTTGTCCTTCGCCTTTTCCGCCGCCGTCGCCTGATCGAGGGCGAGGTTGGGGACGTACATCGGCGGGATGAAATACGGACTGACCGGGGGATGCGCCCCCTCCCCCGGCAAGGTCCGGTCGAGGTCCCAGGCGCCCGGTTCGCGATAGGTCAGCGTGCTGTTGAGATCCTTCACGGTATCGTCGCCAAAGACACACCCCTTCCACGCGAGGTGGCTGGAGGGCCAGGACAGGTTCATCGAGGCGACATAGGCGTCGTTGAAGGCGAATTGCTGGCGTACCACCGTCGGCGACTGCCAGTTGGGCAGCAATTTTCCGACGTTCACGGTGATGTCGTACATGATGAACCCCATCGCCAGGTCGGCACGGCTGTTGCCGCCCTGGTAGAGGACGTCGAGGAAGCTCTTCGCGGCATCCTTCAGCGCGGTGATGCGCGTCTTCTTCACGCCGAACTGGTCCCTGGGCAGATCCGCCTTCAGCGACCCGGTATTGTCGAGGACCATCATCACTTCGAGCGGGTGCGGCTGGATTTCGGCACGGGCGACCGCGGCGACGTTCTGCTGCTGAATACCGAAGGCGCGCATGAACGACATCGGTACCACCGCCGTCGCGCGCACGGTCGTGTTGTTGCGACCGTCGATCGTCGCGAAGGCCGGCCGGACATCGAGATTGCTGGTCCCCATGTAGCCGTTGGGGAAGTTGCCGCTGAAATAGGCCAATGCCTGCGCGTTGCGACCGGCGGGCGTGTCGTTGTCCAGTTCGTAGGCGCGCGCGCCGGCCAGCGCCGCGGCATCGACGCCCGCCTGCAATTGCGACTTCACGACATAGACCCGGCCGGCATCGATCGCGGAACCGAGCGCGGCGATGCCGGGGATCAATCCTGCCACCATCATGGTGATCGCGGAGCCGCGCCGATCCTGCCACAGTGCGCGCGACATCGCGCGCAGCCCCCTGATAGATATAACCATTCCTGACATACCCCTTGTTAAACAAGGACTTAAATCATTAATGGTAAACAACCCGGTACTAAACCCGTTATGGTTGCGGCATATCGGTCGGAATGGTGCGGCGGGGTATGTTCGATCGCGCCGCCGCGCTATGGATCGGGGCCGGGCCCGTCCCAAATCCCATTATCACGATACGGCACAGCGTCATGACCATGCATCACATCCACATCGTCGGCGGCGGTCTCGCCGGATCGGAAGCGGCCTGGCAGCTCGCGGAAGCGGGATATCGCGTGCGCCTGTCCGAAATGCGCGGCGGCGGCGACGCGACCCCGGCACACCATACCGACGGCCTTGCCGAACTGGTGTGTTCGAACAGCTTCCGATCGGACGATGCGGACAGCAACGCGGTCGGCCTGCTGCATCAGGAGATGCGGCGGATGGGATCGCTCATCATGGCGCAGGCGGACATCCACAAGGTGCCGGCAGGATCGGCGCTGGCGGTCGATCGCGACGGATTCTCGGCGGGCGTCACCGCGGCGCTGGAGGCGCATGCCAACATCACCATCGTACGCGAACGGATCGATGCCCTGCCGGACGGGCCGGCGATCATCGCCACCGGCCCGCTGACCGCGCCAGCGCTGGCGGAAGGGATCGGCGCGGCGACGGGCAGCGATGCGCTCGCCTTCTTCGATGCGATCGCGCCGATCGTGCATCGCGACAGCATCGACATGGAGACGGCTTGGTTCCAGTCGCGCTGGAACAAGGGCGACGGACACGATTACATCAACTGCCCGATGAACAAGGACGAATATCTCGCCTTCCATGCCGGGCTGGTCGGCGGCGAAAAGACCGAATTCAAGGATTGGGAAAAGGATACGCCATACTTCGAGGGCTGCATGCCGATCGAGGTGATGGCGGAGCGCGGGGTCGACACGTTGCGCTACGGGCCGATGAAGCCGGTCGGCCTCGACGATCCGCGCACCGGCCGCTGGCCGTATGCGGTCGTGCAACTGCGTCAGGACAATGCGCAGGGGACGTTGTGGAACATCGTCGGTTTCCAGACCAAGCTGAAGCATGCCGAACAGGTGCGGCTGTTCCGTACCATTCCGGGCCTGCAGAACGCCGAATTCGCGCGGCTGGGAGGATTGCACCGCAACACCTTCATCCGCTCGCCCGAACTGCTCGACCCGACGTTGCGGCTGAAGACCCGGCCGAACATCCGCTTCGCCGGCCAGATCACCGGTTGCGAGGGCTATATCGAAAGTGCCGCGGTCGGGATGATGGCCGGGCGTTTCGCGGCGGCGGAACTGGCCGGCGAGGCGCTGGCCCCGCCGCCGGTGACGACCGCATTGGGGGCGCTGCTGCACCACATCACCGGCGCGGCGGTCGCCGAAACCTATCAGCCGATGAACGTCAACTTCGGTCTGATGCCGCCGATCGAGGGGCGCACCAAGAAGGCGGATCGCAAGCGGATGTACACCGACCGCGCGCGCGCCGCCTTTGCCGAATGGCTCAGCCCTCGTCCGCCGGAGCAGCCTGCCGGGGCGGACACTTCGCGCGAGCCGGTCCCTTCCGCTTGACCGCGGTCGTGGCGAATTCGGGCTGATCCATCGCACCCGACTTGTCGCGATCGGCGGCGGCGAATTTTGTCGTCGCCTTGATCGCCCATTCATCGAAGCTGAGCCGGCCGTCCCCATCGGTGTCCAGCTTGGCAAAGGCCTTGCGCCGGGCGGCGAGATATTCCTCGCGCGTCACCTTACCGTCGCGATCCTTGTCGTAGCGCCCGAAGCGCTTTTCCTCGCGCGTCGCCGCCGAGGCTTCGGGCACCGGATCGTCGGCGGCGTTCGCCGTGGTGGCATCGCTGGCCCGGGCGATCGGCGCTGCCGGCAAGGCGGATGTCGGCCGGGAGGAGCCGCCCAGCGCCATCACCCCTGCGCCCGCCACCGCCAGCAACGCGCCACCACCCGCCAGATATCGCCACATCGCATCGCCCCCCTTGCAAGATCAGGCTAGCATGCAAGCCAAGATGAGCAAGTCTTCAGCGCCCTGTCAGCCTGAATTGCGCGACGCGAAACGCCTTGCCGATCGGTGAGCCAACGGTCCTGTCCAATCCCGCGATCAGACTCAACAGGGCAATAGGACGCAATCGACGGGGCCAATTGCCTGAAAATGCTTGCGAGATACGGTCGCCGGCCAATTCGGTCGCGGTATCTGCCAGTGCGGGTGCCGACAGGTGCGCTGCGAGGTCGGCGAGTGCCCAGCCCTCCCCGGCCGCCACCAGCAACGGCGAATCGGCGCCGAGGATACGTGCGGCGATTCCGAACAGCCCCGCGCCGCGCGCTTGCGCATGACGGGCTATGGCGGCAATATCGACCGGGTCGACGACGATCAGCGCCTCCCACCCGTCGACCATGCCGGCGAGCGATGTTGCGGGGATACCGAGCGGCAGGATGGTGCGCTGCACATCCTGCAACAACGGTTCGGCGGGTGCGGCGGTGCTGTCGAGGGCAACCAGCGCCTCATACCACCAGGTCAGGCGCATCTGACCGACGAGCGGTTCGCGCGTGGTGCGGACGATGTCCGCCAGCCGATCGTCCAGTGCGAACAGCGTAGAGAGAGCGGCACGTACCGCGATCGGTGCCGCGGCGAGCACCAGGCTGCGGTCGGTAGGGCTTTGCGTGGGCATGCGACATCCGCTGCCGCGTCTCGCCCGGTCATGCAAGCCGTGCATGGCTGGGCCGGGTAGCGGGAGGGGCGCACACGCGCCCCTCCCCGAAGGATCAGAGGATCTTCTTGACCGTCGCGACGATCTTCTTGGCGTCGATCAGCGCGATCTTCTCGAGGTTAGCCGCATACGGCAGCGGCACGTCCTCGTTGGTGACGCGCAGGACGGGCGCGTCGAGGTCGTCGAAGCCCTCTTCCATCACGATCGCGGTGATCTCCGAGGCGATCGAGCAGGTCGGCCAGCCCTCCTCTACCACGACCAGGCGATTGGTCTTGGCGAGGCTCTTGAGCACCGTATCCTTGTCGAGCGGGCGCAGCGTGCGCAGGTCGATGACCTCCACCTCGAAACCCTCGCCCGCCAGCGTCTCCGCCGCCTCGAGCGCAAGGCCGACGCCGATCGAATAGCTGACCAGGGTAACGTCCTTGCCCGGACGCATGATCCGCGCCTTGCCGATCGGCAGGACGTAATCGTCGAGCTTGGGCACTTCGAACGAGCGACCGTACATCAGTTCGTTCTCGAGGAAGACGACAGGATCTTCCGAGCGGATCGCCGCCTTCAGCAGGCCCTTGGCATCGGCCGCGTCGTACGGCGCGATGACGATCAGGCCGGGGACCGATGCGTACCAGGGCGCATAATTCTGGCTATGCTGCGCGCCGACGCGGCTTGCGGCGCCGTTGGGGCCGCGGAACACGATCGGACAGCGCATCTGGCCGCCCGACATGTAGTTGGTCTTGGCCGCCGAATTGATGATGTGGTCGATCGCCTGCATGGCGAAGTTGAACGTCATGAATTCGATGATCGGCTTCAGCCCGCCCATCGCCGCACCGGTGCCGACGCCGGCGAAGCCATATTCGGTGATCGGCGTATCGATGACGCGACGGTCACCGAATTCGTCGAGCAGGCCCTGCGTGACCTTGTAGGCGCCCTGATATTGCGCGACTTCTTCGCCCATCACGAAGATGCGGTCGTCCTTGCGCATCTCCTCCGCCATTGCGTCGCGAAGCGCTTCGCGGACGGTGGTCTTCACCATCTCGGTGCCTTCGGGGATCGCGGGATCGGCGACGCCGTCGTTCTTCGCCGCGTCGAACAGCTGCCGTGCGCCGGTCTCGACCTTCTCCTGCGCCGGGTGTGCCGAGTCCTCGACCTTGTCGGCAGGCTTGTTCTCGTCGGCCTTGGCATCGCCCTTGGGGCTGTCGTCCTTGGTCGTCACCGCCGAATCGGCGCTCTCGCCCTCTTCCAGCAGCACGGCGATGACGTCGCCGACCTTCACGTTGTCGGTGCCTTCGGCGATGACGATCTTGCCGATCGTGCCTTCATCGACGGCTTCGAACTCCATCGTCGCCTTGTCCGTCTCGATCTCGGCCATGATGTCGCCGGACTTGACGGTATCGCCTTCCTTCACGAGCCACTTGGCGAGCGTGCCCTCCTCCATGGTGGGGGAGAGGGCGGGCATCTTGATCTCGATTGCCATCTTAATACGTCTCCACCAGCACGTCGGTATACAGCTCTGCCGCATCCGGCTCGGGCGTGCTTTCGGCGAAATCGGCGGCTTCGTTCACGGTCTTGCGGATGTCCTGCTCGATGGTCTTGAGATCGGCCTCGGTGACGCCCTCGGCCTCCAGCAGCTTCTTGACGTGCTCGATGGGGTCGGACTTGTCGCGCACCCCCTGCACTTCCTCGCGGCTGCGATATTTCGCGGGGTCGGACATGGAATGGCCGCGATAGCGATAGGTCTTCATCTCGAGGATGACCGGCCCCTTGCCGGCGCGGACCCAGGCGAGCGCCTCCTCGGCGGCACCGCGGCACGCGAGCACGTCCATGCCGTCGACCTGGATGCCGGGAATGCGGAAGCTTTCGCCGCGGCGATACAGCTGGTCCTCGGCCGACGCGCGGTTGACCGAGGTGCCCATGGCATATTGGTTGTTCTCGATCACGAAGATGATCGGCAGCTTCCACAGCTCGGCCATGTTGAAGCTCTCGTACACCTGGCCCTGGTTGGCCGCGCCGTCGCCGAAGTATGCGAGGCAGACGCCACCGTCGTTGCTGTACTTGTGGCCGAAGGCGAGGCCGGTGCCGAGCGACACCTGCGCGCCGACGATGCCGTGGCCGCCGTAGAATTTATGTTCGGTCGAGAACATGTGCATCGAACCGCCCTTGCCGCGGCTGATGCCGGCGGCACGCCCGGTCAGTTCGGCCATGATGACCTTGGGATCGATACCGTAGGCGAGCATGTGGCCATGATCGCGGTAGCCGGTGATGACCGAATCCTTGTCGCCGTCGAGCGCCGACTGGAGACCGACCGCGACCGCTTCCTGGCCGATGTAGAGGTGGCAGAAGCCGCCGATGAAGCCGAGGCCGTAGAGCTGGCCCGCCTTTTCCTCGAAACGGCGGATCAGCAGCATGTGCTTGTAGAAGTCGAGCAGCTGTTCCTTCGTCGCCTCGAACGGCTTGGGATCGGCAGGGCGCTCGCGGTTGGAGAGCGGTATGGCGGGAGGAGCAGGCGATTTGGCCACGTATTACCTCAACGGTCCTGGGGATGTGGTGGAGCCTATAGGCCGGGTTTCGCCAGAACATCAATTCCCTGGCGCAATCTGGCTGTGACGTAACGTTACCAGACGCGACCCGACGCACCGGGCCGGACGCGGCGGCCCGACCCTGCCCGATGGCGCCGATCGCGCAGGCGCAGGCATCGCGGGAGGCAAGAGCAACTATGTTGCCCTTCCCCACCGCACAGGCCAAATGGTCGTCCTATGGCCAGCCGTCCCGTCCACCCGTTCCGCATCGCGAACTTCCGCGCTTATTGGTTGTCGCGCTTCAGCGGCACGATCGCGGTCAGCGCGATGTCGATCGTGATCGGGTGGCAGGTGTACAATCTGGCGCGCGAGACGATGGACGTGCCGCAGGCAGCGTTCATGCTGGGCATGATCGGCTTCGCGCAATTCGTCCCGCTGTTCCTGCTGACGCCGGTCACCGGGCTGGTGGCGGACAGCGTCGATCGCCGGTGGATCGTCCGGGCGACGACGACGCTGCTGGTGTTGACCGCGGGGTTGCTGTGGCTGCTGACCTGGTCCGGGCATCTGACTCTGACCGCGTTGTTCGCGGCGGCGGTGGCGTTCGGGGTCGCCCGTGCGTTCTCCGGGCCGGCCTATTCCGCGCTCGCCCCCAATCTGGTGCCGCGCGAGAGCCTGCCGACCGCCATCGCCGTCAGCTCGATCGCCTGGCAGGTGGGGACGATTGCCGGTCCCAGCGTCGGCGGATTGCTGTACGCCATCCACCCCGAAGTCGCCTATGGCGTGGCCACCGCGCTGTTCGCGGTCGCGCTCGTCTTCATGTTCCTGATCGGGCCGGTGCCGCAGCCGCCGGCACAGACCGACCATCGCCCGCTGGCGCGGATCGCCGAGGGGTTCCGCTACGTGCGACGCAACCGGCTGGTGCTGGCGGCGATCACGCTCGACCTGTTCGCGGTGCTGCTTGCGGGCGCGACGTCGCTGCTGCCGGTCTATGCGCGCGATATCCTCCACGTCGGGTCGCAGGGCCTGGGCGTGCTGGCGGCGGGCATGGGCATCGGCGCGGCGACGACCGCGATCTGGTTCTCGTTCCGGCCGATGAACACCAATGTCGGCACCAAGATGCTGGCCGCGGTGGTCGTGTTCGGACTGGCCATCCTGACCTTCGGCGTTGCCAGCATCATCACCGGCGCGCTGGGCCTCGCCACGTCGCGGATCGGCATCGCCGACACCGTGCTGACGATCGATCCGGCCTTCGTCCTCAGCCTCGCCGCACTGGTCGTCGCGGGCGGGGCGGACATGGTGTCGGTCTATGTCCGGCAGTCGCTGATCCAGCTGCACACGCCCGACGCGATGCGCGGACGGGTGAGCGCGGTGTCGCAGCTGACCATATCGGCCTCCAATGAACTGGGCGAATTCGAGAGCGGCGTCATGGCGTCGTTGCTCGGGCCCGTCGGCGCGGTGGTGTTCGGCGGGGTCGGCGCGATCGGCATCACGTTGATCTGGGCACGCCTGTTTCCGGAACTCGGCGCCGCGCGAACCTTTGACCCGCCAGAGATACTCGAAACCGAACCTCAGCACGGAGAAGCCAAGCCATGAAGGCCAACACCATCCTGGAAACGATCGGCAACACGCCGCACGTCCGCGTGTCCAAGCTGTTCCCCGGTTCGGAAGTCTGGATCAAGTCCGAACGGTCGAACCCCGGCGGATCGATCAAGGACCGTATCGCGCTGGCGATGATCGAGGCGGCGGAAGCGAACGGCGACCTGAAGCCGGGCGGGACGATCATCGAACCGACCAGCGGCAATACCGGCGTCGGGCTGGCGATGGTCGCCGCGGTGAAGGGTTACAAGCTGATCCTCGTCATGCCCGAATCGATGTCGCTGGAACGGCGCCGGCTGATGCTGGCCTATGGCGCGACGTTCGACCTGACGCCGCGCGAAAAGGGCATGAAGGGCGCGATCGAGCGGGCGCTGGAGCTGGTGCGCCAGACGCCGAACGCGTGGATGCCGCAGCAGTTCGAGAACGGCGCCAACATCGACGTCCATGTGCGGACGACCGCCCAGGAGATCCTGAACGATTTCCGCGATTCGCCGATCGACGTCATCATTACCGGCGTCGGCACCGGTGGCCACATCACCGGCGTCGCCGAAGCGCTGAAAAAGCATTGGCCCGACCTGAAGGTGTTCGCGGTGGAGCCATCCGCCTCTCCGGTCATCGCCGGCGGCCAGCCGGGTCCGCATCCGATCCAGGGCATCGGCGCCGGATTCATTCCCCGCAACCTGCACACGCAGGCGCTGGACGGCGTGATCGAGGTCGACGCCGCGGTGGCCAAGGACATGGCGCGGCGATCGGCGTCCGAGGAGGGCATGCTGGTCGGCATCTCGTCCGGCGCGACGCTGGCGGCGATCCTGCAGAAGCTACCCGACCTGCCCGACACCGTCCGGGTGCTCGGCTTCAATTACGACACCGGCGAGCGGTATCTGTCGGTGCCGGATTTCCTGCCCGAGCAATGACAGGGTGGTCGTTGCGCGCGACGCGACACGGGGTGCGATATCCATGCGGACCGTGTCGTCGCGCTCGCAACGACGCCTGATCGGCGATCGGCGGATTGCATCGGCGGCCTTGTCCTCGCAATGAGGCCGGGATGACGTCGATCAAATCGGGTAGCGGGACGCCGCCCTTCCCCATGTGGCTGCGCCCGGTGCTGGTGGCGACCGCGATGCTGGCCATCGTCGTTCCGGCGATCGTGGTCACGCATCCCCCCACGATACCGGTGCCGGTCCACACGCGCCTTGCCATGCCACAGCACCGGATCGTGCCGCCGGCCGAACTGCCGCCGGTCGAGCCGGTCGAGTTCGTCGACCTGTCGCCGGAGGACGCCAGGGCATTCAATGCGGGCGTGCCGTTTTCCACGCTGCCCAATCCCGCGGCCCGTCCGTTCCGCTTTTCGGGTGGCGAGGAGGATCGCGCCCGGGCGCTCGACTGTATGGCGGCGGGCGTGCTGTACGAAGCGGGCGACGACACCGAGGGCGAACGCGCGGTCGCGCAGGTCGTGCTCAACCGCCTGCGTCACCCCGCCTTTCCGAAAACCGTCTGCGGCGTGATCTTCGAGGGGCAGGAGCGCAGCACCGGCTGCCAGTTCAGCTTCAGCTGCGATCATGCCCTGACCCGCTGGACGCCGACCGCCGATGCCTGGCGGCGCGCCCGCGAGGTCGCGACGCAGGCGCTGAACGGGTCGGTCTACAAGCCGATCGGCTATGCGACGCATTACCATACCGATTGGGTCGTCCCGTATTGGCAGGCCAGTCTCGACAAGGTCGTCGCGGTGCACAGCCACCTGTTCTTTCGCTGGACCGGCTGGTGGGGCACGCCGTCTGCATTCAACCGGACGGTGAGTTCGTCGGAGCCGGTGATCGCGCAGCTCGCCCCGCTGTCCGATGCGCACAAGACCGCGGCGGCGATGGCGGACGCGGATGCCGCGCTGCTGGAAGCATCCGCGGCGCTCGGACTGGTCGATGGCGAAATTGCACCGTCCGAGGCGGTGGCGGTGAGCGGCGGTCCGGCCGATCCCGACAGCCTGCTCGTCACGTTACCGGCCAATGCGACGCCGGCCAGCTACCCCGCCCTCGCAGCGCATGCCTGCGGGGGGCGCAAGATATGCAAATATTCCGCCTGGGCGGATGCGGCGGCGACGCCGACCGCCCTGCCGCTGGCGCCCGAACAGGTTGCGACGATGACCTTCAGCTATCTGCGCGACCGCGATGCCGGGATCGACAAGATGCTGTGGAATTGCGCGCAGACGAAACGCGTCGACCGGCGCGAATGCATGAAACAGCAGGTGCTGATGACCGCCATGCCGGTGGCGAAAGATGCCGACGTGCTGGGCGGGGTGCGACGCAAGCCGGATGCGGACCATCGCCCCGCCCCGGAACAGGGGGTAAGCGCGGCGAACCCGTGACGGGAGGGGACGCTTCCCCTTCCGGTGCCGCGGAGGTTCTACCTATGCCCGCGGATCGTCTTGACGAGTTCGGCCTTGTCCATCTTCGAGCGTCCCGCGATGCCGAGCTCGCGGGCTTCCTTCAGCAAGTCTGCCTTCGTCCGATCGTCGAGAGCATCGCCGCGGTGGTCGAGCGAGCCGTTCGCCCTGGCATTCGCGATCCGCGCGGCCTTTTCCTTGGAATCGCCCTGCTTGCGCAGCTCCTCGTAGAGCGCGTCGTCCTTGATCTGTGCGCCGTGATCCCTGGCCATGGCATCGCCTCCTCGTTCGCGCCCGAAACGCAGAACGGGACGAAAGGGTTCGATTTGCATGTTACAGGGAGGCGACAAACGCGGAATGCGTTCCTATATGGCCACCGCCACGACGTGAGCCCCCGCCACCATGCTGACGACCCATCCTTTCCATTCCGACCCTGACGATGGGGACGACACGCTGCGCGAAGAGTGCGGCGTGTTCGGCATATCCGGCAGCGACAGCGCTGCGGCGCTCGTGGCACTCGGCCTGCATGCGTTGCAGCACCGGGGGCAGGAGGCCGCCGGCATCAGCAGCTTCGATGGTCATCATTTCCACACCCATCGCGCGATGGGCCACGTCGCCGGCAATTTCGACCGCGACGACGTGATCCGGTCGCTGCCCGGCGACTATGCGGTCGGCCACGTCCGCTATTCGACCACCGGGGAGACCGCGCTGCGCAACGTCCAGCCACTCTATGCCGAGCTGGCGAGCGGCGGCTTTGCGGTGGCGCATAACGGCAACATCTCCAACGCGATGAAGCTGCGCCGCGAACTGATCCGGCGCGGGTCGATCTTTCAGTCGACCAGCGATACCGAGACGATCATCCATCTGGTCGCGACGTCCAACTATCGCACGCTGCTGGACCGGTTCATCGACGCGCTGAAGCAGATCGAGGGCGCCTACAGCCTCGTCGTGATGACGCCGGAGGGAATGATCGCGTGCCGCGACCCGCTCGGCATCCGGCCATTGGTGATGGGCAAGCTGGACGGCGCGGTGATCTTCGCATCCGAGACGGTGGCGCTCGACGTGTGCGGCGCGACCTTCGAACGGCAGGTCGAGCCGGGCGAGCTGGTCATCGTGCAGAACGGGCCCGACGGGCAGGACGTCCGGTCGATCCGTCCCTTCGCACCGATGGCACCGCGGCCGTGCATTTTCGAATGGGTGTATTTCAGCCGTCCCGATTCAATCGCCGGCGACCAGTCGGTGTATTCGGTGCGCAAGGAGATTGGCGCGCAGCTGGCGATCGAATCGCCGGTGGAGGCCGATCTGGTCATCCCGGTGCCGGATTCGGGTGTGCCGGCGGCGATCGGCTATGCGCAGCAATCGGGGATCCCGTTCGAACTCGGCATCATCCGGTCGCATTACGTCGGCCGCACGTTCATCCAGCCCGGCGACAAGGTCCGCCACCTGGGCGTGAAGCTGAAGCACAATGCCAATCGCGCGCTCATCAAGGGCAAGCGCATCATCCTGGTCGACGATTCGATCGTCCGCGGTACGACCAGCCTGAAGATCGTGCAGATGATGCGCGATGCGGGCGCGGCGGAAGTGCACATGCGCATCGCCTCGCCGCCCACCCGCCACAGCTGTTTCTATGGCGTCGATACGCCGGAGCGCGCCAAGCTGCTCGCCGCCAAGCACGACGTCGGCGGCATGACCGACTTCATCCATGCCGACAGCCTGGCGTTCGTTTCGATCGACGGGTTGTACAAGGCGCTGGGCGAGGCGAAGCGTGCGGATATCCGCCCCAAATATTGCGATGCCTGCTTCACCGGCGATTATCCGACCTCGCTGACCGACCAGGACGACAGCGTCGCGGTCGACCAGTTCGCAATGCTCGCCGAGCGGGTCAATTAAGCGCCGATCATGACCAAGCCACTTGCAGACCAACTCGCGCTGGTGACCGGCGCGAGCCGCGGCATCGGTGCCGCCACCGCCATCGCGCTGGGCGCGGCGGGCGCACACGTCGTGCTCACCGCCCGCACCGCCAAGGACCTGGAGGGCGTCGAGGAGACGATCTTCGATGCCGGCGGATCGGCGACGATCGCCCCGCTCGACCTGACGCAGACCGACAGCATCGCGCGGCTGGCATCGGCGGTCGGCGAACGCTGGCAGGCGCTGGACGTGCTGGTGCTGAACGCCGGCATGCTCGGCAGTCTCGCTGCGGTGCCGGCGATCGATCCCAAGGAGCTGGCGCAGGTGCTGACGCTGAACGTCAGCGCACAGGTCGCCATGATCCAGGCGTTCGACGCGATGCTGCGCAAGGCATCGGCGGGCAAGGTGATCGGCGTCACCTCCAGCGTCGGGCGCAACGCGCGCGCCTATTGGGGGGCCTATGGCGCGTCCAAGGCGGCGTTCGAGACGATCCTGGACGCCTATGGCGACGAGACGAGCGAGATCAGCGGCATCCGCACCGCGATCGTCGATCCCGGCGCGACCCGGACCAAGATGCGCGCCCGCGCCTATCCGGGAGAAGACCCGGCATCGGTGAAGCCGCCCGAGACGGTGGCGGAACGGATCGTCGCGCTGGCGATCGCCGGTTTTACCGCGGGGCACCGCGAGCGGGTGGGATGACGCCGGGCTGGACGCCGGTCAGCGCTTGACCAGCGTCACCTGCGCGACATCGATGCCGCGACCGCGGAAGCCGCCTTCGCAGTACATCAGATAATAGCGCCACAGGTCGCGAAAGCGGGCATCGAGCCGTTCCGGCAGGCGGCCGGCCTGATCGGCGTTGTCGAACCGTTCGCGCCAGTGGCGCAACGTCTGGGCATAATCCAGGCCGAAGCTGTGATGATCGGTCCACGCGAGGTCCCGCGCCTCGCAGAGCGCACGAAAGCGGCTCTCCGACAGCAGCATGCCGCCGGGAAACACATAGCGCTGGATGAAGTCGACCCCGAGCGCATAGCGTTCGAACACGTCGTCGGCGATGCTGATATATTGGATCGCGGCACGGCCGCCGGGTTTCAGTAGGCGTGCCAGCGTGTCGCAATAGATCGGCCAATAGGCCTGACCGACCGCCTCCACCATCTCGATGCTAGCGATCGCATCGAAGCGGCCGGCGACGTCGCGATAGTCGGTCAGCGATACGGTGACGCCGGGCAGATGCCGGGCATCGACCGCAGCCTTCTGCTCGGTCGAGAGGGTCAGCGCGTGGACCGTGCGTCCCGCAGCGGACGCCGCCGCGGCGAACGAGCCCCAGCCGCAGCCGATTTCGAGTATGGTATCGCCGGGCGCGGTGCCGGTGCGGGCGAGGATCGCGGCCAGCTTGCGGTCCTGCGCCGTGTCCAGCGTATCGCCGGGATCGAAGATGCCGCTGGAATAGGTCAGGCCGGGATCGAGCCATTCGCGGTAGAAATCGTTGCCGAGGTCGTAGTGGTCGGCGATGTTGCGGCGCGAACCGTCGCGATCGTTGTGGCGCAGCGCGTGCCAGCCGCGCAGCAGCAGCTTCGACAGCCCCCCTGCCCGCGCGGTGCCGGCGAGGGCGACGCGATTGCGCATGAAGAGGTCGAACAGCGGCACGGGATCGGGGCTGGACCAGTCGCCGTCCGCCCAGGCGCGGTACCAGCCGACCGATCCGCCGGTCGCCAGCCGGGTGAGCGCGCGCCAGCGATGCAGGCTGACGATCGGTACCGGTCCGGGCCTGCGCCCGCCGAGCAAGCGGTGGGTGCCGTCGGGCAGCCGCGCCTCGATACCGCCAGCCTCCAGCCCGGCATCGATCCGGTCGAGGAACCGGTGAAAAACGGGCGCGAGCACGCGGTGCTGTAATGTGTCCCCTGGCATGTCGGGCGCGCTCATGCCGCAGCTTTCAGTGTTGGGAAAGGCCCGGTGTTCCGATCCGGCCCGTCAGCCTGCGCCGAACGCCTCGCCGAGCGTCAGAATGGCCGCGACGTGGCGGCGGGCGATCTCCAGTGCATCGTCGCCATAACCGCCGCCGACGGTGCTCGCGAGCGGGACACCGGCGGCGAGGCGCGCGATCAACCGTTCGCGGCGGGCGAGGCCATCCAGGGTCAACGACAATCGACCGAGGCGATCGCCGGCGAAGGGATCGACGCCGGCCTGGTAGAGGATCAGTTGCGGCCGGTGTTCGGCAAGGAACGGCGCCAGACTGTCCGCCAGCGCGGCGAGATAGGCATCGTCATCCAGCCCGTCCGCCAGCGGCACATCCAGCGTTGAGCGAGCTTTGCGAGCAGGAAAGTTCTTTTCGGCATGGATCGAATAGGTGGCGATGCCCGGCCGTCCGGCGAGCAGCGCGGCGGTGCCGTCGCCCTGGTGGACATCGCAGTCGACCACCGCCAGCCGGTCGACGGTCCCCTCCTCGATCAACCGTACCGCAGCGATGGCGAGATCGTTGAACACGCAATAGCCGGCACCTGTGTCGCCGAGCGCATGATGGCTGCCGCCCGCCGTGTTGGCCGCGAAGCCGTGTTCCAGCGCGAGATGTGCCGCGAGCCAGGTCCCGCCCGGTACCGCCTGCGCGCGGGCCGCGACTTCCGGCGTCACCGGAAAGCCGATGCGGCGGGTCTTGGCGGGCGGCACCCGCGCTGCCAGCACCTCGGCCACGTAATCGGGATCGTGCACCGCCTCCAGCCACGCCTGCGGCATCGGATCGGGAACATGCCAGGCGACGCGGTCCCCCTCCGCCCGCAGCAGGTCGCGGATCAGGCCGTTCTTGTTCCAGCGATAGGTGGAGCGCGCCGGCGCGGGCGCGACATAGGCGGGATGATGGACGATCGCGATCACGTCACCTAGTTAGGGTGCCGACCGGCGCCGCCCAAGCGCCACCGGAGAAAGCCGCATGACCGATACGCCGTCCGCCACTCCACCCCTGCCGTTCGTCCGCCCGGACGTGCGCGGCTTCCTGGACTATCTGAATGCCATGCCCGGGCCGCGCACGCACCAGATGACGCCTGACGCGGCGCGGCAGGTGTATCATGCGATGAAGGATGTCGCCGATCTGCCCATCGGCGACGTGGCGGTGACCCGCGACCTGACCATTCCCGGACCGGCCGGTGCGATCCCCGCGCGCCTGTTCGACGCACGCGAAACGCGCGAGCCGGGCCCTGCCCTGGTCTTCTTCCACGGCGGCGGTTTCGTGATCGGCAATCTCGATACGCACGCGGGCTTCTGCGCCGAGATGGCGCGGGTGCTCGACGTGCCGATCGTGTCGGTCGACTATCGGCTGGCGCCGGAACATCGCTGGCCCGCGGCACCCGACGATTGCGAGGCGGCAGCGCGCTGGGTCGCGCAGAGCCCGGCGGAACTGGACCGCCGCGTCACCGGCCTGGTGCTGTGCGGCGACAGCGCCGGCGGCACGCTGGCGATCGTCGCGGCGATGGACCTGCGCGATCGGCCCGCGGCGGTACCGGTAATCGTGCAGGCCCCCATCTATCCCGCCGCCGACACGTCGAAGCCCTATCCGTCGTTCGACGAATTCGCAGACGGCTTTCTGCTGACCCGCGATACCATGCTGTGGTTCGCCGACGCCTACGCCGCCGACATCGCCGACAGTCGCGGTTCGCCGCTGGTCGGGCGGCTGCAGGGCCTGCCGCCGGCGGTGATCGTCACCGCCAGCCTCGACCCCATTCGCGATCAGGGCCGGGCCTATGCCGCCGCGCTGGTGCAGGCGGGTGTGCCGGTCGTATTCCGCGAGGCGGTCGGCAACGTGCACGGCTTCGTCACGTTGCGCAAAGCTATCCCATCGAGCGCGGGCGATGTCGCCGGCTATCTCGCCGCGTTGAAGGACGCGATCGTGGCGGCGGACGCCGGACGGGTCGTGGCGCAGGCGGCAGGCGCATGAGCGACCTGCCCTACCGCCCCTGCGCGGGCATAATGCTGGTCAATCGTGCCGGGCAGGTGTTCGTCGGACAGCGCATCGATTCGACGCTGGAGGCGTGGCAGATGCCGCAGGGCGGGATCGATCCGGGCGAGGATGCCTATGCCGCCGCGGTCCGCGAGCTCGGCGAGGAAACCGGCGTCGCGCCCGAACACATCACGCTGATCGCCGAGGCGCCCGACGAACTGTTCTACGATCTGCCGGAGGACATGATCGGCAAGGTCTGGAAGGGCAAATGGCGTGGGCAGCGCCAGCGATGGTTCCTGTTCCGGTTCCTCGGCGAGGACAGCGACATCGACATCGCGACCGAGCATCAGGAGTTTCGCGCCTGGCGCTGGAGCGATCCGGATGACCTGCCGGCCATGATCGTGCCGTTCAAGCGGGCGCTGTACGAGGCCGTGCTCGCCGCATTCAGGCCTCACCTCGCCGCAGACGAAACGACCTGAGCGATTTTGGGGTTTCCTGTACGGCCTCAGCCGGTAGAGCCACGTTCGTGCGTGCCCTCCTCCCCATGATCGCCGCTCTGCTGGCCCCGTTCCTCCTCGCCAATGCGGCGGCCGACGATGCGCCCGACGACAGCCGGGTGCCGATCCCCGCCGCGATCCGGTCGATGCTCGATTCGGCGATCGAAAGCGGCAACGACGGCGATGTGTCGGTCGTGGTGAAATATGCCCGCCTCGCCGATCCGGCGAGTGCGGATGCGGTGCTGGCGATCGCGCAGAAGTGGCGCAACGACCGCGCGCAGGCGCGGCAGACGACGATCCGCCAGGCGAGCATGTTCGACCTGTGGAGCGGCCGCGCCGAACTGGGCGGCTACATCACCACCGGCAACACCGACAGCAAGGGCGGAGCGGCCGTGCTCGACCTGACGCGCGAGGGGCTGCAATGGCGCCACAAGTTCCACGCGCAGGCGGATTATCAGGAAAACGCCAACATCACGACGCGCGAGCACTACCTCGCCAGCTACGAACCCAATTACAAGATCGACGACCGTCTCTACGTCTATGGTGCCGCGCAATATGAAGCAGATCGGTTCCTAGGTTATTACAATCGCTATTCCGCATCCGCGGGTGTCGGCTACAGCGCGATCAAGTCGCCCAAAATTCGACTGGACGTCGAACTCGGCCCGGCATTCCGTCAGACGGCTTTCACTGATCAGACGGAGCAAAGCAACGTCGCCGGCCGCGGCACGCTGGCGTTCAACTGGAAACTGCTGCCCGGCCTGTCGGTCACGCAGAATGCCGCAGCCTATGTCCAGAGTTCCAATTCGACGCTGAGCGGTACGACGTCGGTGAACGCGAAGCTGATCGGACCGTTGTCGGCGGCGCTGTCCTATAACGTCCAGTATGAAAGCATGCCGCCGGTAGGATCCGTATCGACCGACACGACCAGTCGGGCATCGCTCGTCTACAGCTTCTAGGCGCTGCGCGGTTCCCCCCGCCGGTCGCTTGGTCTAGCGTCGGCGCGATGAGAGGATTGTCTACGAACGAGCAGGCGCTGGTCGACCATGTCGATCAGGCAGCGATGCTGCGTCAGGTCGAAACCTGGTCTGCGGTGAACAGCGGTACGCGCAATCTGGCGGGCGTGGCGCGGATGGCGGCGCTGCTGACGGAGGCCTTTGCCAGCTTGCCCGGGACGCTGGACCTCATCGAGGCCGAGCCGGTGCAGGCGGTCGGCGCGGACGGCAGCGTCAGCACGCTGGAACACGGGCGCCACCTGCATGTCGTGGTCCGCCCGGATGCGCCGATGCAGATGCTGTTCACCGGCCATATGGATACCGTCTACCCGGTCGATCACCCGTTCCAGACGCTGACCGCCCGCCATGACGGGACGATCAACGGGCCGGGCACCGCGGATATGAAGGGCGGGCTGGCGGTGATGCTGGCCGCGCTGGGTGCGATCGAACGCCGGCCTGAGGGGGCGCGCCTCGGCTACGAGGTCGTCATCAACGCCGATGAGGAGACCGGGTCCCTGTCATCGGGCGCGCTGCTTGCCCGCGCGGCGGCGGGCAAGGTCGCGGCGCTGACCTACGAACCCGCGCTCGCCGACGGTACGCTGGCGGGCGCGCGTGGCGGCACGGGCAATTTCTCGATCGTGGTGCGGGGGCGCAGCGCGCATGCCGGCCGCAATCCGGACGATGGCCGGAACGCCATCGTGGCGGCCGCCGCCCTGGCGGTGCGCCTGGCCGATGCGCGCGGGCCGGGGCTGGCGGTCAATCCCGCACGGATCGACGGCGGCGGCCCCAACAATGTCGTCCCCGACCTCGCCATCCTGCGAGTCAACTTTCGCCCTGCGGCGGCCAGCGAGATCGTCCGGGCGCGCGCGGCGATCGACGACGCCGTCGCCGGCATCGCGGCGGCGCATGACGTGGCCATAGAGGTGCATGGCGGCTTCAACCGTCCGCCCAAGCCGCTCGACGCCGGTGCGGAACGACTGTTCGGACTGGTCGCGGACGCGGGTGCGGACCTGGGGATGAGCATCGGCTGGCGGGCGACGGGCGGGGTGTGCGACGGCAACAACATCGCCGCTGCCGGCGTGCCGGTGGTCGATACGATGGGCGTGCGGGGTGGCGCGATCCATTCCGCCGACGAATTCATGATCGTCGACAGCCTTGCCGAACGCGCCGCATTGTCGGCGCTCACGATCAGCCGCATCATCGACAGGGGTCGGCCATGACATTCCGCATCCGGGCCGCCCGCGCCAGCGACCTCCAGCACCTGTATGAAATGGCGAAGCTGACCGGGGGCGGGTTCACCAACCTCCCGCCCGATCGCAAGGCGCTCGCGGCGAAGCTCGACCGCAGCGGCGCCGCCTTCGCGCGCGACGAGGAACTGGTCAGCGACGAATTGTTCGTGTTGATGCTGGAGAATGCCGCGACCGGCGAGGTGCGCGGCACCTGCCAATTGTTCACGCAGGTCGGGCAGCAGCATCCCTTCTACAGCTATCGGCTCGGGACGCTGACCCAGCACAGCAAGGAGCTGGAGCGGACGTTTCGCGCCGAGATGCTGGCGCTGACCACCGACCTAGAGGGGGCATGCGAGGTCGGCGGGCTGTTCCTGCATCCGGGGGAACGCGCCGGCGGCCTCGGCCTGCTGCTCGCGAGGAGCCGCTACCTGTTCATCCGCGCGCACCGGGCGCGCTTTGCCGACCGCATCCTTGCCGAATTGCGCGGGATCATCGACGAAGCGGGCGGGTCGCCGTTCTGGGACGGCCTGGCCGGACGCTTCTTCGGCATGAATTTCCAGGACGCGGACCAGTTCAATGCGACCAATGGCCATCAATTCATCGCCGACCTGATGCCCAAGCATCCCATCTATACGGCGATGCTGTCCGAAGCCGCACGATCCGCGATCGGCCTGCCCCACCCGAGCGGCCGCGCGGCGATGCGGATGCTGGAGAACGAGGGGTTCCACTACGAAAATTATGTCGACATCTTCGACGGCGGACCGACGATGACGGCGCGCACCGACAAAGTCCGATCGATCGCGGAAGCGCGCGAACATCCCATCGTCGCGATCGACGGCGATGGCGGTACCGAATCGCTGGTGGCGGTCGGCCGGCTCGACGACTTTCGATGCGCCTTCGGCATGGTGCGCGAGGCGGGCGACGGCATCGTCCTTTCGCGGGCATGCGCAGATACGCTGGCGGTCGTCGAGGACGACGTGGTGCTCCACGTGCCACGGTGGTGACGGCCATGCTGACGGAGATCAATTTCGACGGGATCGTCGGGCCAAGCCACAATTATGCGGGATTGTCGGCCGGCAACCTGGCGGCGACGGCCCATGCGGGACTGGTGTCGCATCCGCGGGCCGCGGCATTGCAGGGGCTCGACAAGATGCGCGCCAATCTGGCGGCCGGACTGGTGCAGGGTATCCTGCTGCCGCATCGTCGGCCCAACCATCGCTGGCTTGGTGCCTTGAGCACGACCTTCGACGATGCATCGCCGCTGTTACAGGCACAGGCGATGTCCGCATCGGCGATGTGGGCGGCGAATGCGGCGACCGTTTCGCCCGCACCCGATACCGCGGACCGGCGTTGCCATCTGTCGGTCGCCAACCTGATGACGATGCCGCATCGCAGCCACGAATGGCCGGAAACGCTGGCGCAGCTGAGGACCGCGTTTTCGAACGATGCGTTTGCGGTGCACGGACCGGTGCCGCCACCGTTCGGCGATGAAGGGGCAGCGAATCACATGCGACTGGCGAGGTCGCACGACGCGCCGGGGATCGAGGTGTTCGTGTACACGCTGCCCGGTGGACGCTTTCCGGCGCGGCAGCATCCCCAGTCGGGCGAAGCCATCGCCCGCGCCCACCGGCTCGATCCGGGGCGCACTTTATTCGTCCAGCAATCGGACGAGGCGGTCGCGGCCGGTGCGTTTCATAACGACGTCGTTGCGGTCGCCAACGAACGCGTCCTGTTCGCGCACGAGCAAGCCTTTGTCGACAAGGCGCGCTTCTACGCCGATCTCTACCGCCTGTTGCCCGAGGTGGAGATCGTCGAGGTGCCGGCAAGCGAGGTCAGCCTGGACGATGCCATCGCATCCTATCTGTTCAACGCGCAGCTGGTGACGACGGCCGCCGGCCCGACGCTGATCGTGCCGGCCGAGGCCCGGGCCAATGACGCGGTGTGGGGCTGGCTGGAACGCCATCGCGCCGGCAACGGGCCGATCCGCCGTGTCGAGACGGTCGACGTCAGCCAGTCGATGGCGAACGGTGGCGGTCCGGCCTGTCTGCGGCTGCGGGTCGTCGCCGACCCTGCGACGGTCGATTCCCGGTTCTTGGTCGACGATGGCAAGCTAGATGCGATCGGTGAGGTGGTCCAGCGGTGGTGGCCCGCGGCCATCGAACCGAACGCGCTCGGCGATCCCGCGCTCGCGCGCGATATCGCGATTGCCCATGACCGACTGCTGGAGGCGCTGGACCTGTCGGGTTACTTGACGATTAACCAATACTGATAGCTTGCGAACGGCGGATTTTCGCGACTGGCCTGTACTTTGCTTTGCATCAGCGCATGTGGATCCGGATCAGACGTCTCTTCACGATCAAGACCAAGTTCGAGGCGTTCCTCGTGATCTACGGGCTCGGCCTCGGAGCGGTCGAGCGGGGCGTCCATTATCTGCAGCAATATCCCGGCTATGGCGGCTGGCTGCTGTTCGCATGTTGCCCAATCGCGGTGTTCATGGTGGGCGGTGTCCTGCTCGATGCGGTCGAGCGGCGGCAGCAGAACTAGAACCGCCCCCAAGGATAAGTTCGTCGCTTCCTTTGGTAGCGTGCTTATCTGGACGGACATGACCGGGCTAACCCATTTGCAGCGGCTCGAGGCCGAAAGCATCCACATCATGCGTGAAGTCGTCGCCGAGGCGGAACGACCGGTGATGCTATATTCGGTCGGCAAGGATTCGGCGGTGATGCTGCATCTCGCCAAGAAAGCCTTCTATCCGGCGAAACCGCCCTTTCCCCTGCTTCATGTTGATACGACGTGGAAGTTTCGGGCGATGTATGACCTGCGCGAACGCGCTGCTGCGGCCGCCGGTATGGAGCTGATCGTCCATCGCAACCCTGAGGCGGTGGCGGCGGGGATAAATCCGTTCGATCATGGCGCACGCCATACCGATCTGTGGAAGACGGAGGGACTGAAGCAGGCGCTCAAAGCGGGCGGCTATGACGTCGCGTTCGGCGGTGCCCGGCGCGACGAGGAAAAGAGCCGCGCGAAGGAGCGCATTTTCTCGTTCCGGTCGGCCAGCCAGGGGTGGGACCCGAAAGCACAACGCCCGGAATTGTGGAACCTCTACAACGCGCGCATACACCGCGGCGAAAGCATCCGGGTATTCCCGATCAGCAACTGGACCGAACTCGATATCTGGCAATACATTCTTGCCGAGGGGATAGAGATCGTACCGCTCTATTTCGCCGCACCGAGACCCACGGTGGAACGCGACGGCATGCTGCTGATGGTCGATGACGACCGCTTTCGTCTTCACCCCGGCGAAGTGCCGGTCGAGCGGTCGATCCGCTTTCGTACGCTCGGTTGCTACCCGCTGACCGGCGCGGTCGAAAGCGAGGCGACGACGCTGCCGGAGGTCATCCAGGAGATGCTGCTGACGACGACCAGCGAGCGCCAGGGCCGGGCGATCGATCACGACCAGACCGCCAGCATGGAGAAGAAGAAGCGCGAGGGGTATTTCTGATGACGGCCTATACGCCCGATGCGCTGATCGCCGAGGACATCGATGCCTACCTCGATGCACATGCGCACAAGTCGATGCTGCGCTTCATCACCTGCGGGTCGGTGGACGACGGCAAGTCGACGCTGATCGGCCGTTTGCTGTATGATTCGAAGACGATCTTCGAAGATCAGCTCGCCGCGCTTGAAGCGGACAGCCGCCGCGTCGGCACGCAGGGCGAGAATATCGACTTCGCGCTGCTGGTCGACGGCCTCGCCGCCGAGCGCGAACAGGGCATCACGATCGATGTCGCCTATCGGTTCTTCGCGACCGACCGACGCAAGTTCATCGTCGCCGACACGCCCGGCCACGAACAATATACCCGCAACATGATCACCGGCGCCTCCACCGCCGACTGTGCCGTGATCCTGATCGACGCGCGCAAGGGCGTCCTGACGCAAACGCGGCGGCATTCGTTCCTGACGCACCTCATCGGCATCCGCCAGATCGTGCTGGCGGTGAACAAGATGGACCTCGTCGGCCACGATCAAGCGACCTTCGATCGAATCGTTGCCGACTATCGCGCATTCGCGGACAGTATTGGCGTCGGAGAGTTCACTGCGATCCCGCTGTCGGGCCTGAGCGGTGCCAACGTCGCGGCCCGGTCCGAAGAGATGCCCTGGTATGGCGGCCCGGCACTGCTGCCGCATCTGGAATCCATTCCGGTCGACGCCGATCGCGCCGCCGCGATGCCGTTCCGACTGCCGGTCCAATGGGTCAACCGACCCGACCTCGATTTTCGCGGGTTTGCCGGGACGATCGCGGGCGGGCGCGTGCGCGTCGGTGACACGGTACGGATCGTCCCGTCCGGCAAGACGACGACGATTGCCCGGATCGTAACGCTCGACGGCGACCGCGATGCCGCCGTTGCGGGCGAAGCGGTGACACTGGTCCTCGCGGACGAGGTCGACTGCTCGCGCGGCGACGTGATCGCCGCCGGCGAGGACGCACCCGAGGCGGCGAATCAGTTCGAGGCGACGATCGTGTGGCTCGCCGACACAGCCTTGGTGCCCGGCCGGGGCTATTGGCTGAAACTGGGTACCCGGACTGTCGGTGCCACCGTCCAGCCTCCGGCGCATGTGGTGGACATAAATACGCAGGCGCATTTGTCCGCAAAGACGCTGGCGCTCAACGACATCGGCGTGGCCGAGGTCTATACCGACGCGCCGATCGTTTTCGCGCCGTACACCGACAGCCACGAGCTGGGCGGGTTCATCCTGATCGATCGGGAGACCCATGCGACGGTCGCCGCGGGCATGATCCATCATGCCCTGCGCCGCGCGCAGAACGTCCACTGGCAGTCGGTCGACGTGACGCGGGAAGCGCATGCGCGGCAAAAGGGTCAATCGCCCCGGTTGTTATGGCTGACCGGCATATCGGGCTCGGGCAAGTCGACCATCGCCAATCTCGTCGAGAAGAAGCTGCATGCGCTCGGCCGTCACAGCTTCCTGCTCGACGGCGACAATGTGCGCCACGGCCTCAACAAGGACCTGGGCTTCACCGATGCCGACCGGATCGAGAATGTCCGCCGGGTCGGCGAGGTCGCCAAGCTGATGACCGATGCCGGGCTCATCGTGCTCACCGCCTTCATCTCGCCGTTCCGCGCCGAGCGCGACATGGTGCGCGGGATGTTGCCGCCGGGCGAGTTCGTCGAAATCTTTGTCGACACCCCGCTGGCGGACGCGGAGGCGCGCGATGTAAAGGGCCTGTATGCCAAGGCCCGTGCCGGCGAAATCGCGCACTTCACCGGCATATCGAGCCCGTACGAAGCGCCCGAGCGTCCGGATATCCGCATCGACACGCGGTCGGAAAGCGCCGAAGCTGCAGCGGAACGGATCGTCGAACATGTCCTTGGCGTGTGGAGTTTCGAATTGTGACATGCCTGCCCCTCGACGATGTCGAACTCGCGCGCAGCATCGCCGAGGAGGCGGGGGCGCTGCTGCTCGCCATCCGGGCGCGCGGTACCGAGCACGGCAAGGCGCTGGGCGATGCGGGTGACCGCGAGGCGAACGACCTGATCCTCGCCCGGCTCCGTGCAGCGCGGCCCGACGATTTCATCCTGTCCGAAGAATCGCTGGACGACACCGCGCGCTGTGCCGCGGAGCGCGTCTGGATCGTCGACCCCCTGGACGGCACGCGCGACTATGCCGATGGACTTAACGACTGGGCGGTACACATCGGGCTGGCGATCGGCGGCCGGCCGGCGGTGGGCGCGGTTGCGGTGCCGCCTGCGGGTCGCATCTACACGACCGCCGATGCGCGGGGCGCGAGGCGGACCTGCGGCGTGCCGCCACGGATGGTGGTGAGCCGCACGCGTGCGCCCGAGCTGATCGAGCGGGTCGGACGCGCGCTGGAAACGACCCGCGTCGGCATGGGGTCGGCGGGGGTCAAGGCCATGGCGGTGGTCGATGGTCGTGCCGACATTTACCTGCATGACGGCGGCCAATATGAATGGGACAATTGCGCACCCGCCGCGGTGGCGCTGGCCGCCGGGCTTCACGCATCGCGGATCGACGGCAGTCCGCTGATCTACAATTGCGCCAATCCGCTGCTGCCCGACCTGTTGATCTGCCGCCCGGAACTGGCGGAGCAGGTGCTCGCCGCGATCGCGGCTACGCGATAGCCTCCGCTTCCGCGATACTGCGCGCATTGGCATAGCGGCGGGCGATCACCGCGCAGGCGACCAGCTGGATCTGGTGGAACAGCATGACCGGCAGCAGCACCACGCCGACTTGCGCCGCCGGGAACAGCACGCCGGCCATCGGCACGCCCGATGCCAAGCTCTTCTTCGATCCGCAGAACAGCAGGACGATCGCGTCTTCGCGGGTGAAGCCCAATACCCGGCCGGCAAGCCAGGTCAGCACCAGCACGATACCCAGCATGGCGGTGCATAGTAGCGCGATCAGCGCGAGGTCGGTGCCCGATACGCGGCTCCACAATCCTTCGACCACCGCCGCCCCGAAGGCCGAATAGACGACGAGCAGGATCGACCCACGGTCGACGAGCGTCAGCAACGCCTTTTGCCGGATGACGAAGCCGCCGATCCATGGCCGCAGCAGATGGCCGGCGACGAACGGCACCAGCAACTGCAACACGATCGACTGGACGGCCGACAGTGCGATGCCACTGTCCTGCCCGCCGATCCCGCGCATCAGCAGGGCGACCAGGGCCGGTGTCAGGACGATGCCGATCAAATTGGAAAAGGACGCGCTGCACACCGCCGCCGCCACATTGCCGCGGGCGATGGCGGTGAAGGCGATCGACGACTGCACGGTCGATGGCAGCAGGGTGAGGAACAGCAGGCCGGACGCCACGGGCCCCGCAAGCCCGGGCACGTTGCCAAACGCCAGGCCGAGCAGCGGGAAGACGACGAACGTGGTGGCGAACACCGCGGTATGCAGGCGCCAATTGCGCGCGCCCTCCCATATCGCTTCGCGCGACAGCTTTGCGCCGTGCAGGAAGAACAGCAGCACGATGCCGACGTCGGCGGCATCCGCGGCGACGGTTGCCCAGATACCCCGCGCGGGCAGCACGCTGGCCAGCACCACGGTACCGAGCAGCATCAGGATGAACGGTTCGACGAGCGACAGGATACGACGGATCATGGTGGGCGGTCTAACGTGCGAGGGTATGGATGCCACCCCGGCGCGACTGCAAATATCGCGCGACCACATGCGCGCCACGTATGCAGGCGATGGCCGCCACATACGAAAACCCCCGCCAGGCTATAGGCCTGAAGCGGGGGAATTCTTGGTGCGCCCGGAACGATTCGAACGTCCGACCCTCAGATTCGTAGTCTGATGCTCTATCCAGCTGAGCTACGGGCGCACATTGGAGGCGCGCTGATAGCAGACGTTGCAGACCGCGCAAGTGCGTTGCGCGATTTTCTTGGTCCGCATAGAGGCCAATCATGAAAAACGCCGCTTCGATCGCCGTCATCGTCCTGTCGCTCGCGGGCTGCACGCGCGATACCACCGCCTATCCGTCGCTGGCGCCACGCGCGGTCGAGAAGCTGGGCTTCGCCGAGCCGGAGGTGCCGATCGTCGAGGCCAAGCCTGACCCGGCTCTCGATGCACGTGTCGCCACCCTCGGCCGATCGCTGGATGGGACCAGCAAGGGGTTTGCTGCGGATGCCGCCAAGGCGGAAGCGGCCGCCGGACGGGCGCGCGGCAAGGCGGTCGGCAGCGATGCGTGGCTGGATGCCCAGACGACGTTGGCGCAGCTCGACGATTGGCGGGCGCAGACGTCGGCGTTGCTGACCGACGCGGACCAGATCGCCAGCGACCGGGCCGCAGCGCTGGCGCCGCCCTATCCCTCGCTCGCGAGCCTGCGCGAGCGGATCGCGGCCGAAGCGCAGCGACAGAGCACGACGATCGATCGGCTGCAGGCAGCGTTGCCGGCAGCCTAGGGCTTCCACTTCAGCAGCGGCAGGATCGTCGAATAATCGTCGGTCCAAGCCTCTATGCCCGCCTTGCGGATCAGCGGCGCCCAATGCGGATCGCCCGCGGTCAGCGCTCGCACCGTGGCGACATCGGGCGACAAGGCGATCCACTGGCTCGCCGATGCGATCGCGGTGTATTTGGGGGGCTGGTAGTAGAGCTTAGCGGCATGCCAGCCGCCGTCCGCCGCGAGCGCTGCCACCACCGGCTCCAGATCGAGGAACCGGTTGGAGATGTGCACCAGCAGCAGGCCGCGGGGCTGGAGGACACGGGCATAAGCGGCGAACGCCTCCCGCGTCATCAGGTGCATCGGGATCGCGTCGGACGAAAAGGCATCGAGCGCGAGCAGGTCGAGGCTTGCCGGCATGTCGCGTTCCAGGCTGAGCCGGGCATCGCCGATCCGGATCGTCGGATCGGGCAGGCAGTTTTTCAGATAGCTGAACTGGCCGGTGTCGCGCGCGATGCGGATCACCGCCGGATCGATCTCGTAGAATCGCCAGCGCTGCCCCGGCTGCGCGTAGCAGGCGAGCGTGCCGGTGCCGAGCCCGACCACGCCGACCCGCGCCCCCCGGCCATACAGCCGATCGAGTGCCCCCATCGCCTGGCCGATGCCGGACGGCGGCGCGTAATAGGTGGTCGGCAGGCGTTCGAGCACCGGATTGCCGGTGAACTGGATGCCATGGACGGTGGTGCCATGGTCGAGTTCGCGGACACCGCCACGGTCGCGGATCGTGTAGACACCGAAATAGCTGCGCGTCCGCGCGCCCTGTTCCAGCGACAGTTCGACCGCGCGCCAGCCGCCGAAGATCACCAATGTGACCGCGAGGATCACGGCGTAGGAGGTGCGGGCACCGACGGAAACGATACCGACCGCGGCGATGGCGATGAAGGTCAGGCCCTGATGCCCGTCGCCGAACAGGTCGGCCGGACCCCAGAAGGTCAATCCCATGAACGTCAGCAGCACCGCGGCGATCACGCCCTGGGCGATGCGCCGCCGGACGGGGGTCATCCACACACGGCGGATGCCGGCGGTCAGGTACACTTGCGGCACCAACAGTCCGGCCGCGAAGATCAGGATCGGATATTCGTAGGTCCAGTCGAACACCACCGGCGCGACCAGCCCGGCGAATACCCCGCCGAGCGCACCACCGAACGCCATCGCCAGATAAAAGCCGGTCAGCCGGTCGGGATCGGGGCGCAACCGGTACATGCGGGTGTGCAGCGCGACCGAGACCATGAACAACAGGCTGAGCGCGATGCCGAGATTGGCGAGCGGCATCAGGCTGACGCCGCCGATCATGATGCCACCGAACAGCAGGATGGTGATCGGGGCGATCCGGGTCAGCAGGTCGGCGATCTCGCGGTTGGCGGCAAAGGCGATCGTGAAGCTGAGGAGATAGAGCCCGAGCGGCAACACCCACAGCAACGGCATCGCGACGATATCGGTGGTGATGTAAGTGGATGTCGCCAGCATCAATCCCGACGGGACCAGCGCCAGGACGATCCAGTGCAGCACGCGGCCACGCGTTGCGGGCACGCTGGTGGGACGTGCGGTTTCACCGGTGGCGGCGCGCGGCAGGCGCAGGGCGCACAGCGCCACGAGGGCGATCAGCAGGACGTAGCCACCGCTCCACAGCCAGCTTTGCTGGCGCAGCGCCAGCAGTGGTTCGACCAGCAACGGATAGGCGATCAGGCCGCCGAAGCTGCCGAGGTTGGACGCCGCATAGAGCGCATAGGGGTCGCCGCCGCGGCTGGCGATGCTGAACCAGCGTTGCACCAGCGGTGCCTGCGCGGATACGGCGAAAAACAACGGCCCGATCGACGCACCGAGCAGCCATGGCACCCACAGGGCCGGCGTGACCCCCGCCGACCCGCCGCCGATCGCCAGGCCGATCGGCAGCCAGATCACGCCCACCAGCAACACGCACAGATGGATGACGGCCTGGAGCCATGGCCGGACGCGGGCCAGCGCATGGGCGTAGGCGTAACCGCCAAGCAGCAGCGTCTGATAGACCAGCATCGCCGAATTCCACACCGCCGGCGCGCCGCCCAGCCGCGGCAGCGCCATGCGCGCGACCATCGGCTGGACGAGGAACAGCAGGAACGACCCGGTCAGGATCGTGCCGACGAAGGTGATCCGGCAGGCGCGCGTGGCGGCGGCAGCGCTCACGCGACCGGCCTCGCGATCCGATAGAGGACGTGGCGTTTCAATGGGCTGTCATCGGGTACGAACGGATGGTCGAAATCACCACCGCGCACCCGCACCATTCCCAGACGCTCCATGAGCGTCCAGCTGGCGACATTGGCGTTTACGGTGATCGCCACGACACGTGGCGCCATCGTCGCGGCCCAGACATGCGACAGGCTCGCTCGCGCCGCCTCCAGCGCATAGCCCTGCCGCTGGTGCTCGGCCGCGAATCGCCAGAGGATCTCCATCTCGCCGGCGATCGGTAGGCCGGCGGGAGCAGGCTTGGCACCGCATACGCCGAGCGGCGCGCCATCGGCCTTGCGCTCGACCAGCCAGGCGCAGGTTTTATGCGACGCCAGAAAGCCCCGCTGACGGTCGAATGCCTGATCGTCGTCGTCCTGCGAGCGCAAGGGGCCGAGGTAGCGCATTGTCCAGGGATCGTTCCCCAGGCGATGGAACAGCGCGCGATCGTCCTCGCGCCAGCCCCGCAGGATCAGCCGCTCGGTCTCGATCATGCGCCGAGCAACCGCGCGGCATGCGCGGCGTGATAGGTGAGGACGCCGGAACAGCCGGCCCGCTTGAACGCCATCAGCGTTTCAAGCACCAATGCGTCGCGTTCGCCAGCACCGGCCGCCACGGATGCTTCCAGCATCGCATATTCGCCGGACACCTGATACGCGAACACCGGCACCTCGAAGCGCTGTTTCACCCGGACGATGATGTCGAGGTAGGGCAGGCCCGGCTTGACCATGACGCTGTCCGCGCCCTCCGCGAGGTCGAGGGCGACCTCGCGCAGCGCCTCCTCGGCATTGGAGGCGTCCATCTGATACGTCTTCTTGTCGCCCTTCAGCAGCCCGCGGCTGCCGACCGCGTCGCGGAACGGACCGTAAAAGCCGCTGGCGTATTTGGCGGCATAGCTCATGATCTGGACGTTATGGGCGCCCTCGCCCTCCAGCGCTGCGCGGATCATGCCGATGCGGCCGTCCATCATGTCCGAGGGCGCGATGATGTCGGCGCCCGCGCGCGCCTGATTCACTGCCTGATGGATCAGGATGTCGGCGGTGGTGTCGTTGACGACATAGCCCGCCGCATCGACCAGCCCGTCATGGCCGTGGCTGGTGTAGGGATCGAGCGCGACGTCGGTCAGCACGCCAACCCCCGGCACCGCATCCTTGATCGCCCGCGTCGCCCGGCACATCAGGTTGTCGGGATTGAGCGCCTCGCGCCCCTCCTCGGTCTTGAGGTGGGCAGGCGTGTAGGGAAACAGTGCGACGCAGGGGATGCCGAGGTCGCGCGCCTCTTTCGCGCGGGCGACGATGTTGTCGACCGACCAGCGCGACACGCCGGGCAGGCTGGCGATCGGCTGTTCGATCCCCTCCCCTCGACGATGAACAGCGGCCAGATCAGGTCGGCCGGCGTCAGCACGGTTTCGGCATGCATCCGCCGGCTCCAGCCGGAGGCACGGGTGCGGCGCAGGCGCAGGGCGGGATAGGCGGCGGTCATGACGTATCCACTTGTCGGTGAGCGGCGGCTTTGATGGATCGCGGCGCACTTGCCAAGCGTTGCGCAGGCGTAACCGATCGGAACCACATGACCCAATTCACGTCTGCCGCTCTGATCGTCAACGCCAAGTCGCGCAAAGGTCAGAAGCTGTTCCGGCGCGCCTGTGCGGCGATGAAGGGCCTGCCCTTCCCCGTCGACGCCCATGCGGTCGAGGACCCCGACGACCTGGAACAGACGGTGAGCGCCGCGCTGGCCAGGAAGCCGCAGCTCGTCATCCTGGGCGGCGGCGACGGCACGGTCAGCGGACTGGTCGACATGCTGGTCGGCAAGGATGTGGTGCTCGGCGTGCTGCCGCTGGGCACCGCCAACAGTTTCGCCCGCACGCTCGGCCTGCCCCTCGACGTGGAGGGTGCCATCGACGTGATCCGTACCGGCCGGCCGAAACGGATCGACCTGGGCATGATCGACCGGGATTATTTCGCCAATTGCGCGGCGATGGGGATCAGCCCGCAGATCGCCGAGACGGTGCCGCATGGCCTGAAGAAGGTGCTGGGGCGGATCGGCTATCTCGGCTGGGCGACGTGGCAGTTCGCGCGGTTCAAGCCGTTCATCCTGACCGTCGACGACGGCAGCGGGGCAAAGACGATGCGGGTGGTGGAGGTGCGGATCAGCAACGGACCGTATCACGGCGGCACCTGGCTGGTGGACGAGGCATCGATCGCGTCGGGCGAAATCGTCGTGCAGGCGGTGACCGGGCGTTACAAGCGGACGCTGGCGAAGAACTGGGCGGCGAGCTTCTTCCGGCACGAATCGCGGCATCAGGACACCGTCAGCTTTTCGGGCAAGTCGTTGCGGATCGACACCAAGCCATCATTGCCGATATCGATCGACGGCGAGGTGCTGGCGCATACGCCGGTCACGGCACGGGTCGCGGCGGGGGTGATCGAGGTCATGGTCCCCGCCTGATCCCCGCCCCTCATCCGGTGGGCTGCAGGCGCCCGCCGGGCTCGGCGACGGTATGGCTGTGTTCGTGCGCTTCGTCGGGGTCGGCGGCCACGACCAGATTGCCGCGCCGCCAGTTGCCGTAGCGGTAATAGAGGATCGCCATCACGAGGTTGGCGACCGATCCGACGGGGAAGCTCCACCACAGGGCATCCGCGCCGAGCCACGCGCGCGCGCCGAGCGCGAAGCCGATCCGCACCGGATACATCGAGACGAACAGGAACAGCAGCGGCGCCAGCACCGCACCGTTGGCGCGGACGGTCGAGAACAGGACCATGGTGACGCCGAACACGACGAAATTCCAGCTGGCGATCAGCTGGATATGACGCGCGATCGGCAAGGCCGGGCTGTCGGCGGGGACGAACAGCGTCATCACCTGCCGGTCGAACAGGATCACCGCGGCGACCATCACGCCGGTCAGCATGACGTTGTAGAGCACGCCGTAGCGGGTGACGCTGCCGACCCGATCCCAGCGGCCGGCGCCGATGTTCTGCGCCGCCATGGCGCTGACCGCGGCACCGATGGCGAGCGCGGGCATCTGGATATAGGTCCATAATTGCTGGGAGACGGCATAGGCCGCGGCGGTATCGACGCCCTGCCGGTTGACCAGGCCGACCATCGTCAGCCCCGCGGACGACATGACCAGCATTTGCGCGCCCATCGGCAGGCCCTTGCGGATGATCGTGCCGGCAAGGTCGCGGTTCGGCCTGATCCAGCCCAGTTCCGCCCCGCGCAGGCGGATCGGCAGGTCCTTGGCATAGACATAGGCGACGAGGCCGGCGACGGCGAGGTGGTTGGCGATCAGCGTCGCCCACGCCGAACCGGCGATGCCGAGCCGCGGGAACGGCCCCATGCCGGCGATCAGCAACGGGTTGAGGCCGCTGTCGAGCACGACGCTGAGCCCCATGAACCACAAGGGCGTCAGCGAATCGCCGGTGCCGCGCAGGCCCATCATGATGAGCACCAGCAGCATCGATGCGGGCAGGCCGAGGAAGATGACCTGCAGATAGGCCTGGGGCAGCGCCATCGCATCGCCGGGCGTTGCGAGCAGATGCAGGATCTCGGCAGAGAACAGCCAGCCGAGGATCGCGATGCCGACCGATCCCATCAGCACCAGCCCGATCGCCGCGCCGAACGCGCGCCGGCCGCCCTCGACATCGCGGCGACCAAAGCTCTGCCCGACGAGGATGGTCGCCGCCATGCCGAAGCCGAACACCGCCCCGAACATCAGGAACATGATGATGTTGGCGTTGGATGTCGCCGCCAGCGCCCCCTCGCCCAGAAAGCGGCCGACCCAGATCGCGTTGATCGACCCGTTCAGCGATTGCAGGATGTTCGACCCCAGCGTCGGCAATGCGAAGGCTAGCAGGGTCGCGCCGATCGCACCGGACGTCAGGTCGCGCTGGGGTTTCGGCACGGGTCTATCCTGTCGGGCTGTGATGGGGACGGGTGATTCGGGGCGCGGATGCAGTGGCCAGACGCGCGGAAGTTGCCGAAGTTGCCACTACGTCGCGATGCGAAGCGCTTGCCGTCGGGCGGTCGGTATTCGGATACGGATGAGGGGGTGCCGGGCCATCCCGGGAGGCTGGCAGATTTGGGACTTGTAGGACAGGGCTTGCTTGCTCTCCTCCTTCGTACCCCGGCCAAGGCCGGGGTACGAAGAGGGGTCATCCCAGCCGTGCCAGCGCGGCCGACAGGCGGTCGGCCTCGGCAGCCTTGTCGGCGTGGTCGGCCCTGGCCTTTTCCACCGCTTCCGGCTTGGCACGCTCGACGAAGCTCGCATTGCCGAGGCGCCCGGCCAGCGCGTCGCGTTCCTTGGCGGCGGCGGCGATCGCCTTGGTCAGGCGGCTGCGCTCGGCGTCGAGGTCGATGACGCCTTCGAGCGGGAGGACGAACGTAACTTCGTCGACGACCACCTGCGCGGCACCGCCGGCCGCGTCGCCCTCGGCACGCTCGACCCGCGCGAGACGGGCGAGCACCGCCGCCTGGCGGGCGAGCCGTTCGCTGGTCACCGGCCCTGCATCGCGGACGTACAGCGGCAGGCGTGCGCCGGGGGGCACGTTCAATTCGGTCCGCGCGGCACGGATTTCCCCGACGAGGCGGATCAGCCAGTCGATTTCCTGCTCTGCCGCGGGATCGAGGCTGCGCGCGTCCGCCATCGGCCATTGCGCGACGATCAGGTCGTGGGCGCGCGGCGCCCCGGCCGGGGCCATGGCATGCCACAATTCCTCAGTGATGAACGGCATGAACGGGTGCAGCAGGACGAGGATCTGGTCGAGCACCCAGCCGGCGACGGCCTTGCTCTCCGCATCGATCGTGCCGCGTTCCTCGCCGGCCTGGACCGGTTTGATGAGTTCGAGATACCAGTCGCAGAACCGGCTCCAGACGAACTGGTAGATCGCGTTCGCGGCGCCATCGAAGCGATAGTCGGCAAGCGCGAGGTCGACCGCCTGCACCGTGCGCACGGTTTCGGCGATGATCCACTGGTTGACCGCGAGGCTCGCCTCGGGTGCTTCGAGCGTCGTCGATCCGCCGATGCCGTTCGCCTGGCAGAAGCGGCTGGCGTTCCACAGCTTGGTGGCGAAGTTGCGATAGCCCTCGACCCGCTTCTCATCCATCTTGATGTCGCGGCCCTGGCTTTCCATCGCCGCCATGAAGAAGCGCAGCGCGTCGGCGCCGTATCTGTCGATCAGGCCGAGCGGATCGACGGTGTTGCCCTTGGACTTCGACATCTTGGCGCCGTCCGCCGCCCGGACGAGGCCGTGGAGGTAGAGCGTCCTGAACGGCACATCCTTCATGAAGTGCATGCCCTGCATCATCATGCGGGCGTTCCAGAAGAACAGGATGTCGAAGCCCGAGATCAGCACGTCGTTGGGATAGCGGCCGCCGAGCGTCGGGTCGGTATCGTCCGGCCAGCCCATCGTCGCGAACGGCCATAATGCTGATGAAAACCACGTATCGAGGACGTCTGGATCGCGGGCAATGCTGATCTTGTAAAAATTGGGCAGTCCATCAGGTGTCGTCTGGGGCACGACGCCCGATACGGTACCGAGGATGATTTCTTCGTGCGGTCCGTAATACTCCTGCGCGAGCCTTAAAGCTTCTTCCTCTGTTTCAGCAACAAATGCCTTATTGCCAGAGAGCGGTGCATTTCCGCTGTCGCGGGCAGCACCTTGCTTGTTCACTTGCATCACTAGCTTGCCGTCTCGAAGTTCCGGGCCGAACCACGCCGGGATGCGATGCCCCCACCACAATTGCCGCGACACGCACCACGGCTGGATGTTCTCCATCCAGTTGAAGAAGGTCTTTTCCCACGTCTTCGGCACGATCCGAATCGCGTCGCTGCGCACCGCGTCGATCGCCGGTTTCGCCAGCGTCGCGGCATCGACGTACCATTGATCGGTCAGCCAGGGTTCGATCACCACGCCCGAGCGATCGCCATAGGGCGTCTGGATGGTGCGCGGTTCGGCGTCGTGTTCCTCGCCGTCCTTGTCGACATGCGGGATCAGCACGCCGTCCGCCTTCAGCCGGGCGACGACCGCCTTGCGCGCATCGGCGGTGGCGAGGCCGATCAGGTCGGCGGGGATCAGCCCGTCGGCGGTCTGGACGATATGCGCCTTGGCATCGAGCATGTTGAGCATCGCCCGCGCCTCGATCCCGGCGCGGCGGCCGACCTCGAAATCGTTGAAATCGTGGCCCGGCGTGATCTTCACCGCGCCCGACCCGAGTTCGGGATCGGCATGTTCGTCGGCGACGATCGGGATCAGGCGACCGGTGATCGGCAGCCGCACCTGCTTGCCGATCAGGGCGGTGTAGCGTTCGTCGGTCGGGTGCACGGCGACCGCCATGTCGGCGAGCATCGTCTCGGGCCGCGTCGTCGCGACCTCGATAAAGCCCGATCCGTCGGCGAGCGGATAGCGCAGTCGCCAGAAGCTGCCGCGCACCTCACGCGTTTCGACCTCGAGGTCGCTGATCGCGGTGCCGAGGCCCGGGTCCCAGTTGACCAGCCGCTTGTCGCGGTAGAGCAGGCCCTGCCGGTGCAGTTCGACGAACACCTTCAGGACGGCCTTGGAAAAGCCCTCGTCCATCGTGAAGCGTTCGTTGGCCCAGTCCATCGAGCAGCCGAGGCGGCGGAGCTGACGCGTGATCTCGCCGCCGCTCTCCGCCTTCCAGTCCCACACCCTGGCGACGAATTCGTCGCGGGTGAAGTCGGTGCGCTTCTGCTGCTTCAGCGCCATCTGCCGCTCCACGACCATCTGCGTCGCGATGCCCGCATGGTCGGTGCCGACCACCCACAGCGCATCCTTGCCCTTCAACCGCGCATGCCGCGTCAGGATGTCCTGCAGCGTATTGTCGAGCGCATGGCCGATATGCAGCGAGCCGGTGACGTTGGGCGGGGGTTGACGATCGTCCAGGGTTCGGCGCCGGGCCGGTCGGGACGGAACTGGCCGCTGGTCTCCCAATGGTCGTACCAGCGCGATTCGATGGCGGCGGGGTCGAAGGTCTTGGGAAGCTCGGTCATGGCGCCTCCCTTAGCGGGGGGTGACGCGGTTCGTCACCCCCCGCCCGCCTCCGCTAAACGAGTCGGGCCAAGACGCGGGTTACTTCGCCGTCCACCGGTTCATCCAGCCGAGCACCTCGCCGTACCATTGGCGCGAATTCTTCGGTTTCAGCACCCAGTGGTTCTCGTTCGGGTTGACGAGCAGGCGCGAGGGGATGCCGCGGCGTTGGAGGGCGGTGAAGGCGGCGAGCCCTTGTGTATAGGGGATGCGGAAGTCCTTTTCGCCGGTGATGACCAGCATCGGCGTCTTCCAGTTCTGGACGTAATTGACCGGGTTCCACTTTTCATAGGCGGCGGGGTCCTGGTGATAGGTCTTGCCGCCGTGTTCCCATTCGTCGAACCACAATTCCTCGGTCTCGTACGCCATGGCGCGGGCGTCGAAGACGCCGTCGTGCTGGACGATGCACTGGAAGCGATCGGCCCACTGGCCCTCGATCCAGTTCATCATATAGCCGCCGTAGGAGGCGCCGAGCGCGCAGGCGCGGGTGCCGTCGAGCCAGGCGAACTTCGTCGTCGCGGTGGCGAGGCCTGCCTTCAGGTCCTCGAGCGGCCAGCCGCCCCAATTGTTGCTGATCGCGTCGGTGAAGGCCTGTCCGTAGCCGGTCGAGCCGTGGAAATCGACGGCGACGAGGCCATAGCCCGCGCCGGCGAACACCGCCGGGTTCCAGCGATACGACCAGCTGTTGTCGCTCGACCCCTGCGGTCCACCGTGGACCATGAAGGCGACGGGCACCTTCCCGGTGCTGCCGGCGGGCTTCACCGCATAGCCCCAGACGGTGTCGTTGTTGGCGCCGGTGAAGCTGAACCGGGAGACGGTCGGCATGTCGATCCCGGCGAGCCGGGCGGCGTTGACCGCCGTCAGGCGAACGGGTTTGCCCTTCGCGAACACGGCGTAGAAATCGTCGGGCGCGGTCAGGCTGTTCATCGCGATCACCGCGCCCTTCGGCGTCGGCGCGACCGCGGAGACGTGGCCCGCCTGCGTCAGGCGCGTTACCTTGCCCGACGCGGGGTCGACGGCGAACAGCGGGTTTTCCTGCGTATCCTGCGCGGTAACATAGATGCGCTTCGAATCGGGCGACCAGGCGATCGATCCGACCGAGCGGTCCCAATTCTCGGTCAGCGCGCGCACCTGCCCGGTGGCGAGATCGCGCAGCATCAGCACTTGCCGGTCGGCTTCGAAACCGGGGCGCTTCATCGCGAACCATGCAAGGCTGCGCCCGTCGGGCGAGACGGTTGGCAGATTGTCGGTTGCCCGATTGGCGGCGGTGAGATTGACGGGCGCCGCCGATCCATCGGCAGGAGCGGACCAGATGTCGAGGTTGGTAGACAGCGGTTCGGTGGTGCCGGCGATGCGGAGGGCGAAATAGACGGTTTTTCCGTCCGCGCTCCACGACACCTCTTCACCGCCGCCGAACGGGCGCGAGGGGGCATCGCCGTCGATGCCATGGCCGATCGCAACGCCGTCGCCCGGCGCGCCCGCGGCGGTGAGCGGCAGCACGAACAGCTGCGAATGCGTGCCGTCGACCCAGCGATCCCAATGGCGGACGAACAGCTTGTCGTAGACCCGGCCCTCGCCGGCGTTGGCGTCCTTCTTCTCCAGCGCGGGGGCGAGGCTGGGTGCGTTGGGCTTGCGATCGGCCCAGACGAGGATGCGGTCGCCGGTCGGCGCGACCTTGAAACCGCCGAAGCCGCCCTGGAACCCGGTCAGTTTCCGGGGCTGGCCACCGGTGACGGGCATCGCCCAGATCGCATCGTCGCCGCCCTTGTCGGAGCTGAAATAGACGGTGGAGCCGACGATTTGCGGGTCGTTCTCGTTGACGTCCGCTTCGGCGAGCAGCGGCTCGGGCTTGGCGCCCTTGCGCCCCAGGTCGAGCCGCCAGAGGTCGTAGCGACCGCGGTTGGCGGTAAGGTCGGTTTCGCGCTGCGCCCAGACCAGCCATTTGCCATCGGTCGATGCGGTGGGTGCACCGACGCGGCTGAGCGTCGATACGTCATCGATGGTGAGTTGGCGGGCGGCGGCGGGAGCGGCGGACAACGCGGTGGTCAGGGCGGCGGTCAGGGCGGCGGGGGCGAGCAGGCTCGCGGTGAGGAGCGTCTTCATGGCGAAAGGGTAGGACGAACGCGATGCGCGGGCAACGGCCGCGCGAGCGCATTTCTACGGCGTGCCGACGAACGCCGACTGCCGGCGGGACCGTGGTGGGAGTGCGAATGGCACCCTGCCCACCCGCGTCCGGCCTTCGCCGGAATCCGGGTGGGTCAGGCGGCTCAGCGCATTTGCGAGGTGATCTTGGCGATCTCGCGCGCGACCAGCGTTTCGACCATATCGGGCAGATGGGTGTCGAGCCATTCGCGCAGCATCGGTCGCAGCATCTCGCGTACCAGCCCTTCGAGCGTGCCATCGCTATCCGGCTCCGGCTTGACGAGCAGCTTGCTCAGCGTTTCCAGCGACCCCAGGCTCGCCGCGGCGGTGCGCTGGGACAGGATCGGTTCGTCGTTCATGGCGGAGGTCATCGCAGGTTGAACGGGTGCCGGGCGTGGCGGTTGCATCGACGGCGCCGCCTGCTGCGGGGCGGGTTGCTGCGGGGCGGGTTGCTGACGCGCGGCCGTACGCGGAGCGGGCGCGGGGGCGGGCTCCGGTTCGGGCTCGTACTGCTGCGGCGCCGGTATCGGGTCGCTGAGTTCCAGCACCTCTTCGGGCTCCGGCTCGATCGGTTGCGGCACGGCGCGCGGACGGCGGCTGCGCGCCTGCGTCCCCTCGCCCTCCTCGGCGATGATGCGTTTGATCGACGAGAGGATCTCCTCCATCGACGGTTCGGCGCTCATATCCCCCATTGCCCTGACGTCCCTGCTCTTTTCCGTGGCCGCGCCCATCATCATCACTGACGGTTCGGCGAAGCAGCACCTGTCGTCAAGCCGGGGCTCCTGTCAACCGGCGTATCGAGCATCGGATCGAGCGGCCGCGATACTGCCGCGGTCTGCGCCGGCGTCTGCGCCGTGGTGACGGACACCGCCACCGGTTCGGGATCGCTGTCGAAATCGTTGATCCGGCGCCGCACGCGCTGGTAATTGGTGACGGGATCGTACAGCGCGCCGCCGTCCAGCCCCAGGTCGCGCGCCTCGGCGTTGCCCATCGCCGCGAGCAGCGCGAAGCCCGCGACATAGGCGTCGCGCCGCGCGGTCACCAGCGTCACCTGGCTGTTGAGCAATTCCTGTTCGGCGTTGAGGATGTCGAGGATGGTGCGCGTGCCGACGCTGTTCTCGGCGCGGACGCCCTCAAGGCTCAGCTTGTTGGCATTCACCGCGGTTTCCGACGAGGCGATCACCTGCTGCGAGGAGCGCCAGATCGCATAGGCGGAGCGCGCCTGCGCGATGACGCCGCGTTCGGTGGCGGTGACGTTCTCGAGCGCCTGGCTGCGCTGGGCCTGCGCCTGCCGCACCTGTGCGGCGGGGCGGCCGCCCTGGAACAGCGGCAGCGAGAATTGCAGGCCGGCCGACGCCGCGGTCCCCGAATTGCGCACCGGGCTGCCCGATGGCAGCGAATTCAGATAGTTGAAGTAGTTCGGTCCGGCGACACCCGTCACCCGCGGCAGCCGGTTGGCCCGCGCCACGTTGATGTCGAAGCGGGTGGCATCGGCCTGGCGACGTGCGGCGATCAGGTTCGGATTGTTCTCCAGCGCCACGCCGACCGCGGTCGTAGGTGAATCGGGCAGGTTGGGGAGCAGCGGCGGCTCCTCCAGCGCGACCGGGGGCGTGCCGACGACCTGGATGTAGTTTTCGCGGCTGGAGATCAGCTGCGCCTCGGCCTGCTGCAATTGCGCGCGGGCGAGCGCCAGTCGCGCTTCGGACTGGGCGACGTCGGTACGGGTGAGGTCGCCGACCTGGAAGCGGTCGCGGCTGGCGCGCAGGTTCACTTCGAGCACGCGCACGTTCTGCTGGTTGAGCGAGGTGATCGCCTCGTCGCGGATAACGTTCATATAGGCGGCGACGACATTGGTGAACGTCGTCGCCTCCATCCCGCGCAGCGTCGCGCGGCCGGCATCGACGCGGGTTTCGGCGGCACGGACCGAATTCTTCACCGCGCCGCCCTGGAACAGCGGCACGGAGAAATTGAGCGCGCCCTGCCCGACGCGTTCCGGATTGGCGAAATTGTTGTTGGCGATCAAGAAATTGTCGGTGAGCGAGGCGGTGGCATTGACCCCCGGCAGGCCGCTGGCGCGGGCGATCGGCACGTTTTCATCGGTCGCACGCTGCGCCGCGCGCTGCCCGGTGATCGTCGGGTTGGACGCATAGGCCTTGGCGAGCGCTTCGCGCAGCGTTTCCGCCCCCGCCGGCGCGGCAAGCCCCGCCAGCGCGGCGCCGCCCAGCAGCCCCCTCAGCAACAATCCCCGCATCATCCCCCCGTCGGCATGGCCTAGAACCTGAAACCCTGCGGCGCCGCAAACCCCGGCAGCACGACGCAATCGCTGTCCATGAAGGGCGCCAAGCCGAAGCCGCCGTCGGTCCTGCGCCCGCTGGCGAGGCGGATGACGCCGTGTTCGACCAGACCGGTGACGACCCGGCCGCCGGTCTCGACCTGGCCGACCAGCCGATCCGGGACGTGCTGGACCGCGCCGTCGACGATCAGCACGTCGTACGGCCCGCCATCCGCCGCGCCCTCGGCGAGCGGTCCCTCGACCACGCGCACGTTGGCCATGCCGGCCAGCGCCTCGCGCGCCAGCGCCGCCAGCGCCGCATCCTCCTCGACCGCGACGACATCGGCGACGATCTGCGCCAGGATCGCGGCGGTGTAGCCGCCCGCCGCACCGATCAGCAGCACGCGGTCGCCGCGTTCGAGATAGGCTTCGGTCAGCAGCCGGCCGGTGACCATCGGCAGGTTGATCGCGCGGCCGCCCGCCACCGGCAGCGCGGTGTCGCGATAGGCCAGGCCGCGCACGTCGGCGGGCACGAAGGCCTCGCGCGGCACGGTGTTCATGGCCACCAGGATGCGCTGGTCGCTGACCGCGTTGGTGCGCAACTGGCTCGCCACCATCGCATGGCGCATCGTCTCCGACGCCGCCTGATCCAGATCGTTGTTACCGAGGCTGATGTTCATGATGACCCCTCTCGCACAGCCGTATTAGCTACGCAATACACTTCGTGACAGACCGGCTTGTATCGTGCGCATCGCCTGCCGCCAAGCGACGGAACGCTGCCCCCGGCCGCTATCGTGCGTGGATGGTCAGCGTGACGCCCAGCCCCTATGGAACGGGCATGATTCCTGCGACCTACCACAAGTTCATCGACTGGATCGGCGACGGCACCGGCCTGCCCGATACGATCCTGCACATTCACGCCGGCATGGCGGTGCTGATGATCGCACGCGTGCTCACCCGCCGGTCGCTGGGCAGCTTCGTGCCGTGGTCGCTGGTGGTGCTGGCCGAGGCGTTCAACGAGGTCATGGACCGGTTGCAGTTCGGCTCATGGCGGTGGGAGGATACCATTTCGGACATCCTCAACACGCTGTTCTGGCCGACCGTGATCTGCCTCGGCATCCGCATGCGCCCGATGCTGCTGCACCGGGATCGCGCGCGCGTCACCATCCGCCCCGACCGCGAGGTGCCGCCCGAACCGGCAGCGGACGCCTAGACGGCCATCACCGGGCGCCCGCCCGGCGGCGGGCCATCGCACGGGATCGTCACCGGCGGGGATTTTCTCGGATATCGTCCGCGAACCTGTTCGCGAACGGTGGAGGCCCGAGCCGGAATCGAACCGGCGTGCAAGGATTTGCAGTCCTCTGCGTAACCACTCCGCCATCGGGCCTCGAAGCGGGAGGGCGGCAGATGATCGGTTTTGCCGCACCCGTCAACCGTCGATTGTCGCGGTCCGTCCCGTCGCCCTCACAACAGCCGCTCCAGCATCGCGACCAGCGGCACGTCGGCGGGGGGCATCGCCAGCGCGTGCATGTCTTGCGGCAGTACCCATGCCAGCGCGCTCGCCTCCAGGGGGCGTGGTTCGCCCTGCCAGTCGCGGATCAGGTAGAGGAGCAGCAGCAGGTGGCGCTGCCCCAGAGCGGCGCTGGCGAAGGTCAGCGGGATCGCGGTCGCGGGATCGACGGTGATCGCCAGTTCCTCGGCCAGTTCGCGCGCCAGTGCCGCCTCCGGCGATTCGCCCGGTTCGATCTTGCCGCCGGGAAATTCCCACAGGTCGGCCATCTGCTTGCCGGGGGGACGCCGTTGCAGCAGCACGCGGCCTTCGCCGTCAACCAGTGCCGCGGCGACGACCGGCAGCAACGTCGGGGCGCGATCCGATGCGGACGTTCCGGGCCTGTCGTCAGCCATTCCTTAAGCCTTCCTGACTATGCCGCCGTTTCATGACCTTGCGCCCCATCCTTCGCTGGCTGGCCAGTCGGCTGCGTCCTGCCCTTGGCGATACGCGCGGCGCGACCGCGGTGGAATACGGCCTGATCGTCGCGCTGATCGTCATCGCCATGGTCGCCGCGCTGAAGCAGGTCGCCAACGCCAACACCAATGTGTGGAACAACGTCAGTACCAAGGTCGTGGCCGCGGGCTGATTCGCAAAAGGTTCCGAAAAACCGGGACGAGCTTAAATCTTTGGCAACCTTGCCCCCCTACATCTCCGATCGCTGCTCCGGTTCACCGGTTCAGCCGGGTGACTGAAGTTTCGAATATGGAGACCGGAATGCAGACGATTCGCAAGTTCATCAAGAACAGCAAGGGCGCGACCGCCATCGAATACGGCCTGATCGCAGCGCTGATCGCCGTGGCCGCCATCGCCGCCATGCAGGGCCTGGGCAACAAGCTCAAGACCACCTTCCAGAACGTGTCGTCGAACATGTCGGCGACCTGATCGCCGATACGAACGACGATTGCCAAAAGGGCGGCGGAACTCCAGTTCCGCCGCCCTTTTCCTGTGGGTCAGAGCCGGCCCATCGCCAGGAACTTGTCGCGCCGTTCCTGGCGCAGCGCCGCGGCATCGCGGTGGTCCAGCGTGTCGAGCGCCGCGGCCAGTGCATCGCCGAGCAGGCGGATCGCCTCCGCCGGGTCGCGGTGTGCGCCGCCCAGCGGTTCGGGCACGATGGTATCGATCACGCCGAACGTCTTCAGGTCCTGCGCGGTCACCCGCATCGCCTCGGCCGCGTCGGCGGCCTTGTCCGCGGTCCGCCACAGGATCGATGCGCAGCCTTCGGGACTGATGACCGAATAGATCGCATGTTCGAACATCAGCACGCGATTGCCCGCGGCCAGCGCCACCGCGCCGCCCGATCCGCCTTCGCCGACGATCGCGGCGATGACCGGTACGCCCGCCGCCAGGCACGCTTCGGTCGAGCGGGCGATCGCCTCGGCCTGGCCGCGCTCCTCCGCCTCGATACCGGGAAAGGCGCCCATCGTGTCGACCAGCGTCACCACCGGCAGCCCGAACCGGTCCGCCAGTTCGACCAGCCGGATCGCCTTGCGATAGCCCTCGGGCTTGCCCATGCCGAAATTGTGGCGGAGCCGGGTGGCGGTGTCCGAACCCTTTTCATGGCCCAAGACCATGACCTTGCGCCCGCGAAAGCTGGCAAAGCCGCCCATGATCGCCTGGTCGTCACCAAAGGCACGATCGCCGGCCAGCGGCACGAATTCGTCGAACAGCCCGGCGACGTAATCCTTGAAATGCGGTCGTTCGGGGTGGCGGGCCACCTGCGTCTTCTGCCACGGCGTCAGCTTGGCGAAGGTATCGCGCAACAGCTTGTCGGACTTCGCCTGCAGCCGCGCCAGGTCGGCGCCGATGTCGATGGTGCCATCCGCCGCGGTCGCACGCAGTTCGTCGATCCGCCCCTGCAGTTCGGCAATCGGTTTTTCAAATTCGAGAAAGCTCGCCATGCCGCGCGGGTTACGGGCGACGCGCGCCTGCGTCAACGCGGCCCGTGTCGGCGAGGGGGTGGCGGGTGTTGACCAGTTCGACCAGGCGGCTGGCATCGACGTGCGTGTAGATTTCGGTCGTCGCGATATCGGCGTGGCCCAGCATCGATTGCAGCGCGCGCAGGTCGGCGCCCCCGGCGAGCAGATGCGTGGCGAACGCATGGCGCAGCACGTGCGGGCTCACCCGGTCGGGCGGAATGCCGGCATCGGCCGCCAGCACCTTCACCAGCTGATACAGCCGAACCCGCGACAGGTGCGATCTGCCCGACGGGAACAGCCACGCCGTCGCTGCCGCGACATGGGTCCGCCACGCCGCCACCGCCGCCCGCGCCCGGTCCGATATCGGCACCAGCCGCTCGCGACCGCCCTTGCCGCGCAGGATCAGATAGGGCCGGTCGGGATGGATGGCGTTGCGGGGCAGGCCGACCAGCTCGGTCGCGCGCAGTCCCGATCCATAGAGCAGCTCGACCAGCGCCGCGAGCCGCAGGTCGCCCGGCGATGGCCGCTCGACCGCGCAACGTTCCGCGATCACGGCGAACAGGCGGTCTACATCGGCGTGGCTCAGCACCTTGGGCAGCGGTCGTGCCGTGCCCGGGCGGGGCAGCGCCTTGCCGGGGTCGTCCGCCCGATGCCCCTCGTCGGCGAGGAAGGCGTAGAACCGCCGCAACGCCGCGGATTTGCGCGCCACCGTGCTGCGCGCCAGCGCACGCCAGTCCTCCGCCAACGCCTGCAACTGCACCGCACCGGCGGTGCTCAATCCGCCGTCCAGCGTGGCGGAGGCCAGCGACAGATCGCTGCGATAGGCCGCGATCGTATTCGCCGCGGCCCCCGCCTCCGCTGCGAGCATTTCGAGAAACCGCTCGATCAACGCGCGGTCCTGCCCGATCGTCACACCCGCGCCAGCGCCTCTGCCGCGATCATCCGCGCCTCGCCCTCAAGCCCGACCGAACGCAGGGCGCCGACGATCCGGTACAGCATCGCAGGCGACACGCCGCGCCACGCCGGCGTCTGCATGCCGATCGCCGCGAGCACCACCACGGTCCCCTGCTGCCCCTCCGCCGCGGCCCGGTCGATGGCGCGCGTCCAGCTGTTCTCCGCCCCGATCCGCACGTCGAGTGCCGCCGCCGCCCGCTCGATGTCGTCGGCCGACAGCCGACCCAGCCCGGCGAGCCCGGCAAAGAACAAGCGCTGCTTCAGCGCCGCATCGCCGCGCCCCGAATAGGACGACAGCGCACGATAGCTCAGCCGCCCGCCGGCATCGGGATCGGCGAGCGCGATCATCGCCCAGGCATCGCCGCCCTCGTCCACCGCCGCCCGCCAGCGCGCCGCGCTGCGGTCCAGCCCCGCGGTCAGCATCGATGCGACCAGATAGCGGGCATCCTCCACCCCCAGCCGTGCGGGCAACCGCGCCGCCGCGCGCGCGGTCAGCACCAGCCGGGCATAGGCGGGCTCCTTGTCCGCCGACCGATCCGCCTTGCCCCACAGGCTGCGCATCGCGGTGAGCCGCGTATTGATGTCGTTGCCGACATAGGCGGCCTGCAGGTCGTTGGCGGCAGCGGCGGCCGCGGTCGGCATGTCGTTGGCCGCATCGACGGCCCCGTAGAGGTCGATCAGCGCCGATGCCGACAGCACGCCCTGCGCGGTCGCCGCCTCTGCCGATGCCAGCCGATCGGCAAGCGGGATGCTCGGCGACAGCGCGTACCAGTAACGGGTCTGCGGCCCAACGGTGGCGAGCAGCGAATCGGGGATCGTCACCCCGGTCGCCGTGGCCAGCCCGAACCGCCAGGCGCTGAGTTCGTTCACCCCGGCCCATTCGATCGTCACCGCCTGACCACCGTTGGGGCCGGCACCGACGACCTTCTGCGCCAGTTGCAGGTCGATGCCGCTGGCGACCTTGCGCCGGCGCGCGGCGGTAACCAGCGCCTTCGCCCGCGCCGGTTCGCCCGACAGGCCGGCACACATCGCCTGCGCCAGCGACCAGCCCCGCTCGCGCGTTGCCGCCAGCGCGGCATCGGCAATCGGGCACAGTTCCGCCGGATCGCCGGTTGCCAGCGCGGTGTTCATCGCGACCTGATACAGTTTGGGCGTGTAATGGGCGTTGTCGACGCTCTGCACGACCGCGCGCGCGCCGACCGCCTCGCCCATCCGCAGCAGCAGCCAGGCACGCTCGGCGGCGAAATCCGCACCATGCACCCGCGCCGGCGTATCCAGTTGTGCGACCAGCGTCCGCCGCAGCAGGATTGACAGCCAGCGCGACGGCAACGGGGCGGCGACGCGGCGCATCAGCCCCTCGACGAAGCGTCCGTCGGCGCCCTTGAAGGCGTCCGCGGCCAAAGCGCCCTCACGCGGGCCGGCCGGACCGACCAGCTCCAGCGACCGGCGGGCGAAGGCCGGCATCTCATATTGTGCCAGCACCGCCGCATCGACGGTCGGCGTGGCGGCGGGCGTCGCGCTCGCCTCCGGGGTGGGCGATGCACCGGGCAGCGGCTGGACCATGCCGGTCGCGGCCGGCGTCGGCGCGATACCGGCATTCGTCGTGGGCGCGGCAGGGCTGGCGCCGGGGCGCGGCGTGGCGGCGGGGGCGCGCGGCGACGGCTGGGCGGCGGGTTCGCCGAACCCGGGCGGCAGGATCGATTCGGGCCGCTCCTGTCCGGTCGCCGGTTCATAGGCGGACAGCCCGGCCGCGATCATCGCGACCGCGGCGACGCCGCAGCGCAGGACGACGGACCCCCGCGCCTTAGCTGAGGTTGGCAAGCGTCACGGCCTTCTCGACATGGGTCTGCGGCCGCTCCGATGCCCGCCCGGCGAGCAGGAACAGGCCGCCGACCACCACCACGAGGAGCACGATGACGGAGAGCAGCAAGCGGGACATAGCGTACCTTGGAAGACGAAAACGCGACCGGAGCTTTTGCCCCGTCCTCACCCGCTGTATAGCGCCCATGTCCATGTTGCAAAGCGCTCATCCCCCCATCGCCGGCACCGACCGGTCCGCGCAGCAACGGCCGATCGTGCTCGTCGGACTGATGGGCGTCGGCAAGTCGACGGTCGGGCGCCGCCTGGCCGGGCGGCTGCGCCTGCCGTTCGTCGATGCGGACACCGCGATCGAGGAGGCCGCCGGCATGACCGTCGCCGAAATCTTCGAACGGTTCGGCGAACCCTATTTCCGCGACGGCGAACGCCGCGTCATCGCCCGGCTGATGGATGGCCGGCCCAAGGTGATCGCGACCGGCGGCGGTGCGTTCATCAACGACGATACCCGCGCGCTGATCCTGGCGACGTCGACCGCGATCTGGCTGCACGCGCACCCCGACGTCCTTGCCGAACGCGTCGGCCGCCGCGATACCCGCCCGCTGCTGCGCGGCCGCAACCCGCGGCAGGTGCTGTCCGAACTCGCCACCGTCCGCAATCCGATCTACGCCGAGGCGCATATCCACATCACCAGCAACAAATCCCCGCACGACACCACCGTCAATGCGATCCTTCAGGCAATCGGGTTCGGCCGGGCGGCACCGGAGGCATGAGCCGGCGGATCGACGTCGCGCTGGGGGCACGCAGCTATCCCATCCTGATCGAGGCGGGGCTGCTGGCCCGCGCCGCCGATCACCTCGGCCCGCTCGCCCGCGGCCGGACGATGGCGATCGTCACCGACGAAAACGTCCGGCCGCATTGCGCCGCATTGCAGACGGCGCTGGCCGATGCCGGCGTACGGAGCGAGGCGATCGTGCTGCCCCCGGGCGAATCGACCAAGAGCTGGACGTCGCTCGCCGCGCTCTGCGACCGGTTGCTCGACCTCGGCATCGAGCGCGGCGACCATGTCGTGGCGCTCGGCGGCGGCGTGATCGGCGACCTCGTCGGGTTCGCCTGCGCCATCCTCAAGCGCGGCTGCCACTTTGTCCAGGTGCCGACGACGCTGCTCGCGCAGGTCGACAGTTCGGTCGGCGGCAAGACCGCGATCAACACCCGCGCCGGCAAGAACCTGATCGGCGCGTTCCACCAGCCTGCCATGGTGCTGATCGACCCGTCGGTGCTCGACACGCTGCCGCCGCGCGAGGTCCGCGCCGGTTATGCCGAGGTCGTCAAATACGGCCTGATCGACGATCCGGCGTTCTTCGCATGGTGCGAGGCGCATGGCGCGGCGCTGATCGCGGGCGATCCGGCTGCCCGCGTCCACGCGATCGCCCACGCCGTCGCCGCCAAGGCGCGGATCGTCGCGGCCGACGAGCACGAGACCAACGGTACGCGCGCCCTGCTGAACCTCGGCCACACGTTCGGCCATGCGCTGGAGGCGGAGGCGGGCTTTTCGCAGGCACTGATCCACGGCGAGGGCGTCGCCGCCGGTTGCGCCCTCGCCTTTGCGTTTTCCGCCGCGCGCGGGCTTTGCCCCTCCGACGACGCAAGCCGCGTCGCCGCCCATTGGCGCAGCGTCCGCCTGCCTGACGGCCTCGCCGCCGCCGGCATCCGCGCGTCAGGCGCGACGCTGGTCGACCATATGCGCCACGACAAGAAGATGGCGGCTGGCACGCTTCCCTTCCTGCTCGCCCGCGGGATCGGCCAAACCTACCTCGACAAGACCATCGCCCTCACCGATGTCGAGACGTTCCTCGACGCGCAGCCGCGCTGATGCCCAACGGTATCGCCAAGCAGAACCTGCCGACCAAGATATGTCCCGCCTGCGAACGACAGTTCGCCTGGCGCAAGAAATGGGCGAAGGACTGGGACAACGTCGTCTATTGTTCGGACGCCTGCCGCAGGAAACGATAGGCGCGCATAATCCGCCCGGGGTCAGCTGTCGGACACGTCGGGCCGCGGTGCGGACCGATGGTCGCGCGGCGCCCCCCGGCCACCGCTCATCCGATCCAGGATGTCGAGCGCGTGTTGCAGGGTCGCAGCCACGACGTAATATTCCAGGCGGTCGGCGATGTCCGCCGCCGCCACGAGGTGCTGCCGCAGGTCTGTCGTCTGCTGGTCCATGATCGCCCTTCGCGAAATGTCTGTGCGGACGGTCGACCATAGAAAACCGACGCTGCGGAGAACAATGATGCGGATCGGCTAGGACATTAGTGCCGATCTACCATGGCCTCGAAATGGCTCAATGGTCGCTTGGCGGACCGAGGCGGGGATCGACGTGCTTTCCCGTCGCCTCGATCGCGCCGTCCAGCAGGCGATCGGACAGCTCGAGCGCTGCATCGACGGTGAAGGTCAAGGCGATCCCGTCAGGCCCGTCCAACAGCACGACGCCGCCGGAGGGCGTGACCTGGGGCGCTGCGTCATGGGTGCGGCTGGTCACGGCAGGGGTCCTTTCTGCGCGATCAACGCCCCGCCTCTCCTCACGATCCCTGCCTTCTCCAAAAGCGCGAGCATCCGGCGGCCTGTACTAGAGGCGACCTCGAAGCGGGCGCTGGCAATCGGCAGCCGGCAGCGCGTGGTCGCTGCCTTTACACCGCGCCAACCATTTCCCGCTAACCTGCCGCCATGTCGCCCGCCGCCACGCCTTCGCCTGCCATGTCGGTCGCGCTCGATATCCTGCGAAGCCTCGCGGCGATCACGGTACTGATCGGCCATGCGGTCCAGCTGAAACTCTACACCGGCCCCTGGCCGTTCGACGATACCTTTCAGCATGGCGCGGTGGTGGTGTTCTTCGTGCTGTCCGGCTTTCTGATCCACCGATCCGCGACCCGCACCGCCAGCCTGCGCTCCTATGCGGTCGCGCGCATCGCCCGGATCCTGCCGGTCGCGGCCTTCGCCGTGTGCTTCGCCGCCGCGGTGTACTGGCTGCTGTCCGGGCTCGGCATCGCGCCGACCGATCCCCGGGTCAGCCCGCGGATCAGCGTCGGCGCGCTGATCGTACCGCTGCTGTTCCTCAGCGAACGCTGGACCGCACTGCGGCCGGCCCTCGACCCGCCATATTGGTCGCTATGCTACGAGGTCTGGTTCTACGTCATCTTCGGCGCATGGTTCTACCTGCGCGGCCCGATCCGGTGGGTTGTCCTGTGCGCGACCGCCACGATCGCGGGGGTGACGGTGCTGCTGCTGCTACCGGCCTGGTTGCTGGGGGTCGGTGCCTCGGTCGCGCTGCGCCGGGGGGTCACCATATCCCGGCCGCCACTGACGATCGTGGTCACGGCGACGCTGGTCCTGCTCCTGGTCGGCAGCGGTGCTGCACGCGTCGTCAGCCAGTCAAGCAGGGCCAGCGTGGGCCTGCCCGATCTGGAATTCTCCAATTACTGGATCGTCGATACCGGCCAGGCCGCGCTGCTGGCACTGGCGGTGGTGGCAATCGGCAGCCTGCGCTCTGCCGTACCGACTGCTTTGCTGATGGCGTCCGCCCGGCCGGCCCGGTGGTTCGCCGCGCTCACCTTCACGCTCTACCTGCTGCATTGGCCGATCCTCACGCTTCTGCACGCGACGGGTATCACCGCCGGGAACAGCCTCGTCGCGTTCGGACCGATCCTGCTGATGCCCGTCGCGGTCGCCGCGCTGCTGGCGCCCACGCTGGAGGGCCGCTGGTCGCGGCGCTTGCGTCAGTGGCTCGATCGCGTCGCTGCGCCCGACGCGCTGGCGGCTCGGTCCCCACCGTCGCGATGGCGCGAGGATGGCGGCCTTCGCATCAGCCGCGCAGCGACCAGGCGAGCCATAGCCAGCCGCCGATCAGCGCGGCGCCACCGACCGGGGTGATCGCACCCAGCCAATGCGGCGCCCCGCATGCCATGGCGTAGAGCGTGCCGGCGAACACCGCGCCGCCGATGACGAACAGCCAGCCCGGCCCCGGCGCGTTCATGCGCAGCGCCACCAGTGCGGCGACGGCGTGGACCAGCTGATATTGACCCCCGGTCTTCAGCCATTCCTGCGCCAGACCGCTCGCGCCGTGCGCGCCGAAGGCACCGGCCGCGACCGCGATCGCGCCGGACAGCGCCGCCAGAATGCCGAGGATCATCGCGGGTCGTTCCCCCAGGGTTGCTGTTCCGCCACCATCGACCGCGCCGCGCGAATGTCGCCCGCCTCGATCTGGATGCGCAGCCGTTCCTTGTCGCGCGACCGGTACATGTCTTCCGCCCGGTCGATATCCGCGCCGGCGATGCCGAGGTCGCGCATCGCGACCCGCGCCATCTTCACCGCCGATTCCAGCACCTCGCGCACGACATAGGCGGTCGAGGTTTTCTTGAGCTTGATGAGCGCACGCCGGTCGTAGGCCCGCACATAGAGGGCGGCGTTCGGGAATGCCTCGTGCACCCCCTCCAGCGTATCGGGCTGGATCTGGTCGCCGTCGATGCAGAACAGGATCAGTTCGGCCTCCGCCGCGCCCGCCTGCCGCAACAGGTCGATCCGCGTGCCGTCGCCGTAATAGACCTTGGCGCCGAATTCGCCGGCGATGTCGATCATCTCGATATCGGTGTCGATCAGCGTTACGGGGATGTCCTGCGCCAGTAGCATCTGCCCGACCGTCTGCCCGAACCGGCCATAGCCGACGATGATCGCATTGGCGCCATCCGCGTTCGGCCCGTCGCGCGCCTGGTCCTTCGCCACCGGTTCCTCGCGGAACCGCCTGGTCGCGCCCATCAGGAACGGCGTCGTCGCCATCGACAGCGTGATGATCGCGCCGAACAGGCTGGCGGCCTCCGGCGCCACCAGGAAGCCCGCCTGCGCCTGCGCGAACAGCACGAAGCCGAACTCGCCGCCCTGGCTGAGCAGCAGCCCCAGTGCCAGCGCGCTGCGCCATGTCATCCTGAACGCAAGGCCGATCAGCATGATGACCGCGGTCTTGGTCGCGATCAGCGCCAGCGCCATCGACAGCACGAAGAAGGGCCGATCGGCGATCGCCTGCAGATTGAGCAGCATGCCGACCGCCAGGAAGAACAGGCCGAGCAGGATCGATCGGAACGGCTCGACGTCCGCCTCCAGTTCATGCCGGTACGGGCTGTCCGCCAGCATGACGCCCGCGATGAACGCACCGAGCGCGGTCGACAGGCCTAGCGCCTCCATCACCGCCGCGCTGGCGATGACGGTGAACAGCGCCGCGAAGACGAACATCTCGCGCTCGCCCAGGTTGCCGATCAGCCGGAACAGCGGCCGCAGCAGGAAACGCCCGGCCAGGATCAGCCCCGCCACCGCGACGACGGTATAGACCGCGAGCAGCCAGCCCGGCGGTCCGCCGGCATCGGCGGGGTTGCGGCTCATCGCGGCGACGATCGTGATGAGCGGGACGATCGACAAATCCTGGAACAGCAGGATCGAGAAGGCGCGTTCGCCGAACGGCGTGCGCATCCGCCCCGAGGATTGCAGCATCGGCAGCACCTGCGCCGTCGACGACAGCGCCAGCGGCAGGCCCAGTGCGAACGCCGCGGGGACCGAGAAGCGGGCGAGCCCCCAGACGACCGCGGTGATCGCCAGTCCGCAGGCGACGACCTGCAGCAGGCCGAGCCCGAAGATCTCCTGCTTCATCCGCCACAGCCGCGTCGGGTTGAGTTCCAGCCCGACGACGAACAGCAGCAGGGTGATGCCAAGTTCGGCGATCCCCATCTTCGATTCGGCATCGCCGACCAGCCCCAGCACGTGCGGCCCGACCACCGCACCGGCGACCAGGAAACCCAGCGTCGCGCCCAGCCCCAGCTTGCGGAACAGCAGCACGAACGTCAGCCCGGCGCCGAGCAGGATCACGCCGTCGCGCAGCATCGACACGCCCTCCGCCGCCTCATGCATGGGCGCGCGCCTCGCGGGCGGCCAGCGCCGCCTCGGCCGCCGCCTCGAACGCCAGCCGGATCGACGGGTGCCGCGCGGTATAGGACAGCGCGGGTTCGAACACCGACAGCCCCGGCCAGTCCGGCATCGGCCCCTCGCCCGCCAGCCATGCGGTCAGCGCATCGCGCGCCGCCACCAGTTCCTCGGGCGTCTTGCCCATGATCGCGGCGGCGAGCAGCGACGACGACGCCTGGCCCAGGGCACAGGCGCGGACGAGCAGCCCGACCTCGCTCACCCGGCCACCGTCGTCCACGCCGACGTCCACGGTGACGCGACTGCCGCAGATCGGCGACCGTTTCTCGGCGGTCGCCTGCGCATGCTCCAGCCGGACATGGTGCGGGATCGACGCCGCCAGCCGCAGGATCTCGGCATTGTACAAAGGCGCGTTCATGGCGTGTCACTCGTGTTGCCGGCGCGATCGAGGCTCTGCCGCGACCCGAATACCGGTTGGCCGCGACGACGGCGATCGACGAAATCGGCGATCCCGGCGCTGGTCGCGTTGAGCAGCGGATAGCTGCGCGACTGGGTCATCCAGTCGGGCCGGCGTGCGGGGCCACCGCGCGCGGTATCGACCAGCAGCGCGGCGACGAGGAACCCCAGGCTGGCGATGATCAGCCCCTTCAACGCCCCGAAGCCGAAGCCGAGCGCGCGGTCGACCGGGCCCAGGATCGATTGCCGCGTGCGCTTGCCCAGGGCATTGGCGACCAGCTTGCCGCCGAGATAGGTGCCGCCCGCGATCACCACGAACGCCGCCACCGCCGCACCGGACGGTGTCCCGACCACCGTGTATAATTTGGCCGCGAGCGCGACGTGGAACAGCTTCAGCATCGCCACGATCGCGAACCAGGCGAACAGCGACAGCACTTCGGTGACGAAGCCGCGCTTCAACCCGAGCAATGCCGCGCCGCCCACGGCGACGAGTACGATCATGTCCAGTGCGGTCAGCCCCATGAGAGGGGGAATAGGGATGCGCGGCGCCTGCCGCTAGTCCCGCGCATGCAGATCGCCTGCCGATCGCCGTTGCCCCCGCGCTTCCGGCTCGTCCCGGTATCGGTCCGGGAGCGGGACGGCACGGCGAGGCCGGCGACAGGCCGAGGGCACGGGCGAACCGTGTCGACCCTCACCCCCGCCCCAGCATATGGTCGACGAACTGCCCCAGCGTCCGGAATCCCGTCAGCCGCAGCGCGCTGTCGTCCTTCGCCACCGCCGCGGGGACCAGCGCCCGTTCGAAGCCGAGCTTGGCCGCCTCCTTCAATCGCAGCGCGCCATGCGCCACCGGCCGTACCTCGCCCGACAGCGCGACCTCGCCGAACGCCACCGCATCGACCGGCACCGGCCGCTCGGACAAGGCCGATACCAGCGCCGCCGCCGCCGCCATGTCCGCCGCCGGGTCCTGCACGCGGTAACCGCCGGCGATGTTCAGATACACCTCGGCACTGGAAAAGCTGAGCCCGCAGCGCGCCTCCAGCACCGCCAGGATCATCGCCAGCCGCCCGCTGTCCCAGCCGACCACCGCGCGCCGCGGCGTCGCCCCGCTGGCGAGGCGCACCACCAGCGCCTGGATCTCGACCAGCACCGGCCGCGTCCCCTCCAGCGCCGGGAACACCGTCGTCCCCGTCACCCCCTCGTCGCGCTGCGTCAGGAACAGGGCGGACGGGTTCGACACCTCCTCCAGCCCCTCGCTCTGCATCGAAAAGACGCCGATCTCGTCGGTGCCGCCGAAGCGGTTCTTGATCGCGCGCAGGATGCGATACTGGTGGCTGCGCTCGCCCTCGAACGCCAGCACGGTGTCGACCATATGTTCGAGCACGCGCGGCCCCGCGATCGAACCGTCCTTGGTGACGTGGCCGACCAGCACCAGCGCGGTGCCGCGCTCCTTGGCGAAGCGGATCAGCTCCTGGCTCGATGCGCGCACCTGGCTGACGGTGCCGGGTGCGCCCTCGATCAGGTCGGAATGCATCGTCTGGATCGAATCGATCACCAGCAGTGCCGGCGGCGGCCCCAGCGACAGCGTCGTCAGGATGTCGCGCGTCGACGTTGCGGCGGCCAGCTGCACCGGCGCATTGCCCAGCCCCAGCCGCCGCGCGCGCAGCCGCACCTGGTCCGCCGCCTCCTCGCCCGAGACATAGGCGACCGCGCGCCCGGCCAGCGCCAGCTTCGCCGCCGCCTGCAATAGCAGCGTCGACTTGCCGATGCCGGGATCGCCGCCGATCAGCGTCGCCGACCCCTCGACGAAGCCGCCGCCCAGCGCCCGGTCGAGCTCGGCGATGCCGGTCGACATCCGCTCGGGCAGGACGATGTCGGCGTCCAGCCCGACCAGCTGCACCGTCCGCCCGCCGGTCCTCAGGTCGTGCTTGGCCTGGAACGGCGTCACCACCGCACCCGCCTCCTCCACCATCGTGTTCCATTCGGCGCAATCGCCGCATTGCCCCGCCCAGCGGTGGGACACCGATCCGCAGGCCTGACACACGTATCGCTTCTGGGGTTTCGCCATGCGCGACGGTGTAGCGAAACGAGAACGGGAAGGGAACAAAAATCCGGCCCGTGGCGCTGGAACGGTCAGCCCGGTATCGTCAGACCCCGCTGGACCGCCGGCCGCGCCAGCCCCCGTTCGAACCACGCCCCGACGTTGCCGAACCGCTCGAACCCGACGAGGTCGCCGGCGTTGTAGAAGCCGACCAGCCCGTTCACCCAGCCGAGCATCGAAATATCGGCGATCGAATAGTCATCACCGAGGAACCACGTCTTGCCCGCCAGCGCCGTGTCCATCACCGCCAGCAACCGCGCCGCTTCGGCAACATAGCGGTCGCGCGGTCGCTTGTCCTCTAAGTCCTTGCCGGCGAATTTGTGGAAGAAGCCGACCTGTCCGAACATCGGGCCGACGCCGCCCATCTGGAACATCACCCACTGGATCGCCTGCCACCGTCCCGCCGGATCGATCGGCACGAACCTGCCCGTCTTGTCGGCAAGGTAGAGCAGGATCGCGCCGCTCTCGAACAACCCGAACGGCGCCCCGCCGGGGCCGTCGGGATCGACGATCGCGGGGATCTTGCCATTGGGGTTGAGCGACAGGAACGCGGGTGATTTCTGGTCGTCCTTCGCGAAATCGATGCGGTGCGCCTCATACGGCAGGCCGGTCTCTTCCAGCATGATCGACACCTTCACGCCATTGGGCGTCGGCAGCGAATAGAGTTGCAGGCGATCGGGATGCTGCGCGGGCCAGCGCGCGGTGATCGGAAACGCGGACAGGTCGGTCACAGGTACAGCCTCCGTCGGTGGAGCCGCCGACATAGCCATGCCGCATTCGCAACGCTATGGCCCGCGCCAGCATGCAACCTTCCGATCTTCGTGTCGCCCTGTTCAGCGGTAACTATAATTATACGCGGGATGGCGCGAACCAGGCGCTGAACCTGCTCGTCCGCCACCTGCTCGACCATGGCGTCGCGGTCCGCGTCTATTCGCCGACCACCGATCGCCCCGCCTTTCCCCCGGTCGGCGATCTCGTCCCGGTGCCGGCGATCCCGCTGCCGGCGGGGCGCGAGGAATATCGCCTCGGCCGCTACCTGCCCGCCGCGACCCGCGCCGATCTGGAGGCGTTCGCGCCCAATATCGTCCATGTCTCGGCACCCGACCTGCTCAACCATGGCGCGGTCAGCTGGGCGCGCCGACATGGCATCCCCAGCGTGGCCTCGTTCCACACGCGCTTCGAAACCTATTTCCGCTATTATCGCATCGGCTTCGTCGAACCGGTCATCAAGGCGATCATGACCCGCTTCTACAACCGGGTCGACCGCGTCATGCCGCCCAGCCCCAGCATGGGCGCGCTGTTGCAGGACTGGGGCGTCACTACGCCGATCACGATCTGGTCGCGCGGCATCGACCACGACCGCTTCAAGCCGGAGCGTCGGGACCCTGCATGGCGCCGCAGCCTCGGCATCGCAGACCATGAGATCGCGATCGGGTTCCTCGGCCGGCTGGTGAAGGAAAAGGGCCTCGACGTGTTTGCCGAGGTGGTGAAGGAGCTGACCCGCCGCGGCGTGCCGCACAAGGTGCTGGTCGTCGGCAAGGGACCGGCGCAGGACTGGTTCGCGCAGCAGGCCCCCGGCGCGATCTTCGCCGGATTCCAGTCGGGGAACGATCTTGGTCGCGCCGTCGCGTCGATGGACGTGTTCTTCAACCCGTCGATCACCGAAACCTTCGGCAACGTGACGACGGAGGCGATGGCGGCGGGCGTACCCGTCGTCGCCGCCCGCGCCACCGGCGCGGTCGACCTGGTCGAGGACGGCGTCACCGGCTTTCTGGTCGATCCGATGGACATCGCCGGCTATGCCGACGCGATCGGCCGCATCGTCGCCGACCCCACGCTGCGCGATCGGATGGGTGCGGCAGGGGCCGCCAGCGCCGCCACCTATCGCTGGGCGACGGCGAACCAAGCGGTGCTGGACACCTATCTGGATCTGCACGGACGCTAGCGCCCATGCCGGTACGTGGAACCGGCGCCGTCCGTCAGTGACGGCGGGGGACCACGCCTCGCTGCTGAAGGCGCTCCCCTACCCCTCGTGCCAGTCGAACGTCAGCGGTGCTTCGCGGAACGCGAACCGGTCGAGGTGGCTCGCCACCACCTCGCGCATCCGCACGGCGTCCTCGCCGTCGGGCACGTGCAGCACTACGTCCAGCGTATCGCTGTCCGCCTTCATCTCCAGCCGCGATCCGTTGGGGAAGGCGATCGTCCCTTCCTCCGCGGTGAAGGTCACCGCCATCTTGTGGCTCCAGTGCTTGGCCAGCTGCTGGAGGTATCGGCTGGCCGAAGCGGTCGGCACCCGTGCAAGCGAGACGCTCACTTCAGCCGCTCGATCTTCTGGACGACCTCGTCGATCATCGCGCTCACCTCGTGCACCGCATCGTCGGACAATTCTCCGCTTTCCAGCCGGTGCATCACCACATCGCGCAGGTTGCGCATCGACCGGCGGATCGGCGCCCGATCGCTACGCGCGCGGTGTTCGCCCGCCGCCGCCAGTCGCGCCATCATCGCGGTGACGATGTCGGCATTCTCCGCCAGATGCGCGCGGCCCGCCTCGGTCACGCCGAAGCGCTTGCGCGTGGTGTCCGACGGCTGTTCGGCGATCAATTCCATCTCGGCGAGCATCGTCAGCGCCGGATAGACCATGCCGGGGCTGGGCGCATAGGCGCCGCCGGTCAGTTCCTCGACCGCCTTGATGAGTTCGTAGCCGTGCCGCGGCTCGTCGGCGATCATCCTCAGCAAGACCAGCCGCAGCTCGCTGCCGTCGAACATCCGGCGACGGCCGCCGCCGCCGCCGCCGCCGCCACGATAATGGTCGCGCCCGTCACCCCCACCGAATTCCCAGCGGACGGCGAACGGTCCTCGCGACCATTCCCCGCCGCCACTGCCACCGCGTGGTCCGCAACCGCGTCCGCCGCGGCCCTGCATATGTGCAAACATCGTGATTCCTTTTCCTATCTCGATGCGCTCAAGATATATCTCATCCTCGGATACGCAAGACCTTTTGAGATATATCTTGACTGTCCATCGGCTGCCGCGCACTATGGCTGTTGGTCGAGGTTCGATGCAACCCATTGCTGCGGAAGCATAACGCCGTCCGCTGTCCTACATCACGGCGGACTGGTAGCGCTCGTCCGCTCGCCCCGCCCATGGCGCCGGGCAGTCCTGCCCCGTCCGAATCATCACCAAACGGAAACGATGGTCGGCGTACGTTTCCGTACGAGTGCCCCGGTTGTTCATGGTGTCCAATTTGGCCGCCGCGCCGCGGGGGTGACGGAGCCGCCGGCCCGCCCTATCTGAACGCCATGGCAGACCTGCTGACCGGCCTGGAGCCCGAACCCGTTCCGGACGTGCCGGTTGCCGGCGCCCCCCTTGCCGACCGCCTGCGCCCGCGCCAGCTGGCCGACGTCGTGGGGCAGGACCATCTCACCGGTCCCGACGGCGCGATCGGCCGGATGGTCGCGGCGGGACGGTTGTCGTCGATGATCCTGTGGGGGCCACCCGGCACCGGCAAGACGACGATCGCCCGTCTGCTCGCCGCCGCCGTCGACCTGCGGTTCGTCGCGATCTCGGCGGTGTTCTCGGGCGTCGCCGACCTCAAGAAGGCCTTTGCCGACGCGCGCGACCATGCCCGCCTGGGCAGGCGCACGTTGCTGTTCGTGGACGAGATCCACCGCTTTAACCGCGCCCAGCAGGACGGCTTCCTGCCGTATGTCGAGGACGGCACGGTGACGCTGGTCGGCGCCACCACCGAAAACCCCTCCTTCGAACTCAACGCCGCCGTGCTCAGCCGCGCGCAGGTGCTGATCCTCCACCGGCTCGGCCGCGACGCCCTGGGCCAGCTGCTCGACCGGGCGGAGGCGATCGAGGGGCGCACGCTGCCGCTGACCGTCGACGCCCGCGCCGCGATCGTCGCGCAGGCGGACGGCGATGGCCGCTTCCTGCTCAATCAGGTCGAGACCCTGTTCTCGGTCGACCTGCCAGAGCCGCTGGACCCCAATGCCCTCTCCGCCTTTCTGCAACGCCGCGTTGCGGTGTACGACAAGGATCGCGAGGGGCATTACAACCTGATCAGCGCGCTCCACAAATCGATCCGCGGTTCCGACCCGCAGGCGGCGCTCTATTATCTGGCGCGGATGCTGACCGCGGGCGAGGAGCCGCTCTACCTCCTCCGCCGCCTCACCCGCGCTGCGGTCGAGGACATCGGCCTCGCCGACCCGCAGGCGCTGGTCCAGTGCATCGCGGCCAAGGACACCTACGACTTCCTCGGTTCGCCCGAGGGCGAGCTGGCGATCGCGCAGGCCTGCCTCTATCTCGCGACCGCTCCCAAATCGAACGCCGCCTATATGGCGCAGAAGAAGGCGTGGCGGTCGGCGAAGGAGACGGGATCGCTGATGCCGCCCGCCAACATCCTCAACGCCCCCACAAAGCTGATGAAGCAGATCGGCTATGGCGCCGATTACGCCTATGACCACGATGCCGAGGACGCCTTTTCCGGCGCCAATTACTGGCCCGACGAACTGCCGCCGCAGCGCTTCTACGAACCCAGCGGCCGCGGGTTTGAGGCGCGGTTGCAGGAACGCCTGGCGCATTGGGATGCCCTGCGCCGCGACCGCAAGCCCTGACCGTCCGGCCATGCTCCCTCTGGACTAGTCGTCCCGCTTGTCGCATGGGGCGACCCAACGCCGGTTTAGCTCAGCTGGTAGAGCAGCGGTTTTGTAAACCGAAGGTCGCGGGTTCGATTCCTGCAACCGGCACCATATCGCCTACAGGCGCGCACTGTCGGCGACCTGTCGCGCCGCTGCCACGCTGCGGTCGAAATAATACAACGCCGGCGCTTCGTAGGTGATGAGGTACAGCCTGCCGCCGATCATCGCTCCGCGCCCCTCGCCGCGGCGGTGCAGCGTCTCGCCCTGCCGAGTAAAGGCATAGGTGAAGCGGACGCCCTTGCCGCCGGCGAATGTGACCGGCTCGACCGTGCCGATGCTCATCGCCGCCGTTCCCAGCGCGATCCGGTAGCTGCTTTCGAGCAGGGCGGGGATGTCGGTGATCAGCATCGTCGCCGATACCGTCGGCAGCGGCCGGTTCTTCCTGTCGGCCTCGCGGAACAGCGGCTTGCCCGCGTCGATCCCCCCGTAAAAGGTCAGGTCGTTGAGCGCATCGCCATCCAGCGTCCATGTCTCGGCATTGCGGCCGGGCCGCGCGCCCAGCTTGTTCCACTCCGATGCGGGCTGCACGGTGAGCGTCGACTTGGCGACCGCGATCCGGGTGCCGGCCGGGATCAGCTTGTTCCCCGCGATGGCGGGAACGCTGATGAGCGCCGCGGCGATGGCGACAGACAGGCCGAGACGGCGGAAGGACATGACGGACCTCATGAATCGACGAGGGTGGAGATGAGCGCCGCATCGCCCGCATCAGGCTTGCGGCGCAGGTAATCGCGCAGCGCGACCTTGCCGGGCTCGATCTGCTGGCTGCGCAGGAGCGACAGGCCGAGCCCGCGATACGCTTCGGGCGGAGCATCGCCCCTTGCGATCGCATCCTGGTAGAAGCCGGCGGCGCTGACCAGGTCGCGCGGGTTGCCGCGCTCGCGGTACAATTCGGCCCGCGCGAACAGCAGCGGCGTCGTCCAGCCATCCGCCGCCAATTGAGCCAGCACGAATTCGCTGCCGCCGAAATCGTTCAGCTTGACCTGATCGGCGAGGAATGTCGGCAACCATGGCGCCAGCGCTGCGCGATAGGCATCGGCCGCCGCGGAGCCGCCGTCCCCGATCTCCTGCGCCGCCGCCCGCAGATAGGTCGCGCGCGCCAGATTGGTCGGGTGGGTGGCGAAGAAGCCGGCGACGTACTTCTGGTTGGCCTTGCGGTGCCGCCCGATCGCGGTCGCATCCGCCTCGCCCATGATCCGGTCCCACACGTCCGCCGCCGCGGCCGACGGATAGCGCGACGTCGCCAGATAGCGCACGCCGATCATGTCCGCCGACGTCTCCTGCGCCCGGTCGAATGCGTAGAAGCCGCCGATCGTGCTGATCTGCATGGCGCCGCTGTTCGCCACCAGGATCGATGCCCAGGCCATCAGGTCGCTGCCGCTGCGCCTGTTGCGAAAGCTGCTGAGCGTGTGCCGCAGTTCGAAATGACCGAATTCATGGCCCAGCACGGCGCCCAATTCGGCTTCGTTGCGCAACCGCAGCAAGGCGCCAGACCAGATCGTCATCGTCCCGTTGGCGGTCATCGTCGCATTGAACGCCGGCACGCGCAGGATGTAGAGCCGCACCGACTTGCAGCGATCCTCGCCGACCGTCCGGCACAGCACGCCGCGCACATAGGCGTTGAGCGCGGGATCGCGGATCACGTCGGCGGCATCGCGCAGATGCCGCTCATCCTCGTCCGCCATCATCCATGCGCCACGTTCATCCACGTTCGTCGGCTGGTAGGCGGCGACATAGGGCGGCAGCGGGGCGACCTTGTTGGCCGCCATCGCCGGTGTCGACGCCATGCCGATCGTCAGGGCCGCCGCGATCCGCCAGCGCATCTCAGTGCGCCGCCGATACGGCCGTCACCGGCGCGTCGGCCGGCTTGCCCGGGAACCCTTCCAGCAACTGCCGTACGCGCTTTTGCGCACCCTCGGCATCGCGCACGTCGCCGCCCATCTGTAGATCGGCGTTCAGCCAGACCAGTTCGCCGGTGCGCACATCGACCAGTCCGGCAAACCCCTTGTGCACGCCAGCGGTCACCGGCACGCGTGCCAGCGCGGCGAACACCTGCAGGACCTTGCGCCCGGTCGATCCAAAATGATCCTCTGTCGTGACGAACAATGCATAATCGGCACCCGCCAGACCGGGCAGGCGCGCGACATCCGCGCCCAGGCTCCATTCGAACTGCCCGTCGCGCTTCTTGGTAGGCAGGCGGTTGCCGGGGAAGAACTGGTATTCGATCACCGATTGCGCGACCGCATCGAACAATTCCTGATATTCCGCCAACATCGCCGGGTCTGCATTCCCGGGCTCGACGTAATCACCCACTATATTGCCAAGGCTGGTCTGTGCGAGCCCAAGCGCCGCAGCGATGTTCTCGCGCGCCTGCGCAGTCCAGTCGGCATTGGGCTCGAACATACCGCCGGTCGATTGCGCCCCGACCTTGATCGAGGGTCGCAGCAGCACGATGCGCGCAGTACCCGGCTTCAATTGAAAGCCCGGTTTCAGTCCGGTCTTCTCCTGCGCGAACACCGGCACAGACGTCAGCATGACGAGGACGATGGCGGCCAAGCAGGTGTACAATGCCCGTATCATGATTCCCCCCCGAATCGCATGCCCCCATGCCATTCATCCCGACGGTATCATGTTTCGGTCGCGGGCCAAGCCATGCTCGCCATGATCCTGCGATGCCATGACTTGTGCTGACCCATGGACGACGCCGCATCCCGGCGCGGCGCCCTGCATCCTCTCCGTCCGGCACCAAATGCGCCGACCGGCGTTACGCCTCCGCAATGGTTTCACGCTCCCTGAAGGTCGCCAGTTACAACATCCACAAGGGCATCGGCCTCGACCGCCGTCGCAACCCCGAACGCGTGATCGAAGTGCTGCGCGAGATCGACGCCGATATCGTCGCATTGCAGGAAGCGGATCGCCGCTTCGGCACCCGCGAAGCCGTGCTGTCCACGCATCTGCTGGACGAACACAGCGACTGGAAACCGGTGGAATTCGGCATGCGCGCGCTGTCGATGGGCTGGCACGGCAACGTCATCCTCGTGCGCAAGTCGGCGGACATCGTCCACCGCGAGGCGATCCACCTCCCCTCGCTCGAACCGCGCGGCGCGGTGATGGCGGACGTGCGGACCGATGCCGGCATCGTCCGCATCGTCGGCATGCACCTTGACCTGTCGGGCCTGTGGCGACGGCGACAGGCCGCCGCGATCATGGCGCATGTCGCCGCATCGACGCACAGCCATCCCACCGTGCTGATGGGCGACCTCAACGAATGGACCGCCGCCGCCGGTTGCCTGCGCGATTTCGGCCGCGACTATGCGATGGCGACGACGGGGCCCAGTTTCCATTCCCGCCGCCCGGTCGGCAGGCTGGATCGGATCATGGTGTCGCGCGAACTGACGGTGACCGATTGCGGCGTGCACGCCACGGCCGCCGCGCGCAAGACGTCCGACCACCTGCCGATCTGGGCCATGGTGTCACCCGCCTGATGCGCGAGAAGGAACTGCGCCTCGCCCTCGTCTGCTACGGCGGGATCAGCCTTGCGGTCTACATGCACGGCATCACCAAGGAGGTCTGGCGCATGGTCCGCGCCAGCCAGGCCTATCACGCCGGCGAACCCGCCGCGGAAGGCAGCCAGGGCGTCTATCGCGCGTTGATCGAGGAGATCGAGACGATGGCGGACCTGAAGGTCCGCGTCCTCGCCGACATCATCGCCGGCGCATCCGCGGGCGGGATCAACGGCATCTTCCTGGCGCAGGCGATCGCGACCGGACAAAGCCTCGAACCGCTCACCGATTTGTGGCTCACATCCGCCGATGTCGAGGCGCTGATCGATCCGGACGCCGCGCCATCATCGCGGTTTTCCAAGATGTGGGCCTTGCCACTCGCCTGGGTCGCGGCCGGTCGCAGCGCCGACAAGGTCGAGGCACTGGACGAGGCGACCCGCGACGAGGTGCGGACCAAGTTGTCGCACTTCGTCCGCTCGCGCTGGTTCGAACCACCGTTCGGCGGCGCGACCTTCACAGGCCTGCTGCTCGACGCCTTCGATGCGATGGCGAAGAGCGAGGTCGGACCGCGGCTGCTGCCCGATGGCCAGCCACTCGACCTGTTCGTCACCTGTACCGACTTCACCGGCCATCCCGAACGCCTGCGACTGAACTCGCCGCCGGAAGTAATGGAGACGGAACACCGCATCGTGCTGAGCTTCACCGACCATGCCTCGGGCGGGCCGATCGGCGCGATCCCCGATCTCGCCTTTGCGGCGCGGGCGACATCGAGCTTTCCCGGTGCCTTCCCGCCCTTCACCGTCGGCGAACTGGACGGCGTGCTGGCGGATCGGGGCATCGACTGGCCGGAGCGCGCCGACTTCCTGAAGCGCACCCTGCCCCGCCAATACGCCGCCAACCAGACGGACAAGGCGGTGTTGATCGACGGATCGGTCCTTGCCAACGCGCCCTTCCGGCCCGCCATCGATGCGTTGAAGGAACGTCCGGCACGCCGCGAGATCGATCGCCGCTTCGTCTACATCGACCCCTCACCCGGGATAAAGATCCGTCTGGGCGCGGGCGGGGAAAAGCCGGGTTTCTTCCAGACCATCCTCGGCGCGCTGAGCGACCTGCCGCGCCAGCAACCGATCCGCGACAACCTGGACGCGATCGCCGAACGGTCGGGTCGGATCGACCGCATGCAGGGCATCGTCACGGCGCTGCGCCCCGCCGTGGAGGAAGAGATCGAACAATTGTTCGGTCATACCCTGTTCCTCGATCGCCCTACACCGGCCCGGCTGATCGCATGGCGGCGGCGTGCGCAAGGCGCGGCGGCGACGCGCGCCGGCTACAGCTATGCCGCATATGGCCATCTGAAACTCAGCGGCGTCGTCCAGTCGATCACCGCGCTGCTTTATCGCGTCGGCGGCGAACCCGGCCAGCACCGCTGGCGACGCATCCGCGCCGCGATCGAGGCGGCGATCGCCGACCGCGGCTTCGGCGGGGTCGCACCGTCCTTTTCGGGCAAGGAAAGCGCAGCGACGATCGATTTCCTGCGCACCTTCGACACCGGTTTTCGCATCCGCCGCCTGCGCCTGATGGCACGCAGGTTGAGCGAACTGGAGGCCGACGGCGTCGATGCGAGTGCGATGCGCGACGCGATCTACGCCTCGCTCGCCGCGTATCTCGACCGCCAACGGGCGGACGACCACCCGCATCTCGGCTCGCAGGTGCGGCGGCTGCGCGGCGCGGACGCCGGACCGGTGCTGGATGCGCTGGGGGAGGCGCTGAACCTCACCGCGCTCGATGCGGAAACCGACAGCCGGCTGGCGGAGGCGTTCGCCACGCTGGACAGGGCGACGCGGCGGTCGCTGCTGCTCGCCTATCTCGGCTTTCCCTATTTCGATACGGCGACACTGCCGCTGTTGCAGGGCGAAGGGCTGGACGAATTCGATCCTATCAAGGTCGATCGCATCGCGCCCGATGATGCGACGGCGATCCGGTCAGGCGGGGCGGAGGCGACGTTGAAGGGCATCCAGTTCAACAGCTTCGGCGCGTTCTTCAGCCGCGCCTATCGCGAGAACGACTATCTGTGGGGCCGGCTGCACGGCGCCGAACGCATGATCGACATCTGCGTGTCGACGTTGCCGCCGACGGTGCGGATGAAGCCCGGCCGCGTCGCCGCGATCAAGCGCGCCGCGTTTCGCGCGATCCTGGACGAAGAGGAGCCGCGGCTGACCGCGATACCGTCCCTGATCGCGACGCTCCGCACCGAAGTGGGCTGACCCGGTCAAAGGCTGGCCAACCGCGCGACCCGCCGCTACCCTGACCGCCATCGGGAGTATCGCATGCAGTTCCTCAAGATCCTGTTCTGGTTCCTGCTCGCCTTCGTCGCGGCGCTGTTCACCTATGGCAATTGGACCAGCATCCAGATCAACATGTGGAGCGGCCTGATCGCCGACGTGAACCTGCCGCTGCTGCTGCTGGTCACCTTTCTCATCGGCTTCCTGCCGACCTATCTGTATCTCGGCACGGTCCGCTGGCGACTGCGCCAGCGGCTGGCGACCTGCGAACGGATGCTGGCCGACAATCGCGCGCTCGTCGCGGCACCCGCGGTGCCCGCCGTGCCCGCCGTGCCCGCCATGCCCGCAATGCCGATCGCGACCGACCCGGTCGTCGACGTCGCGCCGGAGGGGCGACTGATATGAGCCCCATCTACGTCGCGATCGACACGCCCGACCTTGCCCGCGCCAAGACGATCGCAACACGCACGCGTGCGCACATCGGCGGCATCAAGCTGGGCCTCGAGTTCTTTTGTGCGCATGGCCAGCATGGCGTGCGCGAGATGGCGGAGCTCGGCCTGCCGATCTTCCTCGACCTCAAGCTGCACGACATTCCCAATACCGTCGCAAAGGCGGTACAGGCGCTCAGTCCGATCGAACCGGCGATCCTGACCGTCCACGCGAGCGGCGGGCGGGCGATGCTGGAGGATGCCAAGGCGGCGGCGCCCATCCATACCAGGGTGGTCGCGGTGACCATGCTCACCAGTCTGGATGCGGCCGATCTCGCGGCGACCGGAGTCGGCGGCAGCGCGCACGATCAGGTGCTGCGCCTGACCGATTTAGCCCATGAGGCAGGCATCGACGGTATCGTCTGTTCGGGGGCAGAGGTCGCCGCCGCCAAGGCTGCGTGGCCGCGGGGGTTCTTCGTCGTGCCCGGCGTCCGCCCCGCCGATGGCCCGGCGGGCGACCAGAAGCGCGTGGTCACCCCGCGCGCCGCGCTGGATGCGGGCGCGTCGATCCTCGTGATCGGTCGACCGATCACACAGGCCGACGACCCCGACGCCGCCGCGCGGGCCATCGGCGCGACGCTGTGACGTGGCGCTGATCCGGCCCTTCGTCCCGGCAAAAGACTTCGCGCTGTCCCAGGCCTTCTACGCGGCGATCGGGTTCGACACGGTGTACCGCGACGCGGAACTGGCGATCATGGACCATGACGGCGCCGGCATCCTGCTACAGGCCTATTATGTTCAGGCGTGGGAGGAAAACTGCATGTACCAGCTGTTCGTCGACGATCTCGACGATTGGTGGAAGCGGACGGACGGGCTGATCGAACGGTTCGGCGTGCAGCCACCGCGCGCACCGGCGATGCAGGATCACGGCCTGCGGGTCGGTTTCCTCTTCGATCCCGTCGGCGTGCTATGGCAGGTGTCGGAGCCGCCGACACGGGGTTGAGTTCCGCGGCCGGAGCGCCGAAGGACACGCCATGCCCCTTGCCAAGATATGCGGTCTCTCGACGCCCGAAACGCTCGACGCGGCGCTTCGCCATGGCGCCAGCCATATCGGGTTCGTCTTCTTTCCACCTTCGTCGCGCCACCTCGATTTCGCGCAGGCCGAACGGCTGACCGCGCGGGTGCCGGGGAGCGTCGGGCGGGTCGGCGTGTTCGTCGATCCCGACGATGATACCGTCGAGCGCGCGGTGACCTCCGGAAAGCTCGACATCCTCCAGTTGCACAAGACAACACCGGCGCGGATGGCCGCGATCCGCGCACGGACCGGCCGCCAGACGTGGGCGGCGGTCGCCGTGAAGACGCGCGCAAACCTTGGCGCAGCGCGTGGTTTCATCGGGACTGCGGACCGGATCCTCTATGACGCCAAGACGCCGGACGGCGCCAGCCTGCCGGGTGGCATGGGCCTGCGGTTCGATTGGGCGTTGCTCGACGGATTCGATCATCCGTTGCCCTGGGCGCTGTCGGGCGGCCTCGATCCCGGCAATGTGGCGGAGGCGATCCGGCGCACCGGTGCGCCGCTGGTCGACGTATCGTCCGGCGTCGAAAGCGCGCCGGGGGTCAAGGATGTGGACAAGATCGCCGCCTTCCTTAAAGCGGCGCAGCTATGAACGCCCCCAACACCTTTCGCGCGCAACCCGACGATCGTGGGCATTTCGGCCAGTTCGGCGGCCGCTACGTCGCCGAAACGCTGATGCCGCTGATCCTCGATCTCGAACGCGAATATCGCGCGGCGAAGGCCGATTCGGCCTTTTTGGCGCAATTCGACGACCTGATGGAACACTACGTCGGCCGCCCCAGCCCCCTGTATCACGCCGAACGGCTAAGCGCCGCGGTGCGTGAGGGTGGGAAGCCCGGCATGGGCGCGCAGGTCTGGTTCAAGCGCGACGAGTTGAACCACACGGGCGCGCACAAGATCAACAATTGCATCGGCCAGATCCTGCTCGCCATCCGCATGGGCAAGACTCGGATCATCGCCGAAACCGGCGCAGGCCAGCACGGCGTCGCCACCGCCGCAGTCTGTGCCCGCTTCGGCTTGCCCTGCGTCATCTACATGGGTGCCAAGGACGTCGCACGGCAACAGCCCAACGTATTCCGCATGAAGCTGCTCGGCGCGGAGGTTCGCCCCGTGACGTCCGGCGCGCAGACGCTGTCCGATGCGATGAACGAGGGTCTGCGCGACTGGGTCGCCAATGTCCATGACACCTTCTACATCATCGGCACCGCTGCCGGCCCGCATCCGTATCCCGAACTGGTCCGCGACTTCCAGAGCATCATCGGACGCGAGGCGCGGGCGCAACTGCTCGCGCGGACCGGCAAGCTGCCCGACATGCTGGTGGCGGCGATCGGTGGTGGATCGAATGCGATCGGCCTGTTCCATCCGTTCCTCGACGATGCCGACGTCGCCATGCTCGGCGTCGAGGCGGCGGGCCATGGGCTGGAGGGCAACGAACACGCCGCCAGCCTGGCAGGCGGCTTTCCCGGCGTGCTCCACGGCAACAAGACCTATCTGTTGCAGGACCAGGACGGGCAGATCGCCGAAGGGCATTCGATCTCGGCCGGCCTCGACTATCCCGGCATCGGGCCCGAGCATGCCTGGCTGCGCGACATCGGCCGCGTCGAATATACCAACGCAACCGACAAGGAGGCGCTGGACGCCTTTCAGCTGCTGTGCCGGACGGAGGGGATCATCCCCGCGCTGGAACCCGCCCACGCCATCGCCGCGGTGACCAAGCGCGCGCGCACGATGCGCGACGACCAGATCATCCTCGCCAATCTATGCGGTCGCGGCGACAAGGACATCTTCACTGTGGCCGACGCGCTGGGGGTGGCAATATGAGCGAGCGGCTGGCGCGTGCCTTCGCAGTGCATCGGCCTGCGCTGGTGACCTTCGTCACCGCGGGCGACGGACCGACCGACGCGATCCTCGACGCCCTGGTCGAAGGCGGTGCGAACGTCATCGAACTCGGCATGCCGTTCACCGACCCGATGGCGGACGGCCCGGCGATCCAGGCGGCGAACATCCGCAGCTTGGCCGCCGGCACGCGCACCGCCGACATCCTGTCGATCGCGACGGCGTTTCGGGCACGTCACCCGAATGTCCCGCTGGTCCTGATGGGATATGCCAATCCGATGCTGCGCCGCGGCCCCGACTGGTTCGCGCAGGCTGCGGCGGACGCGGGCGTCGATGGCGTGATCTGCGTCGACATTCCTCCCGAAGAGGATGACGCGCTGGGTCCCGAATTGCGCCGCCGCGGAATCGATCCGATCCGCCTCGCCACGCCGACCACCGACGCCGCGCGCTTGCCCAAGGTGCTCGATGGCGCGTCCGGCTTTCTCTATTACGTCTCCGTCGCCGGGATCACCGGCCTGCAACAGGCGGCGCAAGGATCGATCGATCAGGCCGTCGCGCGGCTGAAGGCATCGACCGACCTGCCGGTCGCAGTTGGATTCGGCGTGCGCACGCCCGAACAGGCATCGGCGATCGGTGCGGTCGCCGACGGCGTCGTCGTCGGGTCGGCGATCGTGGAACTCGTCGCGCAGCATGGTGCCGATGCGCCCGCCGCCGTCCGTACCTATGTTCAATCGCTGAGCGGAGCGCTGAAGGACTCCGCGCGAAAGGTTACCGCATGAGCTGGATCAGCAACGTCCGCAACGCCCTGCCCTTCGTCGCCAAGCGCGAATCGTCGGACGAGAACCTGTGGCACAAGTGCAAGGGCTGCGGGCAGATGATCTTCGCTAAGGAATTGGAGGAGAACCTCTACGTCTGCCCGAAGTGCGACCATCACGAGCGGATCGGGCCGAAGGAACGCTTCCGGCAAATCCTCGATGATGGCAGCTGTTCCGAACTGCCGGTGCCCAAGGTGCCTGAGGATCCGCTGAGATTCCGTGATTCGAAACGCTATACCGACCGGCTGAAGGCGGCGCGGACGTTGGCGCAGGAACAGGATGCGCTCATCAACGCCCGCGGTACGATCCTAGGCCACCGCGTGGTGATGGGCGTACAGGACTTCGCCTTCATGGGCGGATCGATGGGCCTTGCCGTCGGCGAAGCGTTCGTGCGCGGGGTCGAGGCGGCGATCAAGGACAAGGCACCGTACGTCATCTTCACCGCCGCCGGCGGCGCGCGCATGCAGGAAGGTATCCTGAGCCTGATGCAGATGCCGCGCAGCACCGTTGCGATCCAAATGTTGCACGATGCCGGCCTGCCCTATGTGGTGGTGCTGACCGATCCGACCACCGGCGGCGTCACCGCGAGCTACGCAATGCTGGGTGACGTGCAGATTTCGGAACCCGGCGCGCTCATCGGCTTCGCCGGCCAACGCGTCATCGAAAGCACGATCCGTGAAAAGCTGCCGGAGGGATTCCAGCGCGCCGAATATCTGCTGGATCACGGCATGCTCGACATGGTGGTGCATCGCAAGCAGTTGCGCGACCAGCTGGCGACGGTGATCGGTTACCTCACGGCAGCGCGCGCGGCCTAGCTTAACAGGCGCGCGCGGGCATGCCGGACCACGCCACATCTACCGACCCCGCGGTGCAAGCGCAGCTCGATCGGCTATGGGCGCTGTCGCCCGGTGCCGACGTGCTGGGGCTGGAACGGATCACCCGCCTGCTCACGCGGCTCGGCGATCCGCAACATGCGCTGCCGCCGGTGTTCCATGTCGCCGGCACCAACGGCAAGGGTTCGACCTGCGCTTTCCTGCGCGCGGCGCTGGAGGCAGCGGGACATGACGTCCACGTCTTTTCGAGCCCCCATCTGGTGCGCTTCAACGAACGCATCCGCATCGCCGGACGCCTGATCGAGGATCCGGCGCTTTCAGCGCTGCTCGGCGAGGTGCTCGACCACGCCGACGGCATCGCCGCGAGCTTCTTCGAGGTGACGACCGCCGCGGCGTTCCTGGCCTTCGCCCGCACACCGGCGACGGCCACGATCGTCGAGGTGGGGTTGGGCGGCAGACTGGATGCGACCAACGTCATCGAGTGCCCCACCGTCACGGGCATTGCGGCGCTCGGCATGGATCATGAGGCGTTCCTCGGCGACCGCATCACCGACATCGCCGCGGAGAAGGCAGGGATCGCGAAGGCCGGCGTGCCGCTGGTGACGATGAACTACCCTGCCCCCAGCCGCGCGCGCATCGCCGCGGCCGCCGCGCAGGTCGGGGCTCCGCTCGTAGCCCGCAACGAGCATTGGTGGAGCGACACCGCGCGTGGCACGATCCGCTATCGCGACACCGGCTTTTCGGTCGTGACGCACCGGCCGCGGCTGGTCGGACCGCATCAATCGCGCAATCTTGCGTTGGCGATCGCGATGCTGCGACATCAGGGCACGGTGAACGTGCCGGAGGCAGCCATGCGTGCCGCCGCGGACTGGGCGCAATGGCCAGCACGCATGCAACGGCTCGGCGGCGGCCCCCTGCACGATCGACTGGGTGAAGGCCGCGAGCTGTGGCTTGACGGCGCGCACAATCCGTCCGCGGCGCAACCGGTAGCCCGCGCGTTGCGCGACGTGGCGGCCGGCCGTCCGGTCGTGCTGGTGCTCGGCATGCTCGCCAACAAGGATGCCGCCGGGGTTTTGCGGATGCTGGCCACCGCGGTGTCCCACGTCATCGCCGTGCCGGTACCGGGGCATGCGCATCATGCTCCGGCAGCATTGGTGGCGATGGCCGACGATCTTGGCCTGACGGGAGAGACGGCAACGGGGCTGGTAGAGGCCGTCGATAGCGCAGCTCGGCACGACGGTGCGATCGTGTTGATCGCGGGTTCGCTGTATCTCGCCGGTGAAGCGCTCGCCCTGAACGACGAGGCACCGGATTGACATAACAATTGCGATTGACTTGCAATAGCGATTTTAGGACTGTTGGCGACGAACATTGGAGTCGTCGTCATGTCCGATCTCACTACCACGATCGCCGCTCTGCCCTATGCGTTGCCCGCATGTCCCAATGCGCGGATCGCGTTGTTCGCGCTGCGACGGATGGGCGCGCACGGGCCCCACGACGCCCGCGCCAGCCACGCACTGTTCACCGCGTTCGGACAGGATTTCCGACGTCCGCTCGTCCTGATGCGAGCGTTGATGGCAGACCTTGCCGGCACTGCCGAAGGTACGATCGCCATCGCGCCATGCTGCTGTTCGCGCATGACCGCTGCCGAGCGATCGCTGCTCACCATCCTCTCGCGGATCGAAACGGCACCGGACAGTGCGCGATACCTGCTAGGCGACCTTCTCGGCGTGCGCCGCGTCGATGCGGTGATGGCGAGCGTCGCCGTCCTTGCAATGGCGTTCGCCGACGATGGTCGCCCGATCTGCGTATGATCGATCAGGCGGTCCCCTGCGGCTCCTCGGCGCGCACGTCGCCTTCCCCCGAAACGCCGGCACTGCCGATCGAACGATCGATCAATCCGGAACGGCTCATCCACCAGAACAACAACACGCCCGGCAATGCGGCCGCGGTGGTTCCCCAATAAAAGGCGACATAGCCGAAGCTATCGACCAGTCGCCCCGTCGTCGTGGCGGTGAGCACCCGTCCGACGACGCTCGCCGCCGCGGAGATGAGCGCATATTGCGCAGCGGTGAAGCGCAGATCGCATAAGGCCGAAAAATAGGCGACGATGGTGACGCCGCCGATACCGCTCGCGACATTTTCGAACGCCATCGCCGCCGCCAGCCCCATGTTGCTGTGGCCCGCAGCCGCGAGCAAGGCGAAGCTGGCATTGGAGATCATCATCAGCATCAAGCTGAGCAGCACGGATCGCTTCAAGCCAAGTTTGGCGTAAAGCACCCCGCCGATCGCAAGGCCGACCCAGAACGCCCAGAAGCCGATGACGACGTCGTAGAGCGCGATTTCGTCATTGGTGAAGCCGAGGTCGTCGAGCATCAGACGCAACGCCTGCTGCCCCAGCGTATCGCCGATCTTGTGGAGCAGGATGAAGGCCAGGATGACCAGGGCCCCATGACGGCGAAAGAATTCGATGAATGGTCCGATGATGGACGCGCCAAGTTCGGACATCCCCCGCCGCACGATGGGTTCCCGCCGGCGCGATGGCTCGCCGCGCAGCACCGCGACGATCATCGCCGGGAAGGCGAAGACGACGCAGGCAAGATAGGCGACTTGCCAGTTCGATCGCGCCGCGATGACCAGCGCCAGGGCCCCCGCCAGCACCGACCCGATCTTCCAACCATATTGTGTCATGCCCGATCCGACACCCATTTGGTTCGGTTCGAGCGTTTCGATGCGATAGGCGTCGATGACGATGTCATAGGTCGCGCCGGCGAAGCCGACGAGCACCGCCGCAACGATCGTCGCCTGAAGGTCAGCGACGGGATCGACCAGGGCCAAGTTGACGATGGCGGCTGCGACCAGCACCCCCGACAACAATATCCACGATACCCGCTGGCCCAGCCCCCCGAGGACCGGCAGCCGTATGCCATCCACCATCCATGCCCATAACGGTTTGAGATTGTAGACGAGGAAGCCGAGCGTGAAGGCGGTGATCGTCGATTTGTCGAGCCCGTCCTGTTTGAGCCGGGTGGTCAACGTGGCACCGATCATCGTGAAGGCGAGACCCGACGAAATTCCCATAAAGAAAACCGCGATCGGCCCGCGTTCGGCATAGGGCGCCAGCGGCGCGAGCCGCGCGCGGACCGCGGGCGAACGACGCATCGCCACGACGACGAGGACAGCGATCGCCGCGACGATGACGAAATACAGGTTACTGCCGGTCAACATCTACCGGACACTAGCGGCAATTTCGTATGCGAACAGCCGCTACGTGTTCAGCTGGCGGGCGCCTCGAACAATCGCAGGCCGCTGGGCAGGCGCTTCTGCTTGCGCCCGCCGATCCTGGCGTCGATCGCCTCGATCGCGCCGATCAGATCGCGTTGCTGATACGGCTTGGCGAGACAACCTGCTGCCAGCGTCGTCGCCTCGACCGGGCAGTTGCCGGTGACGAACAGCACGGGCACTCCAGCCTCCACCGCAGCGCGCGCGACGTCGAGCCCGGTGCCGTCGGCCAGATGCACGTCGACCAATATCAGGTCTACGCCGGCCCCGGATCGCAACACGTTCAGGGCGTCGACGACGCGATCCACGGTAGCCACGACTTCATAGCCGGCATCGGTCAGGACATGCTCGGTATCGAATGCGATCAGCGGTTCGTCCTCGACGACCAGCAAACGCACGATCTGGCGCTTCTTCCTCCCGAACAGCATCGACGCGCTCCGACCGGCGTGGGTGATTTTGTTACGCCTGCGCGACATAACGCGCCCGATCGGCTTAGGACGCAAATATTTTCGCGTGACGGGCGAATGAGCGTTATGGGCGGGCATGGCCCAGACACCTGATACCCGTACCGGCGACCGGATCGCAAAATTGCTGGCGCGTGCCGGCGTCGCGAGTCGCCGCGAGGTCGAACGCATGATAGAAGAGGGCCGCATCGCACTGAACGGTGCGGTGCTTGACACGCCGGCAACGGTGCTGCGGTCGTTACAGGGCGTGACGGTCGACGGTCAGCCGGCGGCATTGCCGGAACCGACGCGGCTGTTCCTCTATCACAAGCCCAACGGGTTGCTGGTGACGGAGCGCGACCCGAAAGGCCGCACGACGATATACGACCGGCTGCCGCGCGACCTGCCGCGGCTGGTGCCGGTCGGGCGGCTCGACCTCAATACCGAGGGATTGTTGCTGCTCACCACGGATGGCGGTTTCAAGCGACAACTCGAGCTGCCCTCCACCGGCGTTGAGCGCAGCTATCGTGCGCGCGCCTATGGCAACGTGACGCAGCAACAGCTTGAGGAACTGGCGGAAGGCGTCGAGATCGAGGGCATTCGCTATGGATCGATCGATGCCAATATCGAACGCCGCACCGGGGCCAACGTCTGGATTGAGATCACGATCACCGAGGGCAAAAACCGCGAAGTGCGGCGCGTGCTCGAATACCTGGGATTGCAGGTCAGCCGGTTGATCCGCACGCGCTACGGGCCCTTCGTCCTCGGCGACCTGCCGGTGGGCGGCGTCGGCGAGGTAAAGCAGCATGAGGTGGTGGCGTTCCGCCGCACGCTGAAGGGCGGCGCGCCGGATGAATCGGTGATCGAGGCACCACGCGACGGGTTCCGCACCGCGCCGAGCGTCGATCGAAACGCGCGCGCGCGAACGCGGGTCGAGGGCGGCATACCGATGCGCGAGGCGCAGGAACGCCCCAAACCGACACGGACACCGGCGCCGACCGGCGAAGGCCGTCGTGCGCCGCGGCGGAGCGAAGCGGTGCCGACCGGGATCGCGACCCGCCCCGCCCGGCCCGGGACTAAGCCGGCGAGCGGCCGCTCGCCCGGTCGAGACGAGGGATCGCGAGGCGGCGTTTCGGCCGGACGCAAGCGGGGCGAGGAACCCGGCCGTACGGCGCGCGCCGATGACCGCGCGGCAACGCGGCCCCCGCGTGGCGGCACAGCGCGAAGCGATGATCGCGCGTCGCCACGGACGCAACGCGGTGATGATCGCACCCGAACGCCACGCGGCAACGACCGAGGCCGGACCCCACGCGCCGATGATCGCGCTACGCCGCGTTCGCAAGGCAGCGACGATCGCACGCGTGCCGCTCGTGGTGGTGAGGCTACGGATCGGCCGCGGCGTAACGAACCCGGCGTTCCTGCTCCTTCGGCGCGCCCCCCCAAACCCGGAGCGCGGCCGCCACGGCGCGACGGCACTCCATCCGGCAATGGGCCGCGACCGACAAGTTCCGGGGGCCGTCCGCCGCGGGGACGCCGGCCATGAGGGTCATCGCCGGACAATGGCGCGGGCGGCCGCTCGTCGCGCCCAAAGGTGATGCCACCCGCCCGACTGCGGATCGAACGCGCGAGGCGCTGTTCTCGATGTTGACCAGCAGACTCGGCAGTTTCGAAGGACTGGCGGTCGCCGACCTGTTCGCCGGATCGGGCGCGCTGGGGATAGAGGCATTGTCGCGCGGCGCGGGTTCGTGCCTGTTCGTCGAACAGGACGGTGCGGCGCTGGACGCATTGAAGGCGAACCTCGCAAAGCTCGGCACGCGTGGAGACGTCCGGGCGGGATCCGTGATGGCGCTGGGGCCGGCGGCAAAACCGCTCGACCTCATCATGATGGACCCGCCTTATGGCACCGGTGCCGGTCTGGTCGCGCTCGACAAGCTGGCCCGGCTCGGCTGGACATCGCCGGCGACGTGGATCAGCATCGAGACGGCGAAGGCGGAAGATGTGGCGCCGACGGGGTTCGTCATCGACGTCAGCCGGGTTCACGGCAAAGCGCGGCTGACCCTCCTGCGTCAGGGCTGACGCAGCAGCGCCAGCCCGGCCAGGCTGAGCAGGCCGGCCCCGACCAGATAGAGCCCGACCCACCCGAGCCCATGGGGTGCCAGCGCCTCCGCCGCCAGCGGCGCGAGCGCGCCGCCGATGATGCCACCCAGATTGAAGGTCATCGACACGCCGGTGTAGCGCACCCCCGCAGGAAACAGGCTCGGCAGCCAGCCACCGAGCGGACCATAGGCGAACCCCATCACGAACAGCGCGAAGGCGAGCCACAGGAAGATCACGAACAACGATCCTGCGCCCAGCATCGGCCCCATCGTCAGGCCAGCGACGATGCAACCGATGAAGCCGATGACCAGCACGCGGCGCGCACCGGTGCGATCGGCGATCACGCTCGCCACGATGACCCCGGCAGCGAGGAACAGGATCGCGGCCAGCTCTGCGCCGAGCATCGCCTGCCGACCGTAACCCAGCGTCTTGGTGCCGTAACCAAGCGTGAACGCGGTCGCAAGATAGAAGAGCGCGAAGCACGCGATCACGCCGCCGGTACCCGCGATCAGCGGCCGGGCATGATGGCCGATCAGCGTCGCGATCGGCACCTTCGGCAGCGCCTCCGCCTCCGCGGCTTCAAGGAATGCAGGGGTCTCCGTCAGCTTGAGACGGACCCAGAGGCCCAGTGCCACCAGCACGGCGCTGACCAGGAACGGCAGCCGCCAGCCCCATTCGCGGAACTGCGCGTCGTCCAAGGCCAGGCCAAGGAGCAAGAACAGCCCGTTGGCCATGATGAAACCGACCGGCGCGCCGAGCGGCGGGAACATGCCCCACGTATTGCGGCGATGCGGCGGTGCGTTTTCGACGGCGAGCAGCGCCGCCCCACCCCATTCCCCGCCGAGGCCCAACCCCTGTCCCAATCGCATGACGCAGAGCAGCAGCGGTGCGATCCAGCCAACCTGGTCGTAGGTCGGCAGAAACGCGATGGCGACGGTCGATCCCCCCATCAGCATCAGGCTGGCAACCAGCGTCGACTTGCGGCCGACGCGATCGCCGAAATGGCCGAAGACGAGCGCGCCAACCGGCCGCGCGACAAAGGCGAGACCGAAGCTCGCGTAGCTCAACATCTGTTGGGCCGATCCACTTTCCGCCGGAAAGAACAGCACGCCGAAGACGAGGGCGGCGGCGGTGGCGTAGATGTAGAAATCGTAGAACTCCACGGCGGTGCCGACGAGACTGGCCGTCAGGATACGGCGTGGAGAGGCTTTTGCGACGGACTGGGTCATGCAGGCCGTTTAAGCGCGAAATAATCGTCGCGGGCAACATCGGTGAAATGTGTCCGCAACAAACCGTTCCTACATAGGAATGGTCGCTGCTCCTCTCCCCCTGTGGGTAGCGACGTGCCGGTTGTCTCCCCTGTCGACCGGCTCTCCCTGAACTACGGGGCGGTCGCATCGCGGCTGCCCCGATTTTTCGTCGGGGTATCCCGGTTCAAAACATCGTCAGATTCGCCGGGGCGCCGCGCATCGCGCAACGCCCCGTGCGCCTGTCAGCGCGCGACGCTGGCGAGGCGGATGCCGGTGTCGTCGAACCGCGCCGCGACCTGCCGGGCGGCATCGCTGCGCAATTCCGCCATGCAGAGCCTCGCATGACGCTGCTCGACCAGCGACGCACCGGGGGCAGCACAGGCCGAGCGGGCGGCGCGGCGGACGCGGGCGTCGAAACGCCGGCGGCCGTCGGCGGTGTGCAGATCGAGGCCAACGTGGGAGACGCGGATGGTGAAGGTGTCGACGGCCGGCGACGCCAGCGCGCCGCTGGACAGGCACGACAAGGCGAGCGCCGCCGTGGCGACGCGAAAGAGGGTGGTCATAGTACGAGCTCCTGCGAAATGACGGTCGCGACACCGGACCCTGCGCCCCCGCCTCCGACGGGCGAGTGATACGGGGCCGTTCCTTGCCGCGCCCCGCGTCCTAACTCCCGGTCGTTTCGCCTGCGCTACGATGGCAAGTCAGTGATGTGGCAACCCCGGCCGACGGATCGTACTTGCCCGCGCGCGCGCTGTTCCCTACCTGTTCACCGGTGACCGAAACCGCCACCCATCTGCAAGACCCGCCTTATCTCAAGGGGCTGAACCCACCGCAACGCGAGGCGGTGCTGACCACCGAAGGCCCGGTGCTGATGCTGGCCGGCGCCGGCACCGGCAAGACCGCCGCGCTGACCGCCCGGCTCGCGCATCTGTTGTGGACGCGCAAGGCGTGGCCGTCCGAAATCCTGAGCGTCACCTTCACCAACAAGGCCGCGCGCGAGATGCGCGAGCGGGTCGGGCGGCTGGTCGGCGATGCGGTGGAAGGCATGCCGTGGCTCGGCACGTTCCACGCGATCGGCGCCAAAATGCTGCGTCGCCACGCGGAGCTGGTCGGGCTGCAGAGCAACTTCACCATCCTCGATACGGACGACCAGTTGCGCCTGCTGAAACAGCTGATCGTTGCGGCCGATCTGGATGAAAAGCGCTTTCCGGCGCGCAGCCTTGCGGGGCTGATAGACGACTGGAAGAACAAAGGGCTGGTCCCGGCCGACATCGACGCGGGCGAGAGCGAACGCTACGCCAACGGGCGTGGCGGCGAATTGTATGCGCAATATCAGGCGCGGCTGAAGGCGCTCAACGCCTGCGATTTCGGCGACCTGCTGCTGCACATGCTGACGATCCTGAAAACGCATCCCGACGTGCTGCGGACCTATCAGGACCGGTTCAAATACATCATGGTCGACGAATATCAGGACACCAACGTCGTCCAGTACCTGTGGCTGCGGCTGCTCGCCCAGCAACGCAAGAACATCGCCTGCGTCGGCGACGACGACCAGTCGATCTATTCCTGGCGCGGCGCGCAGGTGGAAAACATCCTGAAGTTCGAGAAGGACTTCCCGGGCGCCACTGTCATCAAGCTGGAGCAGAATTACCGGTCGACGCCGCATATCCTGGGCGCCGCATCCGGTATGATCGCCAACAACGGCGGGCGGCTCGGCAAGACATTGTGGACCGAACTCGACGCGGGCGAAAAGGTGCGGGTGCTGGGCGTATGGGACGGCCCGGAAGAAGCGCGCCGGGTCGGCGATGAGATCGAGGCATGCCAGCGTGGCGGCAAGAGCCTGGACGATGTCGCCATATTGGTCCGCGCGCAGCACCAGACGCGCGAATTCGAGGACCGGTTCATCGCCATCGGCATGCCGTACCGGATCGTCGGCGGCTATCGGTTCTACGAACGGGCCGAGATCCGCGATGCGCTGGCGTATCTTCGGATCGTCAACCAGCCGTCCGACGATCTCGCGTTCGAGCGGATCGTCAACGTGCCCAAGCGCGGCCTCGGCGACAAGGCGCTGGCCAAGATTCACCAGCTGGCGCGTATCGAGGGCGTGCCGCTGACCATCGCATCCGCGCGTATCCTCGATACCGACGAATTGACCCCGCAGGCGCGGCGCGCGCTCGGCAATCTGGTCGGCGACATCGCACGTTGGCGCGATATGGCGCGCGACCTGCCCCATGCCGAACTCGCGCGGCAGATGCTCGACGAGAGCGGCTATACCGCGATGTGGCAGGCCGAGAAGTCTGTCGAGGCGTCGGGACGGCTGGAGAATTTGTCCGAACTCGTCCGCGCGATGGAGGAATATGAATCGCTCGGCGCGTTCCTGGAACACGTCAGCCTGGTCATGGACAAGGAGGGCGGCGCGCAGGACCCGCAAGTGACGATCATGACGATCCACGCCGCCAAGGGTCTGGAGTTCGACACCGTCTTCCTCGTCGGCTGGGAAGAGGGCCTGTTCCCCTCGCAGCGGTCGCTGGACGAGGGCGGCACCAAGAGCCTGGAGGAGGAGCGCCGCCTGGCCTATGTCGCGATCACGCGGGCGCGCCGCAAGGCGGTGATCCTGCATGCCGCCAACCGCCGCATCTATGGCCAGTGGACATCCAGCATTCCCAGCCGTTTCGTCAGCGAATTGCCGCCCGAGCATATCGATGCCGACACCACGATGTCGGGCGGCGAGAGCCTGTGGCGGGCGAATTGGAGCGAGCGGGCAGACCCGTTCGCCGATGTCGCGCGCGGCACGGGCCGCGGGCCGGGCTGGCAACGCGCGGCGGGTTCGGGTTCCGGCTTCACCACCGCCCCGACACGGGTCGTCGAGAGCCGGTCGAGCGCGGTGAGCCTCGGCAACAAGGGGCGTAGCGACCTGTCGGTGGGCCAGCGCGTCTTTCATCAGAAGTTCGGCTATGGCGAGATTGCCGAGATCGAGGGCAACAAGCTGGAGATCGATTTCGAGGCGGCCGGCCGCAAGCGGGTGATGGACAGCTTCGTCACCATCGGGTGACGAAGCTGCGGCGCGTCGGGCCCCCGATCAGCCCGGCGTTCGGTGTCGCCTTCAGGCGTCATCGGACGGGCGTGAACCGGATGGTCGGCGGGGTACCCGCGCATCGACGTCGCGGTGGGGAAACGCGCTGCGACCGAGCGCCTGGCCATAGGCCCTGGCGAGGCCGGCGTGGGCGGCCCGCGCCTCAGGGCAAGCGGCGGTGCGCGCCTTCATCAGCGAAATCTGCTCGCGCGAAAGCAAGTAGTTGATGTCCATCACGCTGGCCTTCCGAATGTAAGCGGGAGCCCGGCCATGCGGGCGACCATCACGAGGTGCTTACCGATCAAGCGGGTGATGCGTGGATCATACCAGACATCGACGGGTCTGTCCCCTGCCCCATCGGGTGAGCGATACCGATATCCACGTCGGCCGGGTCGATCGAACGACCGGCGTTCAGGAACCGCCAAGGCGGCTTGCGTGTATGATCGTTTCAGGCCCGACTCACCGGGCCGTATCGAGGATCATTCCGATGTTCAGATCCCTGTCGATCGCCCTCGCCGGTACCGCGCTGCTCTATGGCGGCGCGCCGGCCATCGCCCAGTCCGCCAGCGACGATGCGCGGTTCGCCGCGGCCCAGCAGCGCTTCGATGCCGAACTGGCGCGATATCGCGCGGAGTTCGACCGCTACCGCTCATTCCGCGGCAATACCGGCGCCGGCGGCTATCGTCAGGCACCGGTTCCAAGCGCCTATGACGATCCACGCGGCGGCTATGACGACGAACGCGACGAGAACGGCTATGACGCGTCGCGCTATTATCGCTCCGGCCCCAATTACCGGGAACGCGTGCTGAGCAACGACGAGCGGGTCTATGCCGGCAACGACGGGCGCTATTATTGCAAGCGGAGCGACGGCACCACGGGCCTGATCGTCGGCGGTGCGGCAGGCGGCATTTTGGGCAACGTGATCGACGGTGGCCGCAGCCGCATCGTCGGGACACTGCTGGGCGGTGCGGCCGGCGCACTGGCCGGCAAGGCGGTCGACCAGAGCCAGTCGCAGGTCCGCTGCCGCTGACGACGCGTGGCGGTCAGCCCCCCCGCTCGACCGCCATCAGCGTGACGCCGTCATATTTCTCGGCGGCAGGTTCGAACAGGGTGTGGGGCGTGAACGCGCGCGCGGTGAGCGCGGGATCGCCCAGCCCGTCGAGCTTGAACGTGCCGAGCTTTTCCTCGCGTGGCGGCTTGCCGTCGCGCTCGACGGTGATCGCGTCGACGTAGATCTCGCCATGGCGGGTGTAGAGGATGTGGGGGGCGATGGTTACCGACCCCTTGTTATAGGTCGCGGTGACGGCCAGCTGGCGGACGATCGCTTCGAACAGCGTCGGCACCGGTCCGGTCGGCGCACCGGCAGCGGTTGGATTATCAGTCATCGCACTCACCTTAGCGAGCCATGCTGCGATGCAGCAAGTACCCATTCACATGCGCAACGCCCGGGTGCGGTCAGCGGTTCAGCTGCACCAGACCTTCGAAGACGTCGATCTCAAGCGGCTGCTGGAATTGGCAGCCGGCCGCATAATCGTCGGCCCATTTGACCTCCGCCACCACCGACCCGACGCCAGGCAGGGTCAGCCAGATCAGGCTTCCCTTCGCGAGGGCCGAATAGGTCTGAAGACGCGCACCGTGGATCGAGATATCGACGACCTTGCACAGGGTCCTGACGCCCTTGCCGATGTGCGCATCCAACGAAACCGGCGCACGCATGGAGCGGCGCCGGCCGTTGGCATCTGCTGGTTCGAATTCCGCAGCGAACATACGCCAAGTCTATGCGGCTGTAGTTAACGCCCGGTATACAAACGCGGTTAGCCCTTGCGCAGGGTCAGACCGCCGCCGAAGCGCTTGTTGAAGCGGGCAACCTGGCCGCCCGAGTCGAGCATCGTGCCGCGACCACCGGTCCATGCCGGATGCGCTAGCGGGTCGATGTCGAGCGTCATCGTGTCGCCTTCCTTGCCCCAGGTGGAGCGGGTTTCGAACACGGTACCATCGGTCATCTGGACCTTGATGGTGTGGTAGTCGGGATGGGTATCTTTCTTCACGTCACACGCTCCTGAAGCGGCTGGTTCCGACCAGCCTGGAAGAGAAGCGGCGCCCCTAACGGAGCGCCGCGATATTGTCAAAAGGTCACGAAAGTCGCGCTTGCGTCACCCCTTGGGCGGATCGGCGATCATGGCGGTAAAGTTAGCTTCTGCAACCACTTGCCCGTCGATCTTCGCGATACCTGCGAACTTGCACACCGAACTGCGCTTTTGGACGAACGTCGCCTCCAGCCGCAGCAACACGCCAGGTTCAACCGGCTTGCGGAACTTCGCGCCGTCGATCGCCATGAAATAGACGAGCTTGCCCGAACCCGCGAGGCCGAGGCTTTCGACCGCAAGGATGCCGGCCGCCTGTGCCAGCGCCTCGACGATCAGCACGCCCGGCATGATCGGCCGACCAGGGAAGTGCCCCTGGAAGAACCCTTCGTTGATCGTCACCGCCTTGATCGCCGCGATCGACCGGTCGAGGATCAGTTCCTCGACGCGGTCGACCAGCAGCATCGGATAGCGATGCGGCAAGGCTGCCATGACCCGCCCGATATCGAGCGGACCAAGTACCCGAGGTGCGTCGTCGCTCACCCGGATCGCGCCTTAGCGACCCTGCGGGGTCGCGCGCGGCGTCGCGGCGGGCGCGGGCGCCGGCGCGGCCGTGCCGGTCGGCGCCGGAGCACCCGCCTGCTGACGGCGGGCGGCGTTCGCGTATACCAGCTGGCGGTATTGCTGCAGCAGCTCGACGGTCTGCTGCTGCGGCTGCCAGTTGGCGGGCGGCGTGATCGGCACGGTCGGCGTGGTGCGATCGATCTCGGCGATGATGTCGCGCGTCACGTCCGTCGCCGGCGGCGCGTACTGGATCGCATTCGGCGCGAGTACGATGCTGATCTTCTTGGCGGCGACGACGGCGCGCAGCGCCGGATCGTACTTGTTGACGATCTGTTCGAGCGCATAGGCCTGCGCCTTGATCGCCGGGCCCTGTGCGGCCTCGATGCCGGGCTGCGCCTTCTGCTGCGCGGCGCGGACCTGATTGCCGATGGCGCTGTTCGGCGCTTCTGCGGCAGCGGCTTCGGCCTGGCTGACCTGACCGTCCTTGTTGGTGTCGAGCAGACCGCGCAGCTGCGTGTTCAGCGCGGTCTGGGCGGCGGCGGCCTGGTCCAGCTGCGCCTTGTAGGTGGTCGAGATCTGCGTGTTGGCAGCATCGAACGCCTTGGCGCTGAAGATCGCGGCATCGGCCTGCGCCGTGGCGATCCCGGCCGTCTGCGCCGACGCCGTACCGGCGAGGAGCGCGACGGAAGCGACGGCGATCGCCGACGCGCAAGTCTTGGTGATGGTCTTCATTAGAACTGCGTCCCTACGTTGAAGGTGATGAGTTTGGGGTCGTCGCCCTTCTGCTTGACCAGCGCCTTGGCGAGATCGATGCGGAGCGGGCCGAACGGCGAATTCCAGTTGACGCCGACACCGATGCTGACGCGCGGCGTGGCGCTGGAGCCGTAATAGGTCTCCTTGAAGGGCTGGATCGGGGTGTCGTATGCGATCGAATTGGTGCTGGCCCCGGCACAGGCGCCGCCTGCCGCCGCCGAATAGCCGATCGCGCAGGTCGTGTAGGCGCCGGCATTGGTCGCATCCGTGGTCGGTACCAGATACAGCTGACGACCCGCCGAGTCGGTCAGCAGGCGCTGGATCGGCAGCACGGTCACGTTGCCCGCGGCATCGGTGATCGTCGGGAAGGTTGCGGTCGGCAGCGGCCTGGTCAGCGCGAACAGGCTGCCAGCCTGGACGTAGACCGAAGGACGCAGACCCAGTTCGCGCGCACCGGCGCCGAGCGGAATCTCCAGCTCGGCACGGACGAGGTAATAGGCGCGGCCACCCAGCGCATCGTCGACCAGCTGGTTGCGATCGGTGATCAGCACCTGCTTGCCCGTGGTCGGATCGGGCTGGTAATATTGACGCTGCACGCGCGGCCCGATGCCGCGGATGTCGAAGCCGCGGAACTGCGGTTCGCCGAGGTAGAAGCGGTCGGTGATGCGGATCTTGTCGGTGCCCTCCGGACGAGCCCCTTCCAGCGAGTGGATATACCCCGCCTCGCCGACCAGCGAGCCGATGAAGCCCGAGCCGACGTTGACGAACTTCGATCCTTCCAGACGCGTGCGGATGTACTTCACGTCGCCGCCGAGGCCGGCGAAATCCTGGCTGAAGCTGAGACGCTGGCCCGCGGTCGGGCGCAGGCGGCTGTTGAGGCTGTCGTAGATCAGCGAATAGCCGGCCGACGACGTCCAGCGATTGCCGATCGCCTCGCACAGATAACGCCCGGCCTTCAGGATGTCGCACCTGCCGTTGGTGTAATATGTGCCCTCGTCGAGGCCGACTTCGTCGTAGGACAGGCCGTAGCGGCCGGCGAGCGACCAATATTCGGTCAGCGGCACGCCGGTACGGATCTGGAAGCCGGTGGACACCTGCGAATAGGTGGTACGGCGATCGGTGCCGATATAGTTGAACGAATTATAGTCGCGGCGGAACACGTCGACGCCGACGGCGACGTTCTTGTCGAACAGGTACGGCTCGGTAAAGCCAAGCTCGATCGACTTGGAATAGGTCGAATAATTGACGCCGGCCCGCAGCACCTGGCCCTTGCCGCGGAAATTGTTCTGCGTGATGTTCGCCTGGATGATGAAGCGTTCGAGGCTGGAATAGCCGACCGACAGCTGCAGCTCGCCGGTCGATTTTTCCTCGAGGTTGGTTTCGAGGACGATGCGATCGGGGGCGGAACCGGGGTTCTGCTTGATCTCCATCTTGTCCTGGAAAAAGCCCAGGCTGTTGATGCGGTCCTGCGAACGCTTGACCTGGAAGCTGTTGAACGCATCGCCTTCGGCCAGACGGATCTCGCGGCGGACGACCTTGTCCTGCGTCTGCGTGTTGCCGTTGATGTCGATCCGTTCGACATAGGTACGCTGCGCCTGCGCGATGTGGAAGTTCATCCCCATCGTCAGCGTTTCGGGATCGCGCTGGAAGTCGGGCGATACGTCGGTGAAGGCGTAGCCGAACAGGCCCGCCGATTCGCTCAGCTGGTCGACCGAATCCTCGACCATCTTGGCGTTGTACCATTCGCCCTTCTTGATCGGCAGCGATGCGGCGAGCTTCTTGTTGTCGAAGTCGCGGATCTCGCTGTCGACGGTAACGTCGCCGAATTTGTAGCGCTTCCCCTCTTCGACGACGTAGGTGATGATGAAGTCGCGCTTGTCCGGGGTCAGCTCGGCGACCGCACTGGTGACGCGGAAATCGGCATAGCCCTGCGTCAGGTAGAACTGGCGCAGCTTCTGCTGGTCGTAGTTCAGGCGATCCTGATCGTAGGACGTGTTCGACGACAGCAGGCGGAACCAGCGCGATTCCTTGGTGACCATCTCACCGCGCAACTTGCCGTCGTTGAACACCTCGTTGCCGATGATGTTGATCTGGCGGACCTTGGACTTGGGCCCTTCCGTGATCTCGAACACCACGTCGACGCGATTCTGGTCGAGGCTGACCATCTTGGGGCTGATGACCGCGGCGAAGCGACCCTGGCGACGATACAGCTCGATGATCCGCGACACGTCCTGGCGGACCGCGGTGCGGGTGAAGATCTGGCGTGGCGCGAGCTTGATCTCCTTTGTGATCTTGTCGCTCTTGAGCGCCTTGTTCCCCTCGAGGATCACGCGGTTGATGATCGGATTCTCGCGGATGCGCAAGACGATATCACCGGTCTCGACGCCCGAGATCGAGAAATCGACGAACAAGTCGGACGCCTGCAGGTCCTTCAGCGCCTGATCGAGGGTTTCCGCGGTGTAGGGAATGCCGACGCGCAACTTCGTGTAGGACAGGACCGTTTCCGGTTCGATGCGCTGCGACCCCTCGACGCGGAGCGTCTTGATCGTGCGCACCACCGCTGGCGTTGCGGAAGCCTGGGCGGCAGCCTGAGCGGAAGCGGCGGCGGGCGTTGCGGATGGCGCGGGAGCGGCAGCCGGAACCGGCGTGGTCTGGGCCATCACCGGCACGCCGGACAACATGGTGCCGGCGAGCAGCGCGGCGCCCCTGGCCACGAACATGGAACTCTTCATCGCTGTCACTCAACCCACCCCAAATACGTCAGGATACTCATATGCACCGGTAGACGCAGAAACCTGCCCTGCCCCAACCCGGTCAGCCGATCAACCCGGCGAGCCGTTGCCACAGGCCAACAGCGCTCAAATCATTGAAAGTCACGACCAGCATCAGCGCCAGCACCGCGGCAAGGCCGCCACGGAACGCCCATTCCTGCACACTGGGTTCGAGGGGGCGGCGGCGGATCGCCTCGATCGCGTAGAAGAACAGGTGACCGCCATCCAGCATGGGTACTGGCAGCAGGTTGATGAACCCCAGATTGATCGACAGCATCGCGACCAGCCAGACGAACGCCGACAGCCCAAGCGCCATTTGTTCGCCGCTGATCTTCGCTATCCGGATCGGCCCGCCGAGTTCGTCGATCGAGCGGCGCCCGCTGATGATCTGTCCGATGGTTTCGAGCGTGCCGCCGATGATCTCTCCGGTCATGCGGACGCCGGCGGCCGGCGCCGCGAGCAGGCTGACCGGCGCCAGCACGGGATCGCCGCTGCCGATACCGATCCGGCCGATGCGATATTCGTTGCCGAAGCGATCGCGCTGGTGGACCACGCCGATCGCGAGCGGCCGGTCGACCTGGCGTCCGGCGCGATCGATCCGCACGACGGTCTGCGCGCCGGGGCGGATCAGGGCATAGCGGGCGACGTCCGAAAACGTCTCGATCCCGGTGCCGTCGATCGCGACGATGCGGTCGCCGGGTTGCAACCCCGCCTTCGCTCCCGGACCGCCGTCGATCACCGTGCCGATCACCGCCGGCGTACGATCGACGCCATAGGTATGGGCGAACCCGGCG